>JAADHH010000085.1 GCA_013151955.1 Chloroflexota bacterium
GACTGACATCTGACATCTGCCGACTGACATCTGCCGACTGACATCTGACATCTGACATCTGCCGACTGACATCTGCCGACTGACAGCGGAATAGACAACACGCAAAGCGCCTATCCCACGGTTCGGGTCATAGCCTGCGCCAAAGGATCATGGGTTGTGGCCGGCAGAGGAGGATTGTCCTGGCAGGTCCTCGGCGATTTCAACGAAACCATGCGGTTTGCGGATCAAGATTTTCCGGTGGCGCGATTCAACCAGGCCCTGTTTGTGCCACTTGCTCATCACCCGGCTCGCCGACTCCAGCGTAGTTCCGGTCATAGCCGCCAGGTCATGCCGGGTAAGCACGATATTTATGAGCACCCCTTCACCGGTACGCTCGCCGAACCTGGTCACCATGCGCAAGAGCAATCGTGCCAAGCGCCTCTCGACACGTTCAAAGGCCATCTGGTGGATTGTCTCGTGTGCCTGCCGCAACCGGGACAGCAAGATCGTGATGATATTGGCCGCCATGTCTGGATAGGTGCGCATGAGTTGCCAGAAGTCTTGGCCCGTCAGGCTCGCCACGCGAACATCCGTTTGGGCCTGGGCTGTGGCCGGGTACTGTTGCTCGCCGAGTATGGCGATTCCACCGATCAAATCGCCGTGACTGGCCAGGTGCAGAATCACCTCTTGTCCACCCAAAGAGTGCTTCAACACCTTGACCTCACCTTCCGCCACAAGATACAAACGATCCGCCGGGTCTCCTTCATGAAAGAGAAAACTGCCCTGCCGCACAGTTCGAAGGTGAAACAACGGAGCCACAGCCTGACGCTCCTTGGGGGAAAGTGCTTTGAATAGCGGTGAATCCTCCAAAAGAGAAATCATCAACCCTTCCCGACCGTCACCAGATTCGCTATTCGCTTTCACGGGCGTCCCTCATGGCAGCGTGATGCAGTTGTTGCTCGGCCTGTTCAAGAATGTCCGCAAAGCCTTCCTCCAGGTAGGGGTAAGCCATGGCCACGGTGGCCAGACCAAAGAGCGAACCGGTGACGGTACGCAGCAGCCAGTTTAGCGTACCGATTCGCGTGCCCACGTAGAAGCTCTGCGGGAATATGCCGCCCGTCAGCCAGACGGCCCAGGCGTTGTACGTCCGCCAGCCCCAGGGGGTCACGTCATTGATGAATTGGGACACGCCGTCGAAGAACATCGGTGCAATCAACAGGAGGTAGATAGAAAAGGGCAAAGGTTTGGGAGTGCGGCGTCTGCGGAAAAGGTCGAAAAGTATGCCCCCCACCAGCATGGACCAGTAGATGGCGTTGTCGCGGTGACAATCGGCCAGCTTGAAGCCCATTGCCGGCGTACCGATGAAGGCCCGGAGGTTGTTGACGTCGGCGCCGGCCGCCACAATTTTATCCACGTTATAGCTGGAGACAAAGCCGTCCGGCCCGAAGAGATAATATGCACGTTGCGGAATTTGGTGGCAGGTGAAGCCATACAGCGTGTAGAGCAAATGGCCCGGGCCATCGAAGCCGGCCGCCATCAGCGTGGGAGCCAGCACGGCCCCGCCCACGTATAGACCCAACAACAGGTTGACCATCAGCAGCCAGTGCCGTCCCAGAGCAGCGACCATACGATCCAGGAAGATGACCAGGTCGCGTGTGCGGCCGGTTACCGGCGTCCGGTTAGATGGTGACATTTCCTTTCTCTTTCTCGTAAAAATAGGTGTCGGGGGGCACATGTCACGTAATGCGTATTGCGTGGTGCGTTTTCGTGTTTGAACGTTGGCACGTTTTGCGCTCTCCCCTCCTATTTCCGACTTTCGACTCCCTACTTCGGTCAGCGCTCATCGTTCCGAATTCTGTATTCCCCAGTCGCTCCCCCTTCTCTATCCCCAACCAGGTTGCCGTACAGGCCGGCGGTCTGGCGGGCGATGCGGTTCCAGTCGAACGTTGTGCCCAGTTCGCGCGCACCCTCCGCCAGACGCCGGCGCATGTCGTCGTCCGACAGGATGCGGGCGATGGAGCGGGCCAGCGCAGCCGCATCGTCCGGCGGCACGAGGGCGACGTTCTCTCCATCCCGCAACGCGGGGATGGCCGGAGATGGCCGGGTGGTGACCACCGGCAGGCCGTGGGCCAACGCAGTGATCAGAGTCGTGCGCCGGAACGACACGCCGTCACGGTAGGGCAGGACCGCAACGTCACCGGCCAGCAAATGGCCGGACACTTCGTCCGGTGCCGTGAAATCGGTCCAAATCACCGCTTCGGCCACGCCCGCACTCGCCATCTGTGCCTCGATCTGTTCCGCGTAGGCCACATTCGTGGGGTCTGCATGGCCGGTGCGCCCCCCCACCATCAACAACCGGACCGGGGTTCCGGCTTGTCGCAGTTGCGCGACCGCTTCGATCAGGGTTTCGCAACCCTTGCTGCTATTGAGAAACCCGAAGTGTACCAGCAAGCCTTCATCCTCGCCGACGGCCAGACGGGCACGCCAGGCTTGGCGGTCGTAGCCCTCTGGCGGGGCGACCGGAATGTTGTTGCCCAACGGGATCTGGTGTACGCGCGCTCCCAGGCCGCTGTCGCGCAGACGGCGCTCGTCCGCCGCATTGGTGACGATGACCGCGTCGCTGCCCCGCGCCAGGGCAAGCGTGACCCACCAGCGCACGCGACCGGCCTTCGGGAAGAGGTACGGCACGCGAAGGTCGTGAAAGGTAACGACCAGGCGTGGCCGCCGGCGGTGGCGGCGCATCCAGGTTGGCCACAGATTGATCGCCGGATGAAGGCCATACGCCGCCGTTTGATACTGGATGTGGATCACATCCGCATCGCCACAGGCCGCCTCCAGCGCGGGCCACGATAGCCATCCCCAGGATCGTATGACGCGGCTGGCCGGCGGGGACGAATCCGCCGCCGCGGGCAGCTTTGTCGTCACCACGGTTGTCTCCACACCCTGACGATGCAAGTGCCGGCAAAGCATGGCCGTATAATCGCCTACCCCTCCCTGCCTGGGCGGGTATTCCGCCGTGATCATGGAGACGCGCAAATCCCCCACTCCTCACGCAGGTCCGCCAGCCGTTCCTGACGAATCGCCTGTCGAATCTCGGCCATCAAGCGGGTCATGAAATACAAATTGTGGACGGTGGCCAGGTGGTGGGCCAGGATTTCCTTGGCACGAATCAAGTGGTGGAGGTACGCGCGGCTAAAACACCGGCAGGTTGGGCACGAACAGGCCGGATCAACCGGCGCCGGGTCGTCGCGAAATCGCGCGTTGCGCAGGTTCAGCCGAAAATTGGACGATGCGCCGGCTTCCCGCGAGAGCAGGGAGCCGTTTCGCGCCATCCGCGTGGGGGCCACGCAGTCGAACGTATCGACACCCCGTTCGACGATGGCAAAGATGTCTGCCACCTCGCCAATGCCTAAGAGGTGACGCGCCTTCTCGTCGGGCAAGAGGGGCACGGTCCATTCCAGCACGCGGAACATCTCTTGTTTGGATTTGCCCAGCGATCCACCGATGGCGATGCCGTCGAAATCGAGCCCGGCGATGACCTGCGCGCTCTGTTCCCGCAGGTCGCGGTACGCGCCCCCCTGAACGATGCCAAAGAGTGCTTGCGGTGTGGCAGTACCGGTGTAGGCCGGCGCCGTCTGTTGGAATCGCCGCCGGGCACGTGCGGCCCATTGGTGCGTACGGTGCATGGCCGCTGCGGTATAGGCGCGGTCGTGCAGAGGCGAGGTGCATTCGTCCAGCACCAGCATGATGTCGGCACCCAGCTTGCGCTGCACGTCGATGACCGACTCGGGGGTGAAGCGGTGGGTGGAACCGTCCAGGTGCGAGCGAAACGTGACGCCGTCATCGTCGAGGCGTACCAGGGATTGGTTACCGGAGCCGCTGGGACGCCCGCGGGTCTCGCCGGGGAAAATGGAGGCGATCTTGCCGACGCCATGTTCGATAGCCGCGCCCAGGCTGAACACCTGGAAGCCCCCGGAGTCGGTCAGAATCGGGCCGTCCCAGCCCATAAAGCGATGGAGGCCTCCCAGCTTGGCGATCACCTCGGCCCCTGGACGCAGGTATAGATGATACGTGTTGCCAAAGACGGCCTGGATGCCCACGGTATGCAAGTCTTGCGGCGTAAGTGCTTTGACCGCCGCCTGGGTGCCGACAGCAACAAAGGCCGGCGTTTCGATCACGCCGTGCGGGGTCTTCAGCAACCCGGTACGGGCAGTGTGATGGCGGTGGGTAATCTCGAACATCAGTAAAATGTGGTCAGGGTGCGGTGGTGGGGACTGGCTTGGTATGCCGGGTTTTTGCTCAGATTCCACAGAATCCAGTCCAGGGCTACGGCGGTCATGGGGACTCCGCGCGAGGCGAATTCCCGAATCATCAGCTCGACCGCCCACACGGTGCAAGCGCGGATCTCGACTTCGGCTTCGCTGCCGGAGTGGATGAGTCGCTGGCGCGCAATCATTTCGGCCAGAGCCGGCTCATATTGCAAAATGCCGAGGTCGCGCAGCACACGAGGCACTTGGTAGTCTGCGAACGTGGTCAGTTTGTCCAGGTCGTGGAAGTCGCCCCACGATTGGCCCTCGAACGCACCGTGCAGATCAGCCACGAAGATCTGGGCGCGCTTGTAGAGTCCCACGGGCTGCCCGCGATAGGTGGCCTCATCGCGGAAGTTGGGGAAATGCTGCACGAGCCGGGCGACCAGATTCAGCGCAGAACCTTGCGCCGCTTCCACCAGGTGAACGGCCTGGCCCTGGTAGTGCGTTTCCAGTACGCGGCCCACTTCGCGGACAATGCGCCATCGCTCCGCCAGGAGGGGGATGGAGCGATTGCCGGCAAGCGTGCCGTCCAGCTCGGCCAACTCCACGTCTGCGAGAAAAGTTGCGTCCAGCCAGCGGGGGTCGCGTTCGACGGCCAGTTTCAGGGCTGTCGCCAGGCTGTAGTATCCGCCGAGCTTCTCACCGCGATAAGTGAAACGCCACTTGGGCGCTGGCCAGAAGCAAAAGTTCAGGCTGTCCAGCAACAGCAGGTATTGGACTGTGCGCGGCGACCCATCGTCAAAGTGATGCACACGATCCCAGGGGGGAGGGGTGATGTGCTGTTGCAAGAGGAGGTCGCAAACCGGGGGGATCTTCGCCCGTACGATGTGTACCTGTTGTGAAGTCTCGACAACCGGCTTTGTCGTTTCCAGCACCGGAAGGAAAGAATGCTCCATATTGTTCATCCGTTAGGTGAGAGTTGCGTGTTGATAGCCAGATTCGAACGTCGAGTCATTGTATCACAAGTCCCTGGCTTTGACAAAAGGGGGGGCAGGAAAGGCGAGAAACGCCGTTTGACAAGGAAAGCAAACTGTAGTAGAATATCTGCGTTGCCAGGATGTAGAGGGGGTTAGCTCAACTGGTAGAGCACTCGTCTCCAAAACGAGAGGTTACGGGTTCAAGTCCTGTACCCCCTGCTTCTCTCACGGGGAGTTGCAGCAGAGACAGGACAAATTGCCGCCATGCGGGCGTAGTTCAGTGGTAGAACGTCTCCTTGCCAAGGAGAAGGTCGTGGGTTCGAATCCCATCGCCCGCTTTTCGATGCTCTGTTCTGCGAGCTCCCCGTTTGTATATTCGGGGGTCGTTCAACGGTAGGACAACGGACTTTGAATCCGTGAATCGGGGTTCGAATCCCTGCCCCCGAGTATTGCCCAAGAAGTTCAACTTCTCAGGGAAGTTGAACTTCTCACTCTAACTTCTAAACAGGGTAGACTTGCAAGATGTATAAAAACAACGAGTTATTGTTTCCCCACCGGAGTACGAGTTCGTTACGCCACATCCGAAACGGTAAGTGGCAGGAGTTGGTGGATCGCATAGCCGAACTGCCGGAGGCCGACCCTGACAGCCTGGCTTTCTCCCTGATGATGATCAGACTGTGCGGATGCCTAAAGTGTCAGCCGGGCAGCTACAAATTGTCGTTGGGGTGTTCAACGTGCGCCAAACGAACGTTGGCCGGCTTCAAACGATCGGACACCGCTCTACTGCGGAGGTTCCGTGTGGCCAAAGAAGAAATCGAAGAGTATCTCTCTGTGAATGGCGTTAACCTGTCTGATGAAAAACAGTTTGGACATAGTTTGCCTCCACACCCTTGAGAGATGATGGATTTAGAAAAGAAAAACAATATGGGGGTGTGCGGGTAATTTGTCCGCGCAGCCCCATTTTCTTTATGGGGGTGCCAGTTCCTGATTCGACTACAAATCAAGATTGATTAAGGTGTAAGTAAAATGGATGCCGTACTTGTTCTCAATGCTACATACGAACCATTGAACGTCGTTTCTGTGCGGCGTGCTGTTGTGTTGATTCTCAAGGAGAAAGCAGAGCTTCTGGAAGCGACACAAGCCCAGTTGCGTGCGGAACATTTCGCGATGGACGTTCCGTTGGTGATTCGGCTGGTACGGTATGTGCGTATCCCCCGGCGTCTGACCTTGCCCCTTTCGCGCCGTACGGTCCTGGCCCGCGACCATTATACTTGCCAATATTGTGGTGTGCAAGCGAGCAAATCTTCGCTGACCGTTGATCATGTCTTGCCGAGGTGGCGTGGCGGCAAGAACACATGGGACAATGTAGTTACGGCCTGCGTTTCCTGCAACCAACGAAAAGGGGGACGGACTCCGGTCGAAGCCGGTTTGCGTCTGCGCTCCAAACCTCAACAGCCGAGATACGTGGCCATTGCGTTGCTGGGCATAGCCCCGAACAAAACGGCCTGGAGCAAATACTTCAGCGAGTGAGACCGGCTCAACGACAAAAAGACTATTTCAAGGACAACGGAAACCCGTTGAAACGGGTTTCGCGACAACAGGCGGGCAATTCATTGCTCGCCGAGGCCTGCCCTTTTGTCAACTGCTCCGTCAGGGGCCACATCGTCTGAGCGAAGTCTCGGACAATGCGTAGGCGCTTAGCAACGAGATTCTTGTTTTCTGGGCAAGAAAATCTCTGCCACGAAATTCACGAATTTTTCTCTCTTTCTTTTTTCGTGTTAATTCGTGCAATTCGTGGCGGGAATCCTTTTTGGTTCCGGCTTGTCCGGGTTCGGGAATAGGATAACCGCGCCCCGACCAGGCGGAGAACGTTATGGCAACTGCGGATTTCGCAGATAGGAGACTCCATTGATTGAAGGCGTTGTGATCAAAGACCTCGTCAGCCACGGCGACGACCGTGGCTTCTTTCGTGAGATTATCCGGGTGACGGATACCTTCTTCGGGGAAGGATTCGGCCAACTCAGCCATTCTTGCATGTATCCCGGCGTGACAAAAGCATGGCACGTCCACCCCACGCAAATAGATTGGTGGTACGTGCCTTTGGGCGCGCTCAAGGTGGCCCTCCACGATTTGCGGACCGATTCGCCCACATACGGGGAAACGCAGGAAGTGCTCCTGGGAGAAATGTACCCGGCGAAAGTCTTGAGGATTCCAGCGGGCGTGGCCCACGGCTGCAAAGTAATTGGCGGGGTAACCCACCTCTTCTACGTAACCTCGCGGACTTACGATCCGGCCGAGGAGGGACGCCTCTCCCACGATGATCCGGCCATTGGCTATGACTGGCTGGAGGGCCCTGCGATTCGCTGATTCGCCCCCACAAGGCGGTGGCTCACCCTTTTGTACCCCCCTTCAGGGGGCCTCTTGACGAAGTCCTGGTTTCGTGTTATCATGTTACTAGATTCCTGACTTGATTGCACAACCAACATTTCCACATCGTTCATGGAGACCGGCTGATGAACAGCGGACTGTTGAAACCTACCCGACTCTTTTTGGCCACCGTATGCACCCTGAGCTTGGTAGTTGCTCTGACCCTTTTGTCGCGCGGCAGTCCCAACGTTCGGGCTGCCCCCGCCCACCATACCACGACGATGGCCCTGACATCCGGCGGATCGCTAACCTTCGCCGTAGACCCTTTGCCGCCGACAATGGTCCGCCCCGGCCAGACCATCACATCCAGTTGGGTCATCAGCCCGGCCACCACCCCCGACTTCGTTCTCTATGAAATCCGCGACCCTGCTCATCCCGGCACGAACTTTGGCCGGCACGTTTACACCGGCTCAGCCGGTCTGGCCCAAACCGTGTTGGACACCGTACCCCTGACCATCACGACCGGGACGTGGGAAGCCCACTTTGAATTCCACTCCCTGGAAGCAGGCCTGGAGCAACAAGCCACCGTCTCTCTTTGGCTCACCGAAGCCGGCAGCCTTACCGTCTGGAAATACCGAGACGATAATGGCAACGCAACACCCGAAACCGGCGAGGGTGGAATGAACGGCGTTACCATTACGCTTTACTCCCCGCTGCCGTATGCCTACTCAAACCCGACCGTCTCCTGTGTCACGGATGCAAACGGTTCGTGCGCCTTCAACGATCTGCCCATTGGGACCTATACCGTCACCGAGTCCACGCCCTATGGCTATACGCCCAGCCTCTCCGCTTCGACTGTGGTGACGATTACCGCCAACCACCAAAGCAGCGTTACCTTTGGCAACTGGCCCTTCACCCCCACGCCTACGCCAACACCGACACCGGTTCTGCCCTTCCAACCCATCCTGCCCAAGGAATTGGCCATCAACCCGAACAATTACCGCATCGTGGTCCCCTTCCACGGAGACCTGGGCCTGCCGACACCGGTGCCGCCGCTGGCCGTGCTCATCGACGGCGCTCCGGCCAGCGTACACTTCAACGAACCGGTCAAGGGCATCACCGATACCGGCGAAGGCATCTTTGGCGTGGCGATCAACCCGAACACCGACATCGGCTACGTGGTCAGCCTGAGCGACAGCCAGGTCTCACTGATCGACACGATCAGCAACACGCTCATCGGGCACATCCCCCTGGCGACGAACCCGGCGATGGATGCCGTCATGACGCCGACCAACAAGATTTTCGTCACCGAACATGGCAATAACACCGTGGCCGTCATCGAGGGCGACCCCGCTTCACCAAATTACCATACGGTCATCACAGACATTCCCCACTTTGCCGCCCCCTTTGGTGTGGCCGTAGACCCCGACCAGCGCTACGTTTACATCGCCAATCGGGATCACGCGAGCGGTATTCCCACCGGAATCACGGTGTTGAAAGATGATTCGACCCCTTCGAACCCGACGAATATCTACGAGTACCACCAGATTCCGTTTGACGGCAGCCAATCCACCGGCGGTTCACTGGCCTGGATGCCCAACGGCAGCCCGTACGTGGTCGCTGCGTATTCCGACGCGATAGACACTTGGCTGTACGTCACCTATGCCGATGACCTCTCGTCCACCTACCACCATCCGAACAAATTGGCCGTGGTGCGTCTGAATGCCCATGATCCCAAGAAGTACGACCTGGTGGCGACGATCCCTCTGCCGGGGCCTGCCGAAGCGGCGATGGCCTTCAACCGGGGGCGCAAACTGCTCTACGTCACGAACGGCGGCTTCCTGCTGGAAGATTCGCCATACGGATGCAAGGCCGGACCACAGGGAAGCGTCTCGGTCATCGATACCGATCACAACACCCTGTTGCGAACCGTCTCCTTTGCCAGCATTCGCGTTGACGTCCCCCCGGAATTGGGCCTGTTCCGCTTCCTGAACCCCTTTGGGATTGGCGTACACCCCGAAACCGGCATGGTCTACGTGGCCGACCGCTGCCAGGATCAGGTCTACGCTTTCGCGGACACGCCGGAGCTTTCGGCCAGCGTGGATGACGGCTTGGTGACCGTTGCCCCTTCCAGCCTGGTAACGTACACCATCACCTACACAAATACCGGCGCGGTGACCGGCACCGGCGTCGTGCTCACGGAGACCTTGCCGCAATTCTCCCACTTCATCGGCATCGGCTGGTCGCCGGCCGGCCCGGACCAATACACTTGGCCGGTGGGAGTCTTGCCACCGGGAATCAGCGGGACGGTACCCTTCCCGGTGCTGTTCGATCCCTCCATGCCGGGCGCCAGCTCGGTCACCGACACGGTGGTCATTGGCGACGATGGCGCCGGCGGCGCAGACCCCATCATGTCCAACAACCAGGGTGCTGATGTCGATTCTGTGGGTGGCGCAGCTACCACTGCCACGCCAACCGCTACGGCGTCGCCCACGGCCACGCCCACAGCGACGGCCACGGCAACGACGACACCGTCACCAACGACGACGGCAACGGCAACGACGACACCGTCGCCAACGAGCACGGTGGTAGCCACATCCAAACTTTGGTTGCCCTTGATCATCAAGGACACGGCCACACCGGCCACGGCGACGCCGACCACGACCACCGGGCCGGCATCTACCATACCGCCGGCCACGGCTACAGCCACGCCGACCGCGACCGCCACGGACACAACCGTGCCCAGTCCGACCGCTACATTGACCCCGTCGGCAACACCGGTCGTTGGTGTCCAGTCCACGGTGATCGTCGGCGGGCACCCCAAGACCGTTGCCTCCGGTGCCGGCGAAGTGTACGTCGGCCTGGCCGATCGCGCCGAGGTAGTGGCCATAGACTCCCACACGCTGGGCATCCGCTCGCTGCCTACCGGCGCGCTCGTCGGGCCGGTGTTCAGCAACGGCTCGACCTTCCGCGGCGGCGAACTCTACGTCAGCAATCGGGATGAGGGGACCGTTTCGGTGATCAGCCCCACGGCCCCCCTGACAGCCAGCGTCGTAACGCGCATTGGCGTTGGCCCCAAACCCTTTGGCCTGTCGGTAGCCACGAACCACCTGTACGTGGCGAACCACGGGACCACCTCCACCGATAGCAGCATCATGGCCATCGACCCCGCCACCCACAGCGTGATCAAGACTGTGCCTGTGTCAGAAGGAGGCGCGTCCTTCCTCGCCGCCGTGCCCGCACAAAATCGGGTATTCGCCACTGCTTGGGACTACGGACTCTACGTCCTCGATGATGTGAGCGGCGATTTCCTGCAAAAAGAGCCCGTGGGAATCGGAGCTTTTGGCGTGGCTGCCAACCCCGATACCCAGCGGGTCTACGTCGGCAATCGGATTAGCAACACCATCCAGGCGATCAGCGCCCAGACCTTTGCCGATCTGGGCACGTTGACGCTGCCGCATCCGCCATTTTCCCTGGCGGACAATCCGCATACGGGCCACTTGTTTGCCGTATCCACGGACACGAACGAGGTGTACGTCATAGACGACACAACCCTCTCCCTCCTCGCGACCGTATCTGTGGGCAACCAGGGAGATGGCACCGGGGGCCAGGGAATTGCGGTACTCAACGACAAAGTCTATGTGGCAAACTACGCAGATGGTACGGTCACCATCATTCAGGACGGCACCTGGCCGTGATTCTTTTCAGAGAAATGAGGTAGCTACATACAATTTTTTGGGAATTTTCGTAGCTTCTCAATAATTTGGGGTGAGCAGAACGTCATGCCCCCCTAACTCCCCAACTTTGGGGGGAATGTGCTCCCCCAGAATTGGGGGCCGGGGGGCGTCCCAAAAGTTATCGAGAAGATACGAAATGATCGAGGTATGAACGGCTAGATAGAGGTGTAACATGCATCAACTTTTCCAAACGCTGTCCGTAGTACCGGAGAATTGGCGGCTTCTGTTTTATGGGGCCGGCATCGTGGCCATCTTACTCGCCCTCTTTACCACCATTCAACGCATCTCACTTTGGTCTCGCGGCAAGGATCAGGCCAATGTATTGGAGGGCAAGGGAACGGCCAGCTTGCTCTGGCTCAGTGTAACCCGCCTTTTCAGCGCAGATTGTCTCCTGGCCGGAAGAGTCTTCAACCGGAGCCGGTTGCGCGGCTTCATGCTCCTGTTCATTGTCTGGAGCGTGCTGCTCTTGCTATTTGGTGTGTTGCTCTCGGCGATTCAATCTGTACTCGGCGTGACGCTGGTCAAGGGACAAGCCAGTCTCTACCTGTCGCTGGTCATGGATATCGCCGGCGGCTTGCTGCTCGTCGGTCTGCTCATTGCCCTGGCCCGACGTTACCTGTTCCGCCCCGAGCACTGGATCTCCATTGCCTCCGACGCAGTCGTCATGAACCTCTTCGCCGGGGTCGTGCTGATGGGCTTCATCCTGGAGGGGATGCGGTTGGCAGCATTGCCGTGGGCAGCAGCCAAGTGGACACCGGTCGGATACGCAACTGGACATTTGCTGGCCGCGATTCCCGGCGTGGAGGCCACATCGTTGATCACTGCTTACCCTGCCGCCTATGTCCTCCACGCCGCGCTGGCCTTCTTGCTGATCGCGTACTTCCCGTTTTCGAAGCTGTTCCACCTGTTCGCGGCCCAGATCACCCTGTTCGCTGCTATAGATGAAGGGAGAGGAATATCGTGGCAGAAGTTAAGCACGCCCCGTTGATTGAAGGCCTGACCAAACTGCAAATCGTCAGCCTCGATGCCTGTACGCGTTGCTTTGAATGCTTGAACTGGTGTCCGGTCTATGACGTGACCAACGACGAAAGCCAGAGCACGCCGGAAAAGATCCGCATGTACGGAGAACTTGTCCGGCAGGAGGAAGGCCTCAAAGCCAAACTCTTTGGCCCTCCCCACGTGGACGCGGAGACGCTGGAGAAGCTGTCCATCGCCCTGTACACCTGCACCACCTGCGGTGTGTGTGGCGAAGTTTGCCCGGTCGGCATCCACACGCAAGAACTGTGGCCGGCCATGCGTGCAAAAATGGTTGAGCTGGGCGTCGGCCCGATCGGCGGGCAACAGCAGACAACGCAGATCGTCGCCGAGAAACACAATCCCTACGATCTCCCTCACGAAGAGCGCTTCGACTGGGTGCCCGACGATGTGACCGTCGCCGATGAGGCCGAAATCGGCTACTACGCCGGATGCAGCGGATCCTACACCGCG
The DNA here is from genome assembly GCA_013151955.1 of Chloroflexota bacterium. Classification (GTDB taxonomy): domain Bacteria; phylum Chloroflexota; class Anaerolineae; order Ardenticatenales; family JAADHH01; genus JAADHH01. The sequence goes on from JAADHH010000085.1 coordinate 12,799, forward strand.
CAGCCGATGATGGTCGGAGCCTTGCGCATGATGCAAGCTGCCGGCATAGAGTTTACCCTCTTTCCGGACGAGTATTGTTGTAGCTTCCCTCTCTTTGTGATTGGCGAACTGAGCACAGCAGCAGAAATGGCTCGACACAATGTGCAAGGATTTGTGGAACGCGGCGTAAAAAAGCTGGTCGTTTCCTGTCCTTGCTGTATCTTCATGCTTCAGAAACAGTGGCCGAAACTCTTGGGGAGTGAATTGCCCTTCGAGGTCGTACACATCACCCAGGTGATAGAGGACAAGTTCGCCAAAGGCGCGGTGCAGCTAAGCAAGCCCCTGCCGGAGCGCATCACCTTCCATGATGCTTGCTATCTGGCCCGCGGCGTACGCATTGTGGACGAGCCCAGACAAGTGATCGGCCAATTCCAAGACGTAGATTTTGTGGAGATGGAACGCAACCGGGAAAACTCAAAATGTTGCGGGTCGGGAGGGGGCGTTCGCCGGGCTTATCCCGAAATCTCCATCGACATGAGCATCAACTTGATCAAAGATGCCGAATCTATCGGAGCAACCACGTTGGTACTCGATTGCCCGGCCTGCTACGAACGAGTCCGCCTGGCCAACGAACAATATCAAAGCGACATCCGCATCGTGGACTTGATGCAGTTGGCGGCGGAGTTGCTTTGAAAACAACGTGTCGGGTGTCAGGTAAAACGTAAAACGTGATGCGTGATGCGTAAGACGCAATACGTTTCACGTCTTCACGTTTCACGTCCTGCCATTTTCATCCTTGGTGGCGCGCGCGGCGCTCATGGGCACTGTTTT
>JAADHH010000125.1 GCA_013151955.1 Chloroflexota bacterium
CGGGTTGTGGGTCGGGAAGAAGGCGGAGTTCTCGGTCGAGGAGCCCATCGCAAATTCATCCATGTTGAGTTTGCCCAGGAGCACGGCGCCTGCTTGGGCCAATCGTCTGGTGACGGTGGCGTCGTAGGGCGGGACGAAGTTTTCCAGGATGCGCGAACCACACGTTGTGCGCACACCTTTCGTGCAGATCAGGTCCTTGACGGCCAGCGGCACGCCGAGCAGGGGCGCGCTCTCTCCGGCGGACCGGCGCCGGTCCGCTTCGGCGGCTTGTTCCAGGGCGCGGTCGGCCGTAACCATCAGGTAGGCCTGGACCTGCGTATCCACCGAAGCGATGCGATCCAGGTAGGCTTGCGTCAATGCGACGGACGAAACCTCGCCACGGTCCAGCAAGGCCAAGGCCTCGTGGATGGTCAAATCAGCTACGTTCAAAATGGTTGCTTCTCCATTTGTCGAAGTACCCGGTCATAGAGAGCTAGAACGCTCTGCAGGTTGCTTTCCAGCGAGTATCTCTCCTCGACGCGCCGGCGGGCCAGTTTCGAGAGTTCTTGGCGGAAGTTGGGAAAGCGGATCAGTGTATCCAGGGCAAGCAATAGTTGCCCGGAGAGCTGTTTGGGGTCGAGGAGCAAGCCGGCGCCCCGCAACGCCTCGCCGTCGGACCCGACGTCGGTGGCGATTACGGCATTGCCACAAGCCATCGCTTCCAGCATAGAGAGTGACAGCCCCTCGACTTCGGATGGGAGCACGAAAATGTCCGTCGCCTGCAAAATCTGTACCAGCCGTTTCCGGTCGGTGATCAGGCCGGTAAAGATGACCTGCTCGTTGGTCTCGTAACGTTGTGCCAACCGCTCGAAATCTCCCCCGACACCGACAACGACGATCTTGTGATCGGCGGGCAAATCGAGTTTGCACCAGGATTCCAGCAGGGTGCCCACATTTTTTTCGGGATCCACACGGCCACAGTAGGTCGTCAGCAACGACGCCCCGATTTCGTCTCTGTAATCACTGGGGCCGGGGGTAAAAACCTTGATGTCCACACCGTTCGGGATCACGACAATCCGGTCGGCCGGCAAACCGTAACTGTCGAGCAGCGTGCGTTGTTCCTCGGAAAAGACGATGACGGCGTCGTAGCGAGCGAGGGGGCGCGCATACAGCCGGTACAAGGCACGCGTTCCGGTAGACCACAGCCCCAGTCGCCGGTCATACGGAAAATGAAAGGTGGCTACAATAGGAATGCCCAGGCTGTGACATATCTCCGGCAAGCTGAAATCAAGCAGGGAGAACGATACCGAAACGTGTGCTACCGATACATCCTCTTCTTGCAACCGCCGGGTGATAATCGCACGAGCGTTTGGCGAGGAGATGATGTCGTGATTGAAGACGTTGAATGAGCCAATGCGCACACCATCGTGGTCGGGCACATCTTCTTTACCGTGATAAAAGAAGACCAGTTCATGGCCGGATGCACGCAGGCCTTGTGGTATCTCTTTGGAGTAGGTAATGAGGCCGTTGCCCCGCTCGCGGGCTTTGTGCCCGAACCAGACAATCTTCATGAGTTAGATTCTTCTAGCACCAAGGGTACACGGAAACAGCCGTCGGCAGTGTCAGGTGCATTGGACAGAATCTCATCCCGAGGGAACGAAGCGTGTACATGGTCGTCACGCATGACATTGCTAACCGGCAGAACGTGGGCCATAGGCCGCGCGTCTTTCGTGTCTAGTTTCGTCAACATCTCCACGTAATCAAGGATCGAGGAGAGTTGATCTTGATAGCGTTCTACTTCTTCGTCGGTGAGGCCCAGCTTGGCCAACTCCGCAATGTGCTCAACTTCTTGACGCGAAAGTTTCATGGTGACTTGCCAGATATTCAAAATGCAGCACTTACAATGGAAAACCCTAAACCTAAAACTTATTATATCACTTTCTCATCTGACAAGCAAGAATTCATTCGTTTGGGTAGACAGAAGTTCGACTTCTGGCAGAAGTCGAACTTCTACGCACAAAACCCCGGACGAATATGCCATTGACAGGGCAGAGAACTTCTGCTAGAATGGCAAGGAGCGGGGCATACCCAACGGATCAACCGGAAGCGAGGGAGAGTGGTGATAGCCATCGGATTGGAAGAGATCCAGACAGCTCGAACGCGCATCACCAGCCGTGTGCGCCGAACGCCCCTGGTAAGCGCTCATCCGCTCCGGCAGCGAGTGACCACGGCTAGAACGCTTTATCTCAAGCTGGAGAATTTGCAAGTCACCGGCTCGTTCAAAGCACGCGGCGCCGTCAACAAATTGTTCAGTCTGCCGGCAGAAGCGGTCAAAGCAGGGATCGTCACCGCTTCGGGAGGGAACCACGGGCTGGGCGTCGCCTACGCCGGCTGGCTGGCACATACACCGGCGATGGTCTACCTCCCCGGCAACGCGCCGCCCTCCAAAGCGGAAAAGCTGGAACGGTGGGGCGCGCACGTCCTTGTCGAAGGGGCAGTGTGGGATGACGCCAATCGCGCGGCCCTGGCCGCTGCCACACGCGACGGGCTGACCTACGTCCACCCCTTCGCCGACCCGGCCGTGATCGCCGGACAGGGCACAATTGGTCTCGAGATCCTGGAGGATGCGCCGGACGTTGACATGCTCATCGTAGCCATCGGCGGGGGCGGGCTGATCAGCGGCGTGAGTCTGGCTGCAAAAGCGCTCAAGCCGCAGATCACGGTGGTCGGTGTCGAGCCGATGGGCGCTCCCACGCTGCACGAGAGCCTGCGCGCGGGCCGCGTGATCGAACTGCCCGAAATTCACACAACCGCAAACACCCTCGCCCCTCGCCAGAGCGCCGAGATCAACCTGGAGATCATCCGGCAGAACATAGACGACATCGTGCTGGTCACGGACGACGAGATGAGACAGGCAGCCCGCTGGCTATGGTTCGAGATGGGCGTGGCGGCAGAGTTGAGCGGGGCCGCAGCCCTGGCCGCCCTACTGGCCGGCAAAGTACACCCCTCCCCCGCACAAAATGTTTGCGCGTTGGTCTGCGGAGCCGGAACGGATGGCTTGCACTGAAAATCGTGGAGCGACAGAATACGCAACACGCAACACACTGTCTATTTCATGAACAGGAGAGTTGTACATAATGTCTCTAAAGCGACTTCTATATCCTGATTCCTTGGCAATTGCAGTCGTAGTTATTGCATTGGCGAGCCTTCCCATCGCCGGGATGCCGGCTTGGGCCGGGCTGGGTCCCACCGCAAGCACGTATCTCGCATACGCGAATCATGATACCTACATCGTGGAGAAAGATTCGACCACAAACTATGGTGTGGCCACGACTTTAGATGTGGGGTATACTCTTGCTACAGGAAGTATGCGCACCCTGGTCTCTTTCGACATCAGCCCTTTGCCCCCCAACATCTCGATCACCAACGCCACCCTCGCTCTCTACGTCAGCGGCACATCTGGGACAATGCCGCGCAACATCTCTGCACGCCAGGTAACTTCCGCATGGGACGAATACACGGTAACCTGGAACACCCAGCCCGGCACAAGCGGCACGAGCACGACCGCCTCGGTCTCCGGCACGGGTACGGTCACGTGGGACGTGACCAGCATGGTACGCGACTGGTACGACGGCACGGCAGCCAATCATGGCATCATGCTGTCCGGCCCTTCTACGCCCCTCCTCCCTTACCAGATTGCTTTCTCACCGAGAGAATACAGTTTGCCAAGTGAAAAACCGCAACTGACCATAACCTACAATACAGCTCCCACGAACACACCCACCTCCACCCCAACCACCACGCCGCTGCCAACCCATACCCCATTCCCGACCAAGACGGCCACACCTACGCCAACCGACACGCCGCTGCCAACCCGCACCCCATTTCCGACCCAAACGGCCACACCCACGCTGACGCCGGCCGGTTCTTCCACACCGTTCCATCTGTACCTGCCGATGATCTTACACAATGCTGCCCCCAGTTTCACGCAGATTCCGCCGCTCTACTTCTTCTATGTAGACCACACCCACCTGGCCCAGGACTACTCCCCCTACACTGACTCCAGTATGCTAGTTCTGGATACTGCCGCGGTGACCAATACCCTTCAGACTATCGAGGCCATGGCCGCCGTCTTCGATAAGTACGGCGTCAAGGTGGCCTGGGAACCCTCCTACGGTATGGCCCGCGCCCTCTGTACCGTCGGAGGCACAAACCACATCTTCCGCCGCCTGGCCAATGCCGGCCATGAAGTCGACATCATCGCGCACGGCTACCAGAACTATGCCAACGCGGCCCAAGTCCTGAACAGCGTCTGTGGCATCGCCTCCACTGCCGTTGGCGGACTGAGTTATGGCGCAGCCTCCGCACCGGCGAACCAGCGACAGGCCAAAATCGCCCAGGGCATCCAGACCGTCATGAACCTGGGCATGGAGGTGGGCACCGTTGGCATGACCGAAAACCCTTTGATGACCACCTGCAACAACCAGATTGGCGTGGGCAACGACATGTGGCAGCAGACAGGCAACCTGATGTTCCCCTGGCGACCTGATTGGCAGAACCAAGACGTGTGCGCAGACGTGGCCGGGAATACCTTCGTCCTCCTCGACTTGCTGCCTATGGATATCTGGACCGGCTACAGTGGGAACACATTGCCCCCGCCGCTCACTGCGAGCCAGTTTGCCAACCTGCGCACATGGTTCGACGCCGCGCTCACCTACATGGAAACCAATCGGCCTACCCGGATCGCGGCATGGGGCTTCGTGGCCCATCCCCACGACTTCACAACCAGTGCCGACGGCCACAGCCCACCCGATCCCACGGCCTTGGCTGCGCTGGATGGCTTCCTGGCCTATGTAGACCAGAAGCATCAGGAAGGTCGCGTGGTCTACGCCGTACCGGGCGAAATCGCCAGCCTCGCTTTCACAACGGCAACCCCGACGCCCACTGCTACGCCGACCGGTTCGCACAGCGTCAGCGCGAATTGGGGACCGGAATACCAGATCAATCGGACGAGCGGGCCGGCCTCCGGCGCAGTGGGCCGCACCCTGGCCGTAGACTCTGCCGGCGTACTCCACGCCGTCTGGACCGACCAGTCCGCCGGGGCCTACGATGTCTTCTACGCCAATTCCAGCAACGGCGGCCAGACCTGGAGCACGGCGAAGGACATCGCCAACAGTTCCCTGCCCGCCTACAGCCCGAACATTGCCGTGGGGCCGGACGACGCCTTGCACGTCATCTGGAACGACCGGCGCGATGGTGGCGCGGTTCGCCTGTACTACAGCCGTTCGACCGACGGTGGCAGCACGTGGACGTCGCCGCGCAACATCAGCGGCGCGAACACGCGGGATGTCGCCGGCCACAGCCTGAGCGTGGATACAAAGAAGCGCGTCCACGTTGCCTGGCACCTGGGCGACCCCAATACTGACACCACGCCCACCGTTGTCTACTACGCCCGTTCAACCAACAACGGCAGCACCTGGACTACGCCGCGCCAACTCAACACCGGCAGCGGACACGCCGCGTTCCCCCGCTTCAGCGTCGAGGGGACAAACGGCGACCTGCTGGCGATTGCCTGGCGGGACAATCGCCGCGACCCCGACTGGGACGTGTACGTGGCCGTCTCCAGCGATGGCGGCGCCCATTTCACGGAACGCGTGGGGCGCGCATCGCCCTTCAAGGACTGGGACCCCGAAGCCACGGTGGACATCAGCGGCACCATTCACCTGGGCGTGATGACCATCCACGGCTCCAGCAGCACCATTGATTACCTGCGCTCCACCGACCAGGGCCAGACCTGGAGCACGCCCGTCACCCTCTCCGAAGCCAGCAGCCGCTTCCCCCTTTGGGCAGCGGACAACACCCACGGTGTGCTCTGGCTTTTCTGGAAGGATGAAGCTGATTTCGGCACGGCCCCTTGTACCGGCGCCAACCGATGTTCCGATGTAGCCGGAAAATACTCCACCGACGGCGGGCAGAGCTGGAGCGCGATGGAGTTCGTTACCGATCTCGGCGACGTAGAGGTGAAGTACCCCTCGCCGGCCGTGGGGCCGGATGGCATTCCGCGTGTGATGTGGAGCGATTTGCGCAACGGAGCAAGCCAGGAAGCTGTGTTCGTACGGAGCAGGCTCACACCATGAACCTGTCCGCAATCGTTTCCCGACAACCCAATCCCTGGCTGGAGCAGCGCCAGCCGTGGGTGCAACTGGCCTCGTTTGTCGTCACCGTGCTGCTGGCAACCCGGCAGCACTGGTCCGCGCGGGAGCTGGCCTGGAGCTTCTGGCTGGCCGGGCTCCTTTTGGGCATCATCTACATCCCGATCAACCAGATAGCGACAAGCCTGCGCACACCGGAGAGCACACACCCGTCACGCGCGAGCAGAGCGATGCACGCACTGCGTGCGATGGCCGGCACCTACTTCGTCCTCTTCTTCGCCTATTTGATCTTCGCCGGCTTTTTGGACACCATCTTCAATATGATCGCCTTCGAGGCCGGGCGGGAGGAATTGACCTGGGTTTTTGCCTCGCTGCCCGCTATGCTCAACCACATCTTGACACAGCGATGGCCCTTCCTGGTGGCGAGTGGAATCGCACACCTGCCTGCTTACGTTCATGATGCCGTGACCGTCGAGTTCACCGATTTCTCGAAGCCGATCTTCGCCAGAGACCTGCTGCGCATGGTCATCTTGATCTTCATCCTGGTTCCCCTGACAATGGCAGGGCTGGGCATGCTCGCGCTCTATGCCATTTTGTTCGTATATTTTCTGCCGTGGGGCAGTATCCGCCAGATCGTCGGGCAGGTACGAGGTGCTGCACAGGAGACACGTCCATGACTCGCCATCCCGGCCCTCTGATGATTTTCTTCTGCGCGACGTTGCTTGCTGCCGGTTTAACCGCTGTGGCGCTCGTCCCGGCTTCTCTGTCGGCAAATCGCGCTACAACTTCCGGGACGGCTACACAAATCAGCATCGCTGCCCAACAGCGGCTCGGCGACATCAGTCCGTTGCTCTACGGCTTCAACCACCGCTTTCAGCAAAACGGCGGCAATGTATGGGACACCCAGAACCAACAGGTATACCCGGAAGTGCTAGACCGCAGCCAGCAGATAGGCTTCACCATCGCTCGGTTTCCCGGTGGCACGGTTTCCAGTACCTACCACTGGACAGATGGCATAGGCCCGCCGGAGACACGTCCCCCGGGGATCTCCGGCCACAATGGTGCCCCCGTCACCAACGAATACGGTCTGGATGAACAGATGCTATACATGGAAGAGACGGGGGCCACCACCAACATCGTCGTCAACTTCGGCACCGGCACAGCCCAAGAGGCCGCTGCATTCGTTGCCTATGCGAACGGGTCGATCACCGACAGCACCCCGATTGGGGTGGATGAGTTGGGCGTAGACTGGGGCACCGTCGGCGGGTGGGCCGCAAAGCGGGAAGAGAACCAGCAGCGATTGGGGAAAGTTCCCCATCCCTACAACATCCGTTATTGGGAGGTGGGCAACGAGCTGTACGGAGACTGGGAATACACTTGGACCCACGATCCCATCCCTTACGCCCTGGGCGGCACAGCCTGGCACACCAATGAACCTCTGGTGCTACCTGACGACTGGCGCGACAGAGTCTCGCGCAGCACAGGCCAATCCGATCAGGTCTTTTTCGTCCGTTACCCGCCGGTTGTGACCGGCACTCAGACCGTCACCGTGAGCGGCACCCTCTGGCAAGCGGTGCCGGACCTGGCCGGGGCCGGCCCCAACGATACCGTCTATACCTTCGATCCTCTCCACGGCGCAGTTCGTTTTGGTGATGGCGTGCACGGTCGGGTTCCGCCCCTGGGCGCTGCTATCTGGGCCAGCTACGAATCCGGCCCGCACGACGGGTTCACGGATTACTACGCGGCCATGAAAAGAGTAGACCGCGACATTAAGATCGGCAGTTGCTTTACCTCGCCGGCCTTTCTGCAGGCTATGGGCAGCGAACGCCCCTACGATTTTCTCATCGCCCACCTGTATCACATGATCGGCAGCAACGATCTGGCGACGGCTCGCCTGATCATGCTGGCCGGCCCCGGCCTAAAACAGCAACATCTGCAGGACCTGCGTCAGGGCATCCAGCAGTACGCTGGCGGACGTGCTGACCAAGTTGAGCTATTGGTCACGGAATACAACGTGGTCTTGAACACAACCCATACGCCGACACCACGCTATGGTATGTCCCTCGATCAAGGTCTCTTCATTGCCAACATGCTGCGGGTGATGATCGAAGAAGGGGTCACCGTGGGCAACATGCACGCGCTCATCGGCCCGGAAGCGGCCAACGGAGGCTGGGGCAACACCATCGCCCTCAGCCCCTACCCCGAACTGATCCCTCGGACCGAAGCCTATGTGCTCCAACTTTTCAGCCAACACTTCGAGTCCCAGCGGGTGCAGAGCGAAGTTTCCGCCGCGCCCATGCTAACCGACACCCTCCCCGCCCTGACGGCAGTCGCCAGCACCGACAACGCCGGCACCCGCCTCACGTTGCTGGCCATCAACCAATCGGCCACAGACCCCATCACAGCGACCCTAGCCATCAGCGGCTTCGTCCCTGCGCCCACTGCCCAGGTGTGGACACTGAACGGCCCGGCGATCACTTCCTACAACGCAGCAGGCCACCCTACCGACGTGCACACAGTCACATCCACGCTCGAGATCTCCGGTACGACGCTCCCGTACACCTTTCCAGCCCACTCCGTCACCCTCATTGCCCTACAACACGCAGCGACCACCTTCGAGTACTATTTGCCCCTTGTCGAACGGGTGGACTGTTGTTCGCGCGAGGGGTTCGAACAGTGATCCGGCCCACTCGATTCATCGAGAAGCCTCCCCGACAAGCACACCCGCGCAAAAAATGACGGCCCCCCAAGCACATGGGGCAATCTTGCACAAAAACTCTAAAGATGGTAAACTTATGGGAGAAAAAGTGCAGGTAAAGAATAGGAGACTCATGGCTCGTCAGGCACTCTATCGTAAGTGGCGTCCGCAAACCCTCGACGAACTTGTCGGCCAGCACGCAGTGGCACGCACGCTGACCAACGCGCTGGCTGATGATCGCGTCGCCCACGCCTACCTGTTCACCGGGCCGCGTGGCACGGGTAAAACCAGCACCGCGCGCATTCTTGCCAAAGCGGTGAACTGTGTTGGCCCCGACTCCCAGAGACCTTGCAACCATTGTTCCCTTTGTGAAAGCATCACCAATGGCAGTTGTCTGGACCTGCTCGAGATCGATGCAGCGTCCAACACCAGCGTAGAAGATGTGCGAGCCTTGCGAGACAAAGTACACTTTTCTCCAAACGAGGGACGCTTCAAGGTCTACATCATCGACGAAGTACACATGCTCTCCAAATCTGCCTTCAATGCCTTGTTAAAGACCCTGGAGGAACCCCCCGAGCATGCGATCTTTATCCTGGCTACCACGGAACCACAAAAAATTCCGGCGACGGTTCTTTCCCGGTGCCAGCGGTTCGATTTTCGCCGTGTTTCGTTGCCCGATATTGTGCAACATTTGCAAAAAATCGCCGCGGCAGAAGGCGTGCAGATCGAAGCGGGAGCCTTGGATTTGATTGCGCGGCAGGCTAGTGGCAGTGTACGAGACGCACTGAGTCTGCTGGACCAATTGATTTCCTATGAGGGGCAGGAAATTACACTGGCCCGGTCTCGCGATGTTTTGGGGCTGGCACCACACGAGGCGATTGCCGAATTGATAGACCTGATTGCCGCCGCGAACATTGGCCGCGGGCTGAACCTGGTCAACGAGATATTGGATCAGGGCGTACATCCCAGGCAATTGGCCGCGGAGATTTTGGAATACCTGCGCAGCGTCCTGCTCCTGCAAGCACAGGCCGATGACAGTCTGCTCAACCAACCGGCTGAGGTCAGGGCCGAGATGATGCGGCAGGCCAGAGAACTTTCGTCCCCAGATTTGTTGAACATCATCTATGCCTTTAACCAAGCAAGTTGGGATATCAAACGGGGTCTATTGCCGCAACTCCCTTTGGAGCTGGCGTTGGTGAAAGCAACCGCTTCCGTAGGCGGAAGCAGCCGGCCGGAGGAGACTCAGCAACCGGCGGAGGTGACCCCAGCGGTGGCGGCGGCCCCGGCCGAGGCGCGCGCAAAGCCACCCGTACCCAAGCCGCCGGTTCCACAGGCGGTGCCGGAAGAGAGGGTCGAACAACCCCCCGTAGCCCCGGCCGCCCCACCCAAAGAGGTGGTCGTTTCCACTCCCGTGAAGCAGCCTGAAAAGGCCGTGGTGGCAGCGCCTACGGCCTCCGTTGAACTGGATTCCCTTTCCAAAAATTGGGACGTGTTTCGCCAGCAACTGCGCGATTCAGGGCCGAAGGGCCGTCAACTGGCCGCGCTATTGCGCTATGGGTCTCCCGTAAGCATCGATGGGGGGGCGATTACAGTTGGCTTTGAATTTTCCATCCACCGGGACAAGGTAAACACGCCTGAGGTTCGCAAGATGCTACAAGAAAAGCTATCGGCATTTTTGGGCCAGGAAATCGCGGTCGGATGCACGTTGAGCGAGAAGAAAAAGCCTGCACAGATGCCTGCCGGCCCTGCAAACCCTTATGCAGAGGCAGCAAGGGACCCCGTTGTGCGGATGGTGATGAAAGAAGGGGGCCAAATTCGTAGCGTGACGAACAAAACTTGAAACGGTCTGACGAAAATCGCGTGCAGGTCTCCTCGCGTCGGGGAGGGGCCGGGGGGCGTCTATTTTCAAGGCAGTCACCATGAGCGATTGCACGCCACCACAGGATGAAAATGGCGGGACGTGAAACGTATTGCGTCTTACGCATCACGCATCACGTTTTACGTTTTACCTGACACGTCATTTTCAAAGCAATCAAGTTCATTGCTCTGACAAACGTTGTCTGAGAAATTGGAGGAAGAACGCAATGGCAAGAAAAGGTCGACGGATGGGGGGGGGAGGCAAAAAAAGCATGTTAGGCGGAGGCATGGGTGCCGGGCAAGGACTCTTGCAACAGGTGCAGAAATTGCAAGCTGATATGCTCTCTGCGCAAGAAGCCTTGAAGGAAGAGACCGTCGAGGCCTCCGTAGGGGGAGGCATGGTCAGCGTGGTCATGACCGGAGACCAAGTGGTGCAAGAGATTCGCCTGTCGCCCGACGTGGTAGATCCCGATGACGTCGAAATGTTGCAGGACTTGCTGGTAGCCGCCTTCAACGAAGCGACAGAGCGCACGCGTAAGCTGTCGGAGGAAAGGATGGCGCCGTTCGCCAGCGCGTTGCAAGGGGGCATGGGGAGTCTGGGCGGCCTGTTGGGGATGTAGACGGAAAAGATGTCTGCCATAGCCAAGCCTGTTGAAAGACTGATCGAAGCGTTTTCTCGCTTGCCCGGGGTAGGGCCCAAAACGGCTTCACGTTTCACCTTTTTTCTGCTGCGGGGGTCGGACAACCTTAGCGTGGAACTCGCCGAAGCGTTGCAACAATTGCACACGGACGTCGTGACCTGTCAGCAATGTTACAACATCGCCGATGAGAGTCCCTGCGCCATTTGCGGCGACTCGCTTCGAGATGCGACAACGATCTGCGTGGTCGAGGAGCCGCTGGATGTAGTCGCCCTGGAACGCACACATGCGTACCACGGTTTGTACCATGTCTTGCACGGCGCGATATCACCGGCCGACAACATCTTTCCCGATGACTTGCGCATTCGGGAATTGGTACGCCGGCTAGAGGCAGCGCCGGTCGAGGAGTTGATCCTGGCCACCAATCCCAACCTGGAAGGCGAGGCGACAGCAGCCTACATTCAACGCCAGCTCGCCGGAAAGAAAGTACGCGTCACGCGTCTGGCGCGCGGCCTCCCGGTCGGCGGCGATCTGGAATATGCCGATGCGCTGACCTTGAGTCGAGCGTTGGCCGAACGACAAACGGCATGAGCAGGGGGAGGACAAACAGCGCACCTCGTGATCACCGTCTTCGCCCTCCGTGTTCCGTGGATTCGCCAAGAGCTTTATAATTTAACCGGATGCCATACATGCCCAAGATAATCCTCATCGTGGATGATTCCCAGACTATGCGCAGCATGGTGTCGGCTATCCTGGCCGATGGAGGACACCGAACAGTTACAGCGGCAGATGGTTATCAAGCGTTGCAAGTCCTGTACCGCGAAAAACCACATTTGGTGATCCTGGACATCATGATGCCGCGCATGGATGGTTTGGAGACATTGCGGCGCATACGGGAACTCTCCAGCGTTCCTGTGCTGATCCTTTCCGCGAAAGGCGGGGAAGACGACAAGGTACTTGCGTTCGAAGAAGGCGCCGATGATTACGTGACCAAACCATTTGGCAAACGCGAGCTTGTTGCCCGGGTTGATGCCCTGCTTCGACGAAGCGCCATCCGCCCACAGGAACAGTTTGAGGGAGTGATCAGTGTCTGCGGAGGGGATATCGTCATCGAGGCGCAGGCACGCCATGTTGCCGTGCAGGGTACAAAGGTGAAACTCACGCCCCGTGAATACGACTTATTGCACCTCCTGGCCCTCAACGCCGGGGCCGTATTGCCGCACGAAACCATCATCCGCCGGGTATGGGGATACAATTACGAAGGGAACATAGACAACCTGAAACTATACGTCTGGTACTTGCGGCGCAAGATCGAGCCGGACCCCAAACAACCACGCTATCTCCTGACAGAACGTGGCGTCGGCTACCGTTTGATGAAATAGCCTCGGCGGGCGCAACTATCTAGCGAAGCTTCGCCTCAAACCAACAAGTTCATGGGACACAGATTTGCACAGATCAAAAAAGCTTTATCCGTGTTCATCCGTGAGAATCTGTGTTCAAAATCTTGACTCGTTTGTAAAGAATTTGGGGCGTCAAGGGTTTCAGCCGGGCAGCGAGAATGGTATCAACGGTTGTCGGCAGCCCCCCCAGCCCCCCAATTCTGGGGGAGTAAAGCGGTTTTCCCCCAAAAGTGGGGGCCTGGCTGAGTAGTAACTTGCTGTCGTTCTAAAAGAGTGCGTTGAAAGGCACTTCGCAGTAGTATTAGGCGGCGAATTCATTCATCGACTTGGTTTTGCTTTCCAGGTGTGAGCCTCGCAAGTTTGCTTCCCAGGCGCAAACTCTAACCAGGGTCTAAGCGTCTTCAAACGACAATCAAACTTTTTCCTGTTATAATGAAATAGGTCCCACAAATACCAGGGACTTTTGTCCTTATTGACCCTCTTCTGGCAAGTTGCAGGGAGTTTCCCGGAATACTGAGAAGTCTCTTCAAGGACAAGAGTCTTCAAATCCTGGCAAGGTTCGCGGGGAATGAATGACCAGTTAGGGCAAAGTTATGCCGGACAAGTGCAGCGCTTCAAGCAGGGAATGTCACTGGCTCCTGTTTATTTCGGCCTCGCCCGTAGGCCATTGATCTGAGGAGGTCCAATCATGAAGTACACGAAATTTTTCATCCTATTGGCAGCCATCTTTATGTTGCTCCTGGCACCGATGAGCATGGCACCACAGCCGGTCGCTGCGCAGGGGCCAACGTACACCTGCTTCCCGACGTGCAGCACGACGGATGCACGGATGTT
>JAADHH010000018.1:0-19214 GCA_013151955.1 Chloroflexota bacterium
GTCGCACCCCCTGCCCGTGGACGACGAAGAGGGGATAGATGAAATCGGCCGGCGAAAGGGTCGTCTCACGCACCAGCCGGCGTATTGTGCTGTTGTTCCGCAGCCGCCTGGGGCGCGCAGTAGGAAATAGATTCACGGATCTTCCTTTCAGATTCTTGACATTGCTTCAATAATATGCTACCATGAGAGTCAGATTCTATCGGCCAAAGACTCGACATTATCGTATGAGGGATGAGCAAATGATTTCTGTTTCCTCTCCAAAAGAAATAGAGCACGTAGACCTTCTCGCTGACCTGTTATCTGCTGCCGAAAGCAGCCTGGACTTCTGGGATAACCCCCTTGACGACGAAGACTGGAACAGTGTTCCACCAGAGGGCCTCATCTCAGCGAGAAAGCAAACACCCCCACCAGCAACACCCCAAAAGCAATCATAGCGCCCATCTGCGCGATCCCGATGTGCGAAATGCGCACGTCCGGCGACGGGCGAATCATGTACCACGCCGTGCGCAGCGCTAGCAGCAGGAATGGCACCCAGGTCAGCCCCGGCACCCAAGCGGTGGCGGCCAAAAGCCCGACGATGGCGAGCATGAGCAGTTCATAGCCGGTCACCCAGGCCAACGGAACGCGCTCTTGTCCTGGTTCAGCATGTTCACGTTGTTGCAAGCGCACCTGAACGGAGAGCACCCCCTCCAGCCCGCCCAAGAAGACCAGCACCCATAGCCAGCCGGCAATCGCCGCCCAGCGGCCGGTCGCGGCGTAGTACGCGCCGGGTGCGCCCAGGCCGAGACCGGCCACGGCCAGCACCTCCACCCAGAAAGCTCTCTCTTTCCGGCGCACAAGCAGGCCCAGGTAGAGGAGCATCAGCGCACCGGCCGGCACGGCCAGAAAGAGCAACCCACTGCGCCCCATCCACAGCAACGGGAGCAGCAAAACGCCGGCTAGCACCAAATACGCCACGGCCCAGCCGAGGGCCAGGTGTGCATCTTTCGCTTTCCGGCGACCGAAGCGGGTCCGCACGAAAAGGCCCAACGGCTGGCGAGCCATGAACAGCGCCAGACTGCCAACCAGGAAGGCCCAGAGTGGCCCGTTCCATTCCCCGGCCACAACAGCCCCCACGAAACAGGGGACGAGGAAGAGCGGCCACGAACCGTGCTCTTGTGGCAAAGCCAGATACTTCCGCAGCCAGCCTCGTGATTTTGGATTTCTGGTTTGGGATTTTGGATTGTCCGTTCTCATGATTTTATGCTACGTAATGCGTGTTGCGTGTTGCGTTAGAACGTTCGCGCGTTTTCACGTCTCACGCCATTCATCATTCATCGTTCCGCATTCATCATTTCCGAGTCGCTCCACGCTCGCGGCCAGCGCCTGCACCAGCCCCTGAACCGTGTACTCCTCGGCGGCCACATCCACGTGCAGGCCAAGTTCGCGCGCCGTCCGTGCAGTGATCGGGCCAATGCAGGCGACCGTCACACCCTCCAGCAGCCGGTTGGCCTCTGTGCCGATCCGCTGCAAGAAGAAACGGACGGTGGAAGAGCTGGTGAAGGTGACGGCGTCTATCTCGCCTTCCTCCAGCAGGGCGCGAACGTCGCGTCCACCCCGGCCGGGCACGGTGCAATAGGTCGCGATCTCGTCCACGGCTGCGCCGGCCTCACGCAAGAGCCGGGCCAGCGCCTCGCGGGCCAGGTCGGCACGGGGGAGCAGGAACCGCAGTCCCCGCACATCGCCCAGGCCGGCGGCCACCTCTTCGGCGACATATTTCGCGGGCACGAAGTCGGCGGCGATCCCGCGCGCCCCCAACGCCCGTGCCGTGGAAGGCCCAATCGCCGCGACCCGTGTGCCGGCCAGCGCGCGGCTGTCCTTCTCCAGCGCGTCGAGCCGCTCCCAGAACATGCGCACACCGTTCACGCTGGTGAAGACCACCCAGTCGTAGCGCTCGAGGGTGGCGATGGCTTCGTCGAGCGGTGCGCAATCTTCCGGCGGGGCGATGGCAATGGACGGAAATTCTATCGGCTCTGCGCCCTGCTCCTCCAGCAGGGCCGACATCCTGCGGGCCTGATCGCGCGCTCGCGTGACCACGACGCGCTTGCCCAGCAAGGGGCGCTCTACCGGCCGGTCGAACCAGCGGAACCGGTCGCGCAGGTTCACCACTTCGCCAACGACGATGACGGCGGGCGGGTGCAAATCGGCCTGCTGTACCCGCTCCACGATGTTGGCCAGCGTGCCGGTTACGACCTGCTGGCGTGGGGTCGTCCCCCAACGCACCAAAGCGACCGGCGTTTCGCGTGAACGGCCCGCCGCCGCCAGCCGGCCCACGATATGCGGCAAATTGGTCACGCCCATGAGGAACACGAGGGTATCCACCTGGGCCAGCGATTCCCAATCCAGGTTGCCATCTTCGACGCCATCTTTCTTGTGGCCGGTGACGACAGCCAGCGTGCTGGTCAGCCGCCGGTCGGTCACCGGAATGCCGGCATAGGCCGGAACGGCGACGGCGCTGGTCACGCCGGGGACGATGACGAAGGGCACGCCGGCGGCAACGCACGCTTCTGCTTCCTCGCCACCCCGCCCAAAGACGAACGGGTCGCCCCCCTTCAATCGCACCACCGTTTTGCCCTCGCGCGCTTTGCCGACCAGAAGGTCGTTGATCTCCTCTTGCGGCAGGGCATGGTGTCCGGCACGTTTGCCGGCATAGATTTGCTCGGCGTCCGGACGTGCCTCATCGAGCAAAGCGACCGGGGATAGGCGGTCGTAGACGATCACGTCAGCCTGACGCAGATACGCCAGCCCCCTCACGGTGATCAGGCCCGGGTCGCCCGGTCCGGCACCGACGAGATAGACGGTTCCTTGTTTCATTTCCCCAACAACGCCTCCGCGCCACGGTCTCGTGCCTGCGCGGCCAGGCGGAAGCCCAACTCTCCGGCAGTCGCCGTCGTACCCCTCTCTGCGACACGGATCACCTCTCTGCCGTCTTCGCCGGCAACGAGGCCCCACAGGTGCAGCGTGTCCTCGTGTGCCTCGGCATACGCAGCGACCGGCACTTGACACCCACCACCCAGGCCGGCCAGGAACGCGCGTTCGGCCATCACGCAGGCCGCAGTCCCTTCGTGGTGCAACAGCCGGAGGAGGGTGCGGATCGGATCATCAGCGGCCCGGCATTCGACGGCCAATGCCCCTTGGCCGGGCGCAGGCAACATGACCGTCGCTGGCAAGACCTCGGTGATGGCGTCTGCGCGACCCAACCGAATCAGGCCGGCCTGGGCCAAAATGATGGCGTCGTAAGGCGCGGCCTGGGCCTTGCGCAATCGTGTGTCCACGTTTCCTCGCAACGGCAAGATGTGCAGGTCGGGGCGATAGACGAGCAGTTGGGCCGCCCGCCGCTTGCTGCCGGTGCCCACCGCAGCGCCGGCCGGCAGATCGACCAAGTGCAGGTTGTGCCGCGAGACGAGGACGTCCAAAGGGTCTGCGCGTTGCGGGACCGCACCGATGACAAGGTCTTCGGGCAAGTCCGTGGGCAAATCCTTCAGGCTGTGTACGGCCAGGTCAATCTCGCCCGTGCGCAACTGTTCTTCCAGCTCGGCCGTGAATAGGCCCTTGCCGCCGATTTCGGGCAATGGCTTCCCCACGATTCGGTCACCCTTCGTGGTGATTCGTTTCAACGTAAACTGCAACTCCGGATAGAGGCGGTGCAATTGCGCCGCCACCCATTCCGATTGCCAAAGGGCGAGGGCGCTGGCCCGTGTTCCGATTACGAATGTGTGTTGCAAATCTTACGCTCCTGAAATATGGTGTGAAACGTAGTTCGTGCTGCGTATTGCGTAATGCCCCCCCGCGAAAGCCTTACGCAGTACGGATTACGTTTCACGTCGTTCATCATTCATCATTCTGCATTCATCGTTCTAGAGTCGCTCTCCGCTTCATCCTTTCCCTAAGAAGTTGTGCGGACCGGGGGACATAACCGCCGCACCAAAATAGGTGAAAATGACCGCTATGAATCCGGCGACCAACACCCATGCGGCTCGCCGTCCGCGCCAGCCCCAACTTCGTCGCAGGAAGAAATATAGCACATAGATGAACCAGGTAAGAAGGGCCAGATTCAATTTTGGATCCAGTGTCCAGAAAGTTCCCCAGGCTTGCTTCGCCCACAGCGAACCGGTCAGGATGGCCAGGGTCATCAGGGAAAGACCGATTGCGGCCAGGCTGTGACTCAAGTTGTCCATTTTGGCCAGCGGTGGCAGGCGATAGTACCAGCCCCCCGGCCGTTTCTGGCGCAGCCCCCGCTCCTGCAATAAATAGACCACAGCCGCAGCGAACGCCAAAGCCAGGAAGGTGTACGCCAGGAAGAACAGGCCCACGTGTACCCCCAGCCAGGGACTGTGCAATTGTGGCTCCAATTGGTCGATGTTCTTCGGCAAGGTAGCGGCAGCGAAGAAGAGCAGAAAGATCAGTGGGCTGACAAAGGCGCCCACCACCTTGCGTCCGGAGTAACGTTCCACGACCAGATAGACAACGGCCAGCAGGAAAGCATAGGTGGAAAGCGTTTCAAAGAGATTGGAAAGGGGCAGGTGTCCGGATTCCCACCAGCGCAAGGCGAGCGCGACCGCATGTATGCCGGCAGCCAGAGCCAGAACGCGCGTACCCCATGTGCGTGCCCACGCTGTACGCAGCACCAGGTAAATCTCGTAAAAAATTGCGCCGAGCAGATACAAGGGGAGGGCGAGAGAGAAGAAGATCACGTTCACTATTCTTCCTCCCCGACCAGCCCAAACAGCTCGCGGAGCGTGGCAGAATAGACGATGCCATTTCCGCTGGTCGCTTCGGCTTTCAGACGTACCGTGGGGCGATGGAGCAACTTGTTGACGATTCCCTTGGAGAGGGACTCGACAATGTTGCGCTCCCGCTCCGAGAGGGTGCCCATGCGGCGCAAGGCCTTGTCCACCTCGGCCCGCCGTATTTCTTCCGCCCGGTGGTGCAGATCGGCAATGGTTGGCGAAACAGCAAGGGTGTCGAGCCAGCGCATGAATTGTTGCGTCTCTTCTTCGACGATAGCTTCTACTTTGCCCAATTCTTTGCGGCGCTGTTCCAGGTTTGCTTCTGTGACATCTTTGAGATTGTCTATGTCGAAGAGGAATACGTTCTCCAGCTTGCCGACAGCAGGATCAACGTCACGAGGAACGGCAATGTCGATGACAAAGAGGGGCCGGTGCTGGCGCGCTTTCATGGCGGCACGCACAAGGTCCGCCCGAATGATCGGTTCGGGTGCAGACGTAGAACTGATCACGATGTCGGAATGTTTCAGGCTCTCTTCGAATTCATCGAACGAAAGGGCGCAGCCATTGAATGGCGCGGCCATCTCTCGCGCATGGTCCAAGGAGCGGTTGACCACGGTGAGGTCGCGCGCGCCTTGCTCCAGCAGGGTCTTGGCTGCCAGCCGGCTCATCTCGCCGGAACCGACGAGGAGCACGTGCAGCGGCGAGAGGTCGTCGAAGATTTTGCGGGCCAGTTCCACGGCCGCATGGCTCACGGAGACGGCGTGTTGGCTGATGGCGGTCTCGGTACGGGCCCGCTTGCCGGCGCGCAGGGCAGTGCGACACAACGCGGACAGGACGGGGCCGGCTGTGCCGCTGGTCTGTGCCGCCTCGAAAGCCTCTTTGACTTGGCCCTGTATCTGCGGCTCGCCGATGATCAGCGATTTTGTGCCGGCGGCCACGGCACACAGGTGCGCCACAGCGTCGCGTCCCTCCAACGCGTACATACGGGGTTTGATGGTCGTGACCGCAACGTGGTGGATTGCGGCGAGGAAGCGGGTCAAGTCGTCATAAGCTGTTTCGGTGTTGTGCACCAGGGCATAGATCTCCACCCGATTGCAGGTGGAAAGGATGATGGCCTCCGTGGGTAGCTGCGGGTTGCCGCCAGTCGCAGCGCCGGCCAACTGGCGCAGGGCCTGCTCCCGCTTTTCCGGGGGGAAGGCCAGGCTTTCCCGCAACTCGACCGGTGTATTATGGTGGTCTAAGCCAATGACTACGACGCGCATAGTGTGTTTCCGTTTTTACTCAGCCTGGCGAATGAATTCGCGGCTACAGTTGCAAAACCGACCGCCGTCGGTTCGATCTTCAGTCGGTGAAGGCCGACTTTGTGATGGTAGGCGTGGTTTCAACCGCCAGCCACGGAAGCTTGCGTAGTAACTCCGTTTTGAAAATATGGGTTACGTGGTGCGTAATGCGTAAAGACTTCACGACGAACGGCCTTACGCAGCACGTTTCACTCCGTTCATCGTTTTACCGTCGTCCCCCTCGCCACACAGAGCGCAGCGCCCCGGCGGGTCTTCCAGGGCGAAGCCGGCAATGAGGGTCGTGGCCGGATTGCGCAACGCGCAGGAAGAGAGAATTTCTTCAACGTGTGCCTCGACTTGGCAATCCTCGCCGGCTGCCATTTGGTCGAGGATGTCCGAGCGAATCAGCGCGTCCCACAAGGTTCTGCGACAAGGTGCAGGAAAGTGCGTAGTGATGTCGTCGCGCAGATTGCCGAGAAGTTCGAGGAAGTCGCCATGTTCAGGGCCGATCTGGGCAGCGAGTTGGCGGCGCAGGTGAGCCGCGTATGCCGGGCTGCGCCCTTCCGTGCTGATGGCAATCGTCAGGGGGCCACGGCGGACGACCGCCGGCAAGATGACATTGCAATGGGCAGGGTCGTCGGCGGCGTTGATCAAGATATTGTGCCGGGTGGCTTCTCGCCAGACCGCTTCGTTGACTGCGGGATCGCCGGTAGCGGCAATGGCCAGGAAAGCGCCCTCGAGGTCTCCATCCTGATAGGACCGGGCCACATGTTCGAGTGTGCCATCACGCACCAGCGATTCCAAGGAAGAAGTGATTGTGGGGCTGATCAGGGTGACGTGGGCCCCGGTAGCCAGCAATGCTGTCACCTTGCGTTCGGCCACTGCACCCCCCCCAACGACGACACTGCGTACCCGATCGAGGTGGACCAGGCTGACCGGAAAAACTGGATGATATCCGTGTGTTGCAAATGAACGCATGAGTTAGTCGTCAGTCGTCAGTCGTCAGTCGCCAGATGGCAGATGGCAGTCGTCAGATGCCAGTCGTCAGATGGCAGTTGTCACGCAGTACGCAGTACGCAATGCCATAAAACCTACACAAAACTACGAGAAATGGTAGCACGCGGCTGAGGTTTTGTCAAATTTCTCTTTCCTCCGCGCGTGCAAAGCGATAGCCGAATTCTCGTTCGGTGAGGATAAGGCGCGGGTTTGCCGGGTCTTCCTCGATCTTTTGCCGAAGGTACCAGATGTACCGGCGAATATAGCCAATGGCATCGTTGTATTCGGGTCCCCACACACGTTCCAGCAACAATTCCCGTGAAAGGACGTGGCCGGCATTCTCGACCAGGCAACAGAGCAGCCGGAACTCTGTCGGCGTCAGATCAATGGGTCGGCCATCACGCATCACAAGATGTTCGTCTACATCCACGACAAGATTATCGAATGTGTAGCGTTGGTGGCCGGCCTGTTCAGCACTTCGAGCGCCGCGCTGTAAGATGGCCCCTATACGGGCGGCCAATTCGGCAAAGCTAAAGGGTTTGGTAACATAATCATCCACGCCCAGCCGGAAGCCCTTTAGCTTATCGGCCTCTTCACCCTTTGCGCTGAGCATAATCACGGGGACATCGGAAAACTTGCGGAGTCGCGCACAAGTTTCCCAGCCATCCATACGGGGCATCATGATGTCCAGCACCACAATGCCCGGCATCTCATCGCGGAGCAGGCGAATTCCTTCTGCCCCGTTTTCCGCATGGACGACTTCGTAGCCGGCGCGTTCCAGGTATTGGCCCAAAAGGGTAAGCAAAGCAGAGTCGTCATCGATCAACAGCACTTTCTGTGTCGCCATTCAAATTATCTCCGTCAAAGTTATCCGGGGCAAGGGGGAGTGTAAAAAAGAATTGAGAGCCTACGCCGGGCCTGCTCTCGGCCCAGATACGCCCCCCCTGTGCCTCCACCAATTTCTTGGCCATATAAAGCCCCAACCCATATCCATAGCTTTCCTTGGAATCCCGTACATCCACCCGGTAGAAACGATCAAAGATGTGTTCCAACTGCTCTGGAAGGATGCCCACGCCCCAATCAGAGACCGATATGACCACCTCATTTCCGTTGTTTTGGGCTTCCACGGTAATGGGCGACCAATCGGGCGAATATTTTGCGGCATTGTCCAGCAGATTGACAAACACCTCGGCAAGGTAATCCTCATCAGCCCACACCAGGGGCAACGTTTTCGCCCGGGGCATACGGACTTCTGTGCGAGGAGATTCGGCCTGCATCATCATTGTAACCTTTTTCAGCACCGGAATTAGCGCTACCGGACCAGAATGGATGGGGAGTTTACCTGCCTCGATCAAAGAAACATCCAAGATATTCTCCACCAAGCGGGTAAGGCGTTCGCTTTGTTGTTTGAGAATAGTCAGGGTATCTCGAAACATGGGGTCCAGCCTAGAGTCGAACTCGAGAATCAGCTCAAGGCCGCCGTTGATATTGGTCAAGGGGGTGCGCAGTTCGTGGGAAACCAGAGAAACGAATTCCGATTTCAGATGGTCCAATTTCTCCAACTCTTTATTTTTTTCGGCCAGTTCACGGTAGGCAAATTCGAGTTTGCGCGTTCTCTCCTCTACTCTCTTCTCCAACGCAACATTCATCGTCCGTACCCTAATCTCCGCTTTTTCCCTCCTTTGCACCTGCGCAGAAACCCAGCGAAGCACCAGTGCTACCGTTGCCGGCCCCAATATCCCGAAAAAGAAAACCTCGCCGAAGAATGCTGGCTCAATGGGTTTGGCTTCCATCACCAAGTGTTCCATGCTCTCGAACCCCACGGCAATCGTAAACAGCAACAAGGGCAGAAGCCACTCGGCCAGGGAAAGTTGCGTCTGCAGATGACGAATGCGTTCCAAGTAATCTAAATCAACGACCATCTTATCTATGTCGGTCATAACCCTTCGGAGGGGTGAACGGATTCTCTCCCACCCCAACTCCTTTCTTGTTGCACTGTAGGTAAGCGTTCGGGGACCCTGGAGATCGAACGCTGATACCCCTTTTGTACGCTTTGTGTCCTGGTCTCTTCGCAGAACAGGAAGAATAGGGCAAACCAGCACCCCTAGATTATACCAGCAACTGGCCAACAAGACAAGGATGTCCCTCAAAGGTTTGCGTTTGGAGCGTCCCCCCCTCCGCTCACGGCGGATGACAATCCGCCGCCGCAGGGACGCGGACTGTCGTCCGCTGTGAGCGAGCAGGGCAGCCCGAAACGTAAAAATATGCCGCACACCCCCTCAAGCATTTGCGTACGTTCTGAGATTATGGTATGATGTACGACGGGAAAAGGACGGAAAAATGCACGACGATTATCCCCGCAAAACAAAGCAATTTACATCCATGCACCTCCTCGCGACTGCACTCATTTCCGCGACACTCACTTGCTGTGTGCTGGTCTTTTGCTTTGCCGGCGGGTTGGCCGTAGCGCTCTGGGGAGGGTACATCTCCTGGATACCACAAGACGTGCCTCCTCCGACCAGCGCCAACCCCACCGCATCTCCGCCCCCCCTCCAAACCACACCGGTGCGAACGCCAACCGCCAGGCCCATACCCAATCCGACTGCGGCGACCTCCACCGATTGGCCGTCTTTGCGCGCGATGGAGAATGCCACTGTTCCGCAACGCGACCTGTACGCGCTGACTGCCCGCTTGCGCCACCTGTCGGCCCCGGTCCCGCATACCATTCCAAACCAGCGTGGAGCGTACCACATCGGCGACCGCCGGGTCTTCTGGATCGCCGACAGCGACGCAAAAACCTACTTCACGGCCACGGCCACCTTGCGTGTCCAGACTCCCCACACATATTTCTGGGTAGACGACACATATCACGTGGACGACGATGCTTTGCGCCGCTCCGCACAACGGTTCGAAGACCAGATTTACCCGACCGACCGGCGCATCTTTGGAAGTGAATGGTCGCCCGGGATCGACGGGGATATCCATTTGCACATCTTCAACGGGCGCGTGCCGGGCGTCGGCGGGTACTACTCCAGCGCAGACGAATACCCCCGCCAAATCAACCGCTACAGCAACCAAAACGAGCTGTTTTACATCAACCTGGATAACGCACAGCCCGGAACAGATTACTACGACGGGATATTGGCCCACGAGTTCCAACACATGATCCACTGGAACGTGGATCGCGATGAAGCGACCTGGGTCAACGAAGGCCTATCGGAGTTGGCTTCACAGTTGAACGGCCTGACGGCCGGGAACTCCATCCGCTCCTACCTGCGTACGCCCGATACACAACTCAATTCCTGGGCCGACGAGCCCCGCCTGGCCACTTTGCACTATGGAGGCAGCCACCTTTTCTTTTCCTACATCCTTGGGCGGTGGGGAGAAGGGGCAATCCAGCAAATTGTAGCCCGCCCGGAAAACGGGTTCACGGGCATCCAGCAGGCGCTCGCCTCGCGACAGGTAACCATCAGCGAGCTCTTCGCCGATTGGGTCGTGGCCAATTTTCTGGACCGCCCCCAGCCGGGGGACGGCCGCTATGACTATCCAGAGATGTCGGTCGATCCGCCTCGCATCGATGCCGAACACCGGCGCTATCCTGTGCTGCGCGATAGCACGGTCAACCAATTTGCCGCCGACTACATCGAGTTCTCGCCCGACAAGCCCGGCACATTACACATCACCTTCCGCGGAAAGCAACAAGTGAAGCTGGTACCCAACGATGCCCACAGCGGCCAATATCAGTGGTGGGCAAATCGGGGCGACCAGGCCGATATGACTCTGACGCGGAGTTTCGACCTGCGCGACCTGCGCAAGGCCACGCTCGATACCTGGCTGTGGTACGATATCGAAAAGGATTACGATTATGCCTACATCGAAGTCTCCACAGATGGGGGCACAACGTGGGACATCCTGCAAGGGGCGCACACGACGGACAAAAATCCCAACGCGTCCAGTTTCGGATGGGCATACACCGGGAAATCCCAAGCCAACCCTTCGCGCAACGGAGAAGCAGACAAGGCTTCAGACACGACATGGGTTCACGAGCTGCTCGATTTGACCCCCTTTGCCGGGCAAGAAATCCAACTTCGCTTCGAGTACATCACCGACGACGCCATCAACTGGCACGGGTTTGCGGTGGATGATGTGCGCATACCGGAGCTGAACTATTTCGATGACTTCGAGAAAGACGACGGCAGTTGGTCCCCCGCCGGCTTCGTGCGCATAGACAACCGCCTCCCCCAGCGTTACGTCGTGCAGGCCATTGTCGAAACGAACAACCCGGACGATTGGCGCGTGGTACGCATGGGGCTGGACGCAACACAACAGGGTGAATTGACCGTGCCCGCCTTTGGCACCGACGTAGATCGCCTCATCCTGGTGGTTGCCGGCCTGACCCGGCACACCACCGAATTGGCCGGTTACCAGTACGGGGCTTCGGTCTCTCCATGATGGACACGTCGCAGCCGGTATATGTGTCACCCCACCCAGATGACGCCGTCCTCTCCTGTGGCGGATTGATGGTCAAGCAGGTCCGTGTCGAGATGGAACCGCTCATAATCACTGTCTTTGCCGGCACACCGGACTACGCGCATGTCTCCCCCTTCGCCCGTGTACAGCACGGCTACTGGGGGGATCCGCCGGACCCCATGGCCCTGCGCCGGCAAGAGGACATCGCTGCGGCCGACCGGCTGGGTACAACCGTATACCATCTGCCCTTTCTGGATGCTGTCTACCGCACCGACCCGGATGGCCGTCCGCTGTATGCTTCGGAAGAAGCAATTTTCGGCGACGTTGTTCCGCCGGATGGCGCGCTCACTGGCCAGATCGCCGATTACCTGGACCTCCTGCTCTTGCCGGGTTCCCATCTTTATGTCCCCCTCGCCGCCGGCAACCATGTAGATCACCAAATTGTGCGCGCGTCAGTCGAGGGGCTGGCCCACCGGGGAATTCCGCTCACCTTCTACGAAGACTTTCCCTATGTAACCCGCACCGACGAGTCCGACTGGCGACCCGCAGTCACTGCCTCCCTGCAACCACAGATCGAAGCCCTGGACGACGCCGCGCTGCAAGCCAAAATAGAGGCCATCTCCTGCTACACGTCGCAACTGGACATTCTCTTTGGGAGCGCCGGCCAAATGCCAGAAGTCGTGACCGGCTATGGCCGGCGTCACGCCACGCCGGCAGCCTTGTTCGGCGAGCGGTACTGGCGCCCGCAAAAACGGACCGGAGGATAGCATGACCGACAACACAGAGACCGTACGCACGTTCATTGCCATCGAGCTTTCGCCCGCCATCCGCAAGGAAATCGAACAGATTCTGGCGCGAGTGCGCAACAAACCAGTCACCCGTCACGTCCGCTGGACCCAGCCACAGAAAATGCACCTGACCCTCCAGTTTCTGGGGGACACACCGGTCGGTCTATTGCCGGAGGTCGAGGCTGCGCTCAGGGGAATCTGTCCGAACCACGCCCCCCTTGACGTGCGATTTGGCCAACCGGGCTGCTTCCCGAATGTCTATAACCCGCGCGTGTTGTGGATAGGCATAGAGGAGCCCACAACACCGCTGAAAGCGTTGCAACGGGCTGTTGTCAACGCTATGGGCCGGCTTGGCTTCGCCCCGGAGAAACGTTCCTACACGCCGCATCTGACCCTGGGGCGCGTGAAACGACATGCCAGCAAAGAGGAGCGCCGACAATTGGGACAACTCGTCGCCACTGCCGAGATTCCCGCTATACCGCCGATGCCGGTATCTTCCATTTCCTTCATCCGCAGCCAGTTGCTCCCCAACGGCGCTCGATACACGACATTGGCCAGTGTGCCGCTCGGTGACGGGAGGGAGGCCACATCACGATCATCGGCGTGATTGGAGCGGGAGCGTGCGCCAGCGCCACAGCAGAGACCGCCGAAGCGGTGGGACGGGAGATCGCCCGCCGGAAGGCAATATTGGTCTGTGGCGGGTTGGGCGGCGTGATGGAAGCGGCCTGTCGCGGGGCAAAATCGGCCGGCGGCACGACGGTCGGCATTCTGCCGGGCACGTCCCACGGCGACGCCAACCGCTACGTAGACATTCCCATCGTCACCGGCCTGGACCAGGCCCGCAACGTGTTGGTGGTGCGTACCGCCCACGCGGTGATCGCCGTGGGAGGGGCATACGGCACACTCTCGGAAATCGGCTTCGCGCTAAAGCTGGGCCGGCCGGTCATTGGCCTGGGGACCTGGAGCCTCTTTCGTCAGGGCACGGAAGATACGGGGATCATCCACGCCTCGACTCCCGGGGAGGCCGTAGCGCTGGCCTTTCGCGCTGCGGAGCGCATCGCCGGCCGGTAGTCGCTCACCTTTACGCCCGCGCCCAGTATCTTCTCAATAATTCGGGGTAGGGGCACGGCCTTGCGCCTGCCCTTGCCGGCCTTGCGCCTGCCCTTGCCGGCCTTGCGCCTGCCCCGTAGGGCGACCGCTGCCCCGTAGGGCGACCGCAAGGGTACGCCCCTACTTTTCCCAGCAGAAATTACGCCGCAGGAGTCTTGCCCAGCCGGGCCCGTTCCTCCTCCGCGATCGCTTCATCGAGCGGCTTGAACAGCGGGCGTGGTTCGCGCAGCGCCTGGCCGGCGGGCAAGTTGCTGGCGTGCCACACGTCTTCGTCGTGCTCGCCGGCGTACACCAACGCATCGTGTTCCCGCTCCTCCTCGCGGAAATGCTCAATCCGCAGCTCGCCGAACAAGGGCCGGTCATAGCCCAAATACTGGTGCAGCCGCTCGGCAGCGAAGGGCAGGAAGGGGGCCAGCAACACCTTCAACGAGTCGATAACCCGCAGGGCCACAAACAGAGTCGTCGCCGCGGCCACCCGATCTTCTTTGATCTGGAACCAGGGTGCTTTGTCGTCCAGATATTTATTGACCGAGCGGGCCAGAGTCATAGCCTCTGCCTGGGCCGCTTTGAATTGACAGTTGGCCAGCAGCGTGCCCACCTCATCGAAAGCCGTTTCCACCTTTTCGAGCAGAGCGCGATCCCCTTCGTCCAGCGGGCCAGGCGTGGGGACTTGGCGATCGAAGCGGCGGTAGGTAAACGTGAGCACGCGGTGCGCCAGGTTGCCCCAGGCGGCAACCAACTCGTCATTGTTGCGTCGCACAAAATCGGCCCAGGCAAAATCGGTGTCGCGCGTTTCCGGCGCGTTTGCCGTCAGATAGTAGCGGAGGGGGTCCGGGTCGTAGCGGGCCAGATAATCGGGAATCCACACAGCCCAGTTGCGGCTGGTAGAAAGTTTCCGTCCTTCCAGGTTCATGAACTCGTTGGCCGGCACATCATACGGCAGGTTCAGCCCACCGTACCCCAGCGTTGCGCGGGCCAGATAATGGCGTGAAAAGGGATGTTGTCCTTGCCGATGAAGTAATATCCCTTTCCTTCGGGGCCTTTCCACCAATCTTCCCAGGCATCCGGTTGCCGGTGATTCTTGGCCCACTCGATGGAAGCAGCGAGATAGCCGATCACCGCCTCGAACCAGACGTAGATGCGTTTTTGCTCGAACCCCTCCACCGGCACGGTAATTCCCCAGGTGATGTCCCGGCTGACCGGGCGCGGTTGCAAGCCCTCGTGCAGGTAGTTGATCGTAAACGAGGAAACGTTGGGCCGCCAGTGGGTCTGCTTTTGGACCCAGGCCAACAGTTCCTCGTTAAAGGCCGGCAGATCGAGAAAGAAATGTTCGGTATCACGGATGACCGGCTGTGTGCCGC
The DNA here is from genome assembly GCA_013151955.1 of Chloroflexota bacterium. Classification (GTDB taxonomy): domain Bacteria; phylum Chloroflexota; class Anaerolineae; order Ardenticatenales; family JAADHH01; genus JAADHH01. Next base: position 14,775 of record JAADHH010000018.1, read on the forward strand.
ACAGCTTGCACCTCGGCTCGACCACCTCGAACGAATCGAGCAGCTTGCCGCACCGTTCGCACTGGTCACCGCGCGCGCCGTCGTATCCGCAGTGCGGGCAGGTGCCTTCCACAAAACGATCCGGCAAGAACATGGCGTCCTTCTCACAATAAAGTTGGCGCATCGCTTTGCGGAAGATATAGTTCTTTTCCCAGAGGACGCGGAAGATGTCTTGCGAGACTGCCCAGTGGTTTTCGGTATCGGTGTGCGTGAAAAGGTCAAACGAAACACCCAGGTCACGCAAAGATTCCAAGAATCTAGCGTGATAGCGCTCGAACACTTGGCGCGGTGTGGTGCCTTCCTGTTCAGCCTTTACCGTGATTGGCGTCCCGTGCGAATCGCTGCCGGAGACCATCAGCACGCGGTTCGCGCGAAGTCTGTGGTAGCGCGCAAAGATGTCCGCTGGCAGGTAGACGCCGGCCACGTGCCCGCAATGAAGGTCGCCGTTGGCGTAGGGCCAGGCTACGAATACGCCAATGTTTTCTGTCATGTTCGCCATTCCTTCCATCTATCACGATCTTTGCAGTTTCTGCAAAATCCAAGGAATCGATCATCGGGTTTCAATCGGACACAGATTCACACAGGCTTCGCACACAGATTTTTCAAAATGATCCGTGTCCACCAGTAGCCCCCCAGTTTCCTCCCACTTTGGTGGGATATGTTCCCCCAGAATTGGGGGGCCGGGGGGCCTGCTCGATCAACTGACTTCCAAAGTATACCACACCCCGCCCGAAACGGCAAGGAATTGACTTTTGGATCAGGTCGTGATATAGTGAAAGAGCTTGATCGAACCGTTCTCCAAGGTTGCACGTAAGGATGACCCAAATGCCCAAAACCCGAAACCAAACCGAACAAACCTGGGATCCTCGTTTTGCCGCAGAAGCGGAAGCTCATCGCGACAGCGGCCTGGAGATGGACACCTTGCCCCTGGGCATCGTCGTTGGCGGTTCGCTCTCCAAAGGGCTGACCATCAAGCTGGACCAGGCCACGATGATAGAGGGGCTGGCCGTCGGTCGCTACGTCGTGGCCCGCGGCCAACGTCTGGACTTCTTCAGCCTGGTCACCGATGTCCGGCTGGATAACATGAACCCGCAAATTGAAAAGACTCCCCCGGACGTGAGCGATCCGTTCCTGGCGCGGATATTTGCCGGTACGGCCACCTTCGGTACGCTGGAGATTGCCCCCATGCTCACCCTGGACCAGAGGAGTCCCGATGCCGAGCCTCATCCGGTGAAAACCGTACCGCCCCATTTCACGGCCGTCTACAACGCCGACGAGGACGACGTGGCCCGCATCTTCGGTCAGGCCGAAGACCCCAACCGCCAGAACTATTACATCGGCGATCCGCTGGATATGGAGGGTGTGCATGTTCATCTGAACCTGGCCCGCGTCGTGGAGCGCTCCACCGGCATCTTCGGCAAATCGGGCACGGGCAAGACCTTCCTGACCCGGTTGCTCCTCGCCGGCATCATTCAGCATGGGGCCGCCGTCAACCTGGTCTTCGACATGCACAACGAATATGGCTGGAAAGGCTCGTCGGAAGGGCCGGGTGGCGAGGTCAAAGGGCTGAAGCAACTCTTCCCCTCACGGGTCAGCATTTTCACCCTGGACGACGACTCGTCACGGCGGCGGGGTGCTCACCCCGATCACGTGGTGGAATTGGCCTATGACCAACTGGAGCCTGACGACATAAAGATGTTGGCCGGCGTATTGAGCTTGAGCGAGGTGCAAGTCAACGCTCTCTACATCTTGCAGCGGAAACTGGGACGTGACTGGATCGCCAAGCTGCTGAGCGATGAAATGCCCCCAGAATTGGAAGACTTTGTAGACCAACAGGGGCTGCACGCCGGAACGTTGGGCGCCATCCGGCGTAAACTCGACGTCCTCCGCCGGTTCGACTTCCTGCGCGAGAACGTAGCAGACCGGGCGGTGGACCGGCTGCTGGAGTATCTCGACCGGGACATCCACGTGGTACTGGAATTTGGGCGCTATGGAAACTCGTTGACGGCCTACTTGCTCGTCGCGAACTATCTGACCCGCCGAATCCACGAAAGATACGTGCGCAAGAAGGAAGCGGCGCTAGGAGATGACGCAAAGGAACCAAAACCGCTGGTCATCACCATCGAAGAAGCGCACAAGTTTCTGGACCCGCAGATCGCTCGCGAAACCATCTTCGGCACCATCGCCCGCGAGTTGCGGAAATACAATGTCACGCTGCAAATCGTGGACCAGCGCCCCAGCGGCATCGACCCCGAAGTGATGTCACAACTGGGTACACGCATCACCTACCTGCTCGATGATGAGGCAGATATTCGCGCTGTGCTGACGGGGGTCTCCGGCGCATCACAATTGCGCCAGGTGTTGGCCCGCCTGGACAGCCGCCAACAGGTGCTGATGATGGGCCACGCCGTTCCCATGCCTGTCGTCGTGCAAACCCGCACGTATGGCACGCCAGAATTCTACGCAGAGTTTGCCGCCCTGGAGGCAGGGGATGGGCAGGAAACCTTGGAGAAGAACGTTTCCCTGTTGCGCGGCGAAGAAAGCGGCGATGATTTCTTTGGATAGCCGGACCGCGCCCGGTAAGACGAGATCAAAGCTCGCAAATTTGGTATAGCTTCCCCTCGGCAAAGCCCCGCTTGCGGTAGTAGGCGCGCGTGCCAATGGCGCTGATCACGGCCAGCCGCGTGTAGCCGGCTCGCCTGGCCCGCAGCTTCGCTTCGTCGATCAGACGACTGCCCAACCCGGCGTGCTGGGTATCACCAGCGCTGCCGGCACCGGGCGAGAGTGCCGGCCCGTAAACGTGTACCTCGCGAATCATGGCACAGCCGCGCAACTCCTCGGCCACCGGCTGTACATCACGATGCGGGAAAGAGAGGCGCAAGAACCCGGCCAGCCGGTCGTCCGGCGTGACGTAGCTGAGAAACTGCTCGCGGCTTACCCCCGCATCGTATTCGACGACATCTAGCTGCACGTCGTCCGGCTCTACCTTTTGCCGCCGCACTTCGCGACAACGAATGCAACGACAGGAGATTCCCCGTTCCGCCATCTCGCGTTGCACGATCTGGCGCAGGTTAGATTTCGTCGTGCCGCTGATGATATTTCCGGAAGGGATGTCGCGCATCAGCCGGTTCACGCGGCAGTACCGCGGGATGGTCGCTTTGCAGGCCACCAACAGTTCCACGAGCGTTTTGTCGTCGTATGGCCCGTACCGGCCGGCCTGCCAGAGGGTGTAGAGTTCCGTTCCGGCCAGCAGCGAACAGGGGTAGATTTTCAACTCGTCCGGGCGAATGGCCGGATCGGCCCACAAGCGGGCAAAGTCGGCCCGATCCGAGTCGGGTGTGGCCCCGAAGAGATTCGGCATCCAGTGTACGTGGATCTTGAAGCCGCCCAGCCGGAGGAGACGCACAGCGCGCCGAGTCTCCTCTACGGTATGTCCCCGGCAGTTTGCTTCCAGGATCGTATCATCCAGACTCTGTACGCCCAGTTGCACTTTGGTCACACCCAGTTCGCGCAGCCAACGCAGGTGAGACGGTGTGATGGCATCGGGCCGAGTCTCTATGACCAGGCCGACGTTGCGGTACGGAGCGCTTTCGTTGCGCTGCTGTGCCTCGGACAGGGTCAGCGACTCGACGCCATTCATGGCATCCAGGCAACGCCGCACGAACCAGGTCTGATACCCTCGCGGGTAAGCAGACCACGTGCCCCCCAGAATCAGCAATTCGATCTTGCCCACATCGTGGCCGATGGCCTCCAAAGATTCAATGCGCAGCCGCGTCTGGCGGAAAGGATCGAATTCCTGGGCCACGGCCCGCGCCGCTCCCGGTTCGTCCGGCAGATAGCTTTTGGGCATCCCTTTGACTGTGGGACAGAAGATACACCTTCCGGGGCAGGGATACGACTTGGTCAACACCGTGACCGGGGCCACGCCGGAGAGGGTGCGCACCGGCTTACGTTGCAGCCGGCGCAAGACCTTGCGGTCGAAGGTAAGCACGCCGGCGGCGCACAACTCGCGGTAACCGCGAACAAGGCGGTCGCGCGGCCAGAACTGCTCGCCGGAGCGCAAATTTCTACGTTGAATGTGATCGAGCGTGTCCGGCCCGATCTGTGGCGCTGCTTGCACATCACGCAGAATGGCCAGCAGTCGTTCCTGGTCGCGTTCCAAATCGGGCGGATTTCGTTTGGCCCACCAGGCAGCTTGCCGGTTTGCAGTCGTCATGCGTGTCTATCCTTCGCTATCAAGCTTGCGCCGGATTGGGGATTGCTTCGGCGCCAGCGTGCCTCGCAATGACAGCTCTGTCGGAGAAAGAATCATGGGACGTAACTACTCAGTCTTTAGGTGCCAGGCACTTGTGAAGGCCCTCTCGCTTGAACGTGACAAGGCATGTAGACGAATGTTGGCTT
>JAADHH010000018.1:19307-21751 GCA_013151955.1 Chloroflexota bacterium
TATCTTCTCAATAAAACGGGGTGGGGCGACCCAGAAGTTCGACTTTTGGTAAAAGTCGAACTTCTTCGCCCCGGAATATTGAGAAGATACTAATTTTTGCCTGAAATCCGTGTTTCTCTGTGAGAATCTGTGTCCTAATAAGAAGAAAACAGACCTCTCCGACAGCCTACTAGCCCACCTCGTCCAGCGTCAACCAGCCCAGCTTCACCGCCCGCAACACCGCTTCGGTGCGCGTGCTGACGCTCAACTTACCGTACACGTTTGCCAGATGACCTTGTACCGTCCGGTCGCTGATATCCAATTTGGTCCCGATGGCTTGGTTTGTCAAGCCATTCGCGGCCAGACGCAGCACATCCAGCTCCCGATTGGTCAACCCCTCGACGATCTCTTCGCTTGTCGGTGTGGGGTGGCCGCTGGCCAACCGCTGCACCACCTTGCGGGCAACGGCGGGGTCCAATGCCGAGTCACCACGATGGACGGCGCGCACCGCCCGGATGATCTCGTCCGCGTTCGCCGTCTTCAACACATAGCCCCCCGCGCCAGCCTGGAGGAGTGCGAAGATGTACGGGTCGTCGTCGTACGCTGTGAGGATCAGCACTCTGATCTCCGGGTGGCGGGCCTTGATCCGTCGCGTGGCCTCGATACCGCTCAGTTCGGGCATTTGAACGTCCAGCACGGCCACGTCCGGGAGATGCTCCGATACCGCTTGCAACGCTTCCCGCCCGTTCGACGCCTCGGCCACCACGGTGATGTCGGCGGCTTCCTCCAGGAACTCGCGGATTCCTTTGCGCACGACGGCGTGGTCATCGGCCAACACGACGCGGATCGGTTTTCCGGAGTGCTTCATCATCCTACCTCAGACTTCGCGGGCCGGGCGTGGATCAGTTTCACGAGGTCGCCGCGCAAGTTCTCGACATCCACGATCTCCAGGCCGGCACGGCGTACATTCTCCACCGTCTGGCGGTTGATGTTTGCCCCGACGATGCGCACGACAACCGGGTTGAGCGCGTCCATCAGCGGGCCGATGATCGGCCGGTTCACCCGCACGTGTTCCAGCAGCCAGATGTCGCCGTCCGGCTTCACCACGCGGCCCAATTCTCGCAGCCCCTGCACCGGATCGGGCACAGAGCAAAAGACAAAGGTCGTCACCACTGCGTCGAAGCTATCGTCCGGGAACTCGAGTTGCTGGGCGTCCATCTGCCGCAAGTCAACGTTCAGGCCCAACTCGCGGGCCCGGTTTGTCGCCCGCTGTAACATACGCTCGCTCAGGTCCACTGCGGTGATCTGTGCGTCCGGCGGATAGAAAGGCATGTTCTTGCCGGTACCCACCCCGACTTCCAGAACAGGGCCGGCCGGTATCCGCGACCAGAGCAACTGGCGCCATTCCTGGAACCGGGCACGTTCGGTGAACCATTCCATCAGGTCGTAGAAGGGTGCGATACGGTCGTAGCGGCTTTGCGTAACTGTAGTCTGATATTGCATCTGATTTCCTCTCTTACGGCGTGCTACTCAAGCCCGTCCAACCTGTGTTCGTCACGGTGTTTCTGTGGCCTCCGGCGTCGTCTTCGCCAGCAATCGTTCCACCAGGCCCTTGAGGTTGTTCCAGGTCATGAAGCCGGTGTAGCGCCGGCCGTTGATCATAAACGTTGGCGTGCCCTGCGCTCCGATCTTGCGGGCCTCGGCGAAGTCGTCGGTGATTTCTTGTTTGAATCGGGAGGAGTGCAGGCATTCTGTGAACGCCGTCTTGTCGAATCCCAGTTCTACCGCACCCTGGGTGATGATGTCTGCCGCTTCCGGTTTGAATTTCCAGGCGTTCTGGTTCTGGAAGAGCCAGTCGTGCATGGCCCAGTAATCGCCCAGCTCGCCGGCGCACTCTGCGGCCGTGGCCGAGGTCATCGATTCGTTGCCGAAGACGGGCAGGTCTTTGAAGATGTAGTAGACTTTTCCGGTTTTGATGTACTCTTCTTCCAGAAGAGGGAGCACGTCACGGGCGTGACGGCCGCACCACGGTCACTGGTAGTCGGAGTACTCGACGATCGTCACCGGCGCGTGCGGATCGCCCATCACAGCGTACTGTTCCGGTTCGGGCGTGAACCCTTTACGTTCCGGCGGCAGGCCGGGGGGCGGTTTGGTTGGCGAGGGCAGGGTCGTCGGCTGGGCGGTCTCCGGTCGCGGGGCCGGGCTGGCGCTGCCACGGTTCGCGTTCTGCTCTCCGCCGGTTGTGCTGGCGCAGCCGGCCAAAACGATAGCGGTAAGCACGAGCGCGACCGCGCCAACCACCATCGCCACCCTGCGCCGGCGTCTGACTTCGCGCTTCGTGTTGCTGGCTTTGCTCATTGGCGGCATCCCTTTCCCTGTTCGCAGTACGTACTTCGGTACATCAAGAGCGCGCGACGATCCATCACGCGGCTGGCAGAAGAAGTATACTCTGTTTCGTCACATTT
>JAADHH010000134.1:0-2955 GCA_013151955.1 Chloroflexota bacterium
AAAGTCGGCCTTCACCGACTGAAGATCGAACCGACGGCGGTCGGTTTTGCAACGGTAGCCGCGAATTCATTCGCCAGGCTGAGTAGTAACCATTTTTCACAGAGATCGACGACTGCAAAAAACCTAATTCCGGGAACCTTCCTCGTGCATGAAACTCTCCGCCTCATGTTCGACGAGGGCCTTCCCGACCGCAAAGGCTTCGTACGACAGATCCAATCGTCGATCGGGGGTCGAAGCCTTTTCGAAGTGATAGGCGAGCAAATCGAGCACCTCGTACAGCCGTCCCGCATGACGATTTTCCAGGCAGTGCGCGACGTGCAAATGCAGTTCCCGGCTGCGGTGGGTGAGCATCGTTCGGTAGATCGCCTCACGGACGAGGATGTGGCAAAACGCATAGACCCGTTCCTCCGATCCGTCCCGGCACAGAAATTTACGATGCTCCAGTTCCTCCAACGCTCCATTCAGAACCTCCTCGGACTCAGGTTCTACCACGGCCTTCAACAGTGCGTACGGAATGTGTTGCCCGATTACGGCACAGCACTGGAGTATGTACCGCAAATGCTCTGGCAATCGGTCAACACGACTGGCCAGCAAAGCGTGGATGGAATGGGGGATGCCTATGTCTTTCAACGTCAAGTCGGGCTGCGAGTGCCATTTTCCGTTTTCACACCAAATCGCCTCCTGCTCCATCAGCAAACGTACGATTTCTTCCAAGAAGAAGGGGTTTCCTTCTGACAACTCGGGAATTCCCTGCCGCAGTTGAGGCGACAGGGCAGGCATCTCCAGCAGGGAGTCGAGCAGCCTGTAGCTATCGAACAAGGAGAGAGGCAACAAAGTAAGAGGCAAGTATTGACCGGGCAAAGTCTCCAATCCAAACTGATGAATGATAGACGCTGCTTCGCTCTCATAATTGCGCGAAATCAAGAATAAACAGAGGGAACACTGTTTCACAAGCGGGAGCGTAAACAACAGTAGGTCCAGAGAATCTTGATCCACCCATTGGAGATTGTCTACTACGACGACCAGCGGCTTCCTCTGGGTTACGGCAACGGCCAACTGGCGCAGCGCCAAGAAGGTCTGCGTGCGCCGGTTCTCAGGACTCAATCGCCCCATCTTTCTGGCGGTGTCTGCATCCGAAATGGGCAGGTCCAGCAAATGTTCGACAAAAGGGAGCACCCGGCGAAATTCGTTGGGCAAAAGGTAATACACGCTATCCTGTATCTTTCGCTCCTTGGTCTCTTCATCATCTCCGGCACGCACCCCAAAGGCCTGGCGGAAGAATTCCTGAAATAACCAGTAGCTCTGCTCTGTCGTGTGTGAGTGACATGTCACCTCCACTACGAGCAGGTTGCGTTCGTACATCAGCGAGCGGCACTCTGTGAGCAGCCGTGTCTTTCCAACACCGGCCTCACCGGTGAGCAGAATGACCTTGCCCTCATTGCCTTGTTGCAATCCTTTGATGACTTCGTACAATTGGTTCAGTTCCTTCTCTCGCCCAATCATCGGCGCACGCAAACCATGTATGCCGCGCTGTTGGCCTGGGTGCTTTCGAAGTCCCAGAACTTCATAGACCTCCACGGGAGATCGCCGCCCCTTGACCGTTACAGAGCCTCGCGGCAGATAGTTGAACAGCGCCTTTGTCGAATCGAGTACGGCGCGGCTAACCAAGATGCTATCTGGATTCGCCAGTTCTTCCAGCCGGGAGGCCAGATTCACGACGTCGCCAACCACGGTGTATTGCATGCGAAACTCTGTGCCCACCATGCCGGCGGTGACCATTCCAGCATTCACGCCAATGCGTATGTGCAGTCGCTGGCCATTCTCTTGCTCCACTTTCTTGTTGAATTGATGGAGAAAATCTATCATGCTCAGGGCCGCGCGAACCGCACGTTCCGAGTCGTTTTCGTGTGCCACCGGTGCCCCAAAAACAGCCATAATGCCATCGCCCATGTATTTGTCAACCGTTCCTTCGTGCCGCTGGATTTCATTTGCAAAGCCGCGCATACATTCGTCCAGAATGTCATAGACCCTCTCGGGGTTCATCCTTTCGGAAATTGTGGTGAAGTCCTTGAGATCCGCAAAGAGAACGGCTACGTTTCGATTCTCCCCCTCGATCTTCCCTCCGTGCGACATCAACACCTTGTCGACAATGTGCTCCGGCATGTAGCGACCCAATCGCTCCCAAGACTTTTTGTCCAATGTGGCCAATTCAGCCGGCGATTCCTCCTGGAGACTGCGTCCACAGTTCCCACAAAACCTGAAATCAATCGGGTTGCTGAAATCACACTGCGGACACACGTCCACGAGCGCGGATGCACAAGATGTGCAAACCGTAATGCCAAGGGGATTGGGACTCTGGCAGACGGGACATCGTAAAACCATGCTTCGCACCTTTCCCAAAACAAATCATCTAGCAAATACTCACTTTTTTTCAAGTTACCTGTATTCAAACACATTCTTACTGTCAACACCAGACCATGGACTGTCAATAACTGTCATTGTTCAAGGAATTCATGTGTTCTTCTGCAGATTGCCAAAACTCGACGCCTGTTCTATAATTGGCCAGTGGCTTTTCTGCAAAGACAAGCCCCCTAGCAGCTTGTCGGAGAAAGAATCAGGGGACACAGATTGGCAGGACGAACACAGATTTTCCGATGATTTGGCCTGAACATCTGTGTTTCTCTGTGAGAATCTGTGTCCTAATAAGAAGAAAACAGGCCTCTCCGACAGCCTGCTAGAGTCAGGAGTGTTTTCTTGGAGAGACAAACTGGAGAGAGACGCAGATGGGGTATTCTATCAATGCTGTTGGTCACCTTTTTGGGGTGTGGCTCTTTGCGCTCATTGCCGGCGATACCCTATTCCCAAACCGCCGCCACGCCAACGCCGGTATACACGGCCACAGCAACCGCCGCGCCACCCCCCACCCACACGCCGCCCCCTCCGGCAACGGCGACG
>JAADHH010000134.1:2987-23301 GCA_013151955.1 Chloroflexota bacterium
ACCCCTTCCCGGACGCCGCAGCCCACCCTGCGACTCCTGGGCTGGGACCCACCCGTCGTCCAGCAAGGAAACACGCTGCTATTGCGCATGGAGAGCGCCCCGGGGAGCCTGGTCGAGGCCGATTTCGATGGCCAACCGATCCACATCGTCACTTCCGCAGACCAGAGCTGGGCCCTGATTGGCATACCCCCCTGGAGCGCCCTGGGGCCGCGACCGCTGGTCATTCACGCGCGCAGCCCCGAAGGAAGTTGGCAGGAGGTCACGGCAATGGTACAGGTTACGTCAACTGATTTTCCGGTCCAGGCGATCACGCTGTCGCCCGGCCGGGCAAAGTTGCTGAACCCGGTCATTGTCCAGGCCGAAGCGGCACGCCTGAAGCGCATTTGGCAAAAAACGTCGCCACACCCCCTTTGGACCGGGCCGTTTGTCCTGCCGGTCGAGGGCCCCTTGACGGCCCCATTTGGCGCACGCCGCAGCTACAACGGAGGGCCGGCCACCGGCTATCACGGCGGCGTGGACATTGCCGCCGGCACAGGCACGCCGGTCATCGCCGCCGCCAGCGGCACGGTCGTCCTGGCGGAAACGTTGCAGGTGCGCGGCAATGCCGTTATCGTAGACCATGGTGCCGGCGTCCATTCCGCATACTACCACCTCTCACGCATTGACGTGTCGGTAGGCGAACCCGTCCGCCAGGGCCAGACGCTCGGGGCGGTTGGTGCCACCGGCCTGGCCACCGGCGCACATTTGCACTGGGAGGTGCGTATCGGCGAGATTTTTGTCAACCCACTGGAGTGGACACAAAGAGCCATGGGCTTGGACACAAGGCCACAGCATCCATTCCACAACACGGAGGAGTAGATACCCATGGATATACCGAACGAAGTGGGGAAAAGAGTTCCATTCGTATACGACAAGGTCCTTTCGAGCTTCTCCTATGGGCCGGACCACCCCATGAAACCGGCGCGACTCCACCGCACATTCCAGTTGCTGGAAAGTTACGGCGTGTTCGGTTGGCAAGGGGCCACCATTGTTCCGCCCGTTTTGTGCAGCGAACAAGACCTCCTGTCGTTTCACACACCGGCGTACGTCTCCGCCGTACAATCCCTCAGTCAGGGCAACCGCGTGGCCGAGGCCCAAGATTTCGGCTTTGGGCCAGGCGACAACCCGGTCTTCGAGGGCATGTACGATGCCTTCCGGTGGCAGGTGAGCGCTTCCCTGACGGCCGTCGCACAAGTGATAGAGGGCGGCGCAAGTCGCGTGTTCAGCATCGCCGGAGGGCTACACCACGCCATGCCGGCAAAGGCCTCCGGCTTCTGCGTGTTCAACGACGCGGCCATCGCCATTCGCTCCCTGGTTGACCGTGGCTATCGCGTGGCCTACGTGGACATCGACGCCCATCACGGCGACGGTGTACAACAAGCATTTTACGATTCCGACAGAGCGCTCACCATCTCCATTCACGAGGGGCCGGAATTCCTCTTCCCCGGCACCGGCGATGTGGACGAAGTCGGTGTGGGGCCGGGAAAAGGGTACGCCCTGAACATCCCGCTGCCCCCATACACAAACGACGAGGTTTATCTTTGGGCTTTCACACAGGTAGTACCGCAAGCGATTGAGTCCTTCTCTCCAGACATCGTTGTGGTCCAGGCGGGGATCGACGCGCACTATCGAGACCCCTTGACTCACCTGAATGTGACGACACAGGGTTATCTGGAAACGCTTCGCACCATTTTGGCCTTGTCGTCCAAATGTGTGGTGCTGGGAGGAGGGGGATATTACCTGCCCGCTGTGTCCAAATCTTGGACACTGGCCTACGCGACCCTGCTTGGCCGGGAAACCGACTTGGCGGATGCGCTGCCGGCCTCCTACACCGAAATCTACGGAACCGATCGCTTGCGAGACCCGCAAGCCGACCCACTCGAGGAGGACACGTCGGAATACGTCTGGGGATATGTCCGGCAAAAGGTGAAGCAACTACGGGCGAAAGCACTGCCCCTGCTCAACAAAACGCCAAGAACAGACGAAAAAGCGCAAGAACTATGAAACCAGCTTTAGACAGGGGGCCTTTCTTCTATCGCGGGAATGACACGGGAGTCCTGCTCATCCACGGTTGGTCTGGCAGCCCCCCGGAAGTACACGGACTGGGTGATTTCCTTGCCGGGCAAGGCTATACCGTGTCGGGCATCCGTCTGGCCGGCCACGGCACAACCCCGCAAGACTTCGCGCAGACCTCCTGGCAAGATTGGGTTGCATCTGCAGAAGCAGGCTGGCAAGAGCTCTCCGAACAATGCAGCAAGGTCATTGTCGTGGGATTGTCCCTTGGCGGTCTGCTGGCCATGCACCTCAGCCGGCGACACACCATTTGCGGTCTCGTAGTCATGGCCACGGCCACGCACCTCGCCTCAGAAGACTGGCGTCTCCGCTTCATTGGGCTTTTCAAATACTTCATCCGGGAGCAGCCCGTACCGGAAATCCTCCACGATGCCGTTGACCCCACCGTTGCGGAACGAATCTGGCATTACGACAAAATCAGCGTGCCCGCATTGCACGAACTCATCAAATTTGTGGCCATCGTCCGCCAAGAACTCCCGCGCATCTCCACCCCCATTTTGATCTTGCAAGGAAAAGGGGATAGAAACGTGCCCCTGGACAGCGCAGAAGAGATTTACCAACGCGTGAGCAGCACGAAAAAGGAATTGATCTGGATTCCCCGCTCCGGCCACATCCTTCCCGCAGACGCAGCACGCCAAGAAGTGTGGCAACACATCCTGGGCTTTATCCAAACAACAATCGACGGCAACCTGTTTCAACGGGTTTCGCGACACCAGGCGGGCAATTCATTGCTCGCCTAGGCTGCCCCAGACGGGCCCGGCGAAACTTCATTCTTCGATGCGCGTTGGCGGACGGCCTCATAGAGCAAGATCGTTGTGGCCATAGCCAGGTTGAGCGAATCGGCTTGACCGTGCATGGGAATGCGCACCCGCGCGTGGGCTGCCGCCAGCCACGCCGTGCTCAGGCCCGCCTTTTCGCTGCCCATGGCCAGTGCCGTCGCCGGTCGCAGGTCTGCCTCCGTGTACACGAGATCGGCCGCGGGCATGGCGGCGACGATTCGCACGCCCCGTTCTCGAAGCCAGGCAATGGCAGCCGGCGTCTCTCGCTGTACGACCACCTGTGAAAAGAGGGTTCCCAAACTCGCACGCACCACGTTTGGATTGTAGATGTCCGTGGCCGGGTCACAAACGATGACCCCGCCGGCACCGGCCGCATCGGCGGAACGCAAAATCGCCCCCAGGTTGCCGGGCTTTTCAACCCCCTCGATGACCACCAGCAGCGTGTGCTCACCTACCGGCGACAGATCGTCGAGGCTGCGTGCCGGCTGCTCCGCCACGGCGACCAACCCATCCGACCCTTCCCGGTAGGCGATTCTCTCGAAGGCAGCCCTGCTCACCGGAACGGGTGTGACCTTTTGCGCACGCACCTGCTCCAGCAATTGTTCTCCATCCGCGGGGGGGATCAGTGGCGGACAAAAGTACAAGGCACGTATGGCAACGCCACTCTGGAGCGCGCGGGCAAGCTCGCGTGCCCCCTCAATGAGCAACTCGCCGCGCAGGTCGCGCTCGCGCCGTTTGCGCAAACGGACGACACGCTTGAGTCGCGGGTTTTGTGTGCTGGTCAGCAGTACATTCGAAGGGCTGCTCATGTCCTGGTATCCTGCCGCCTTACGGGGAGGATTTTTCCTCCCAACGGGCATAGCTCCCATTGGGAAAACGCCGGCCGCTGCCCGATTCCGTCAGCGTCATCTCGCCCATGGCGATGTGGCCCGGGTGGCCGGCCAGCATGTCGGCCAGCAAATTGTGCAGCACAAGAGGGGTGAGACCGGGCGAGTGGCCGGTCAGCAACACGAATAGCGGCCGGTCGCTGAGCAGCGACCGGCAGTCGTGCAACAAGACCGGGAGGTCGCGCTCGATCTTCCACACTTCCCCCTTTGACCCTCGCCCAAACGAAGGCGGGTCGAGGATAATGGCGTCGTAGCGGCGCTTGCGCCGGCGCTCGCGGCGGACGAATTTGAGCACATCTTCCACGATCCAGCGCACCGGTCGCCCGGCCAGGCCGGAGAGGGCGGCATTTTCCCGGGCCCAGGCCACCACTCCCTTGGCCGAGTCGAGGTGGCACACCGCCGCGCCGGCACCGGCCGCGGCCAACGTGCTTCCTCCCGTGTAAGCAAAGAGGTTCAGCACATTGATGGGCCGGCCAGCGTCACGGATTTGTCCGGCAATCCACAGCCAGTTCTCCTGTTGTTCGGGGAAGAATCCCAAGTGGCCAAAGTCGGTAAGCTTGATCTTCAGTTTGATGGAGCCTACAGGCAGAACGAACGAATCGGGCAGGCTGTGACCGTATTGCCAGCGTCCCCCCCCGCTGGAGCTGCGTATGAAGGTTGCGTCTGCGGCTTCCCAATCCGAGCTTGTCCGGTGCGGGGACCAGATGGCCTGAAGCGCCGGACGCTGCAAGACAACGTTCCCGAAGCGCTCCAGTTTGCGTTGGTTCCCTGAATCGAGCAGCTCGTAGCCCGTTCGACTACCAGTTCGGGGTTTCGAGTTTTGGGTTCTGGGTCTCAAAGTTCACAACCGTTCCACGCCCCACAGCCTTTGGCAATGCCCTGTCCCGTTGGTATGAAGAATCGCCACGAATGAATGACTATCTTCCCTTCCACCGTGGTGCACGCTTCTCCAGGAAGGCCTGCATACCCTCTTTCTGGTCTTCGGTGGCAAACAGGTAATAGAAGAGCTTGCGTTCAAAAGCAAGGCCCTCGGTCAGCGTCATTTCGAAGGCGTGATTGACCGCCTCCTTGGCCAATTGCACGGCCAGCGGCGCTTGCTCGGCAATCGTCTGGGCCAGGTCAATGGACTCATCCAGGAAGTGTTCGACCGGCACGACGCGGTTGACCAGCCCAAAACGGAGGGCCTCTTGAGCAGTGAGCCGGCGGTCACTCAAGACCATTTCCATGGTCAGCGCTTTGCCCAAGGCCAGGGCCAGCCGTTGCGTGCCCCCGGCGCCGGGGATCACGCCCAGCTTCACCTCGGGCTGGCCAAAGATGGCTGTCTCGGAAGCGACGATCATGTCGCACGCCAGGGCAATCTCGCATCCACCGCCGAGGGCATACCCGCTGACGGCGGCGACAATCGGCTTGCGGATCGCACGGAGTTGATCCCAAATCCCGATTCTGTCGGCTTTCAGGAAATCTGTCGCGCTGCCACTGACCATTTCGCTGATGTCGGCGCCGGCCGCGAACGCGCGGGCGCTGCCGGTGAGCACAATTGCACCGATGTCGGGCTCGGCATCAAACGCTTGCGCTGCGTCGATCAACTCGCGGGCCATGGCTTCGTTCAATGCGTTCATGGCCTTGGGCCGGTTGAACTGAATAACCCCAACATTGCCTGTACGACGGGTCAGAATGTTCTCGTATTCCATGGAAACCTCCCTCGACATTAAGCCATTACTTTGCCGCCGTCCACGTGGATGGCTTGGCCAGTCACGTACCCGGCGTTGCCAGAACAGAGAAAGAGAACCATACTAGCGACATCCTCCGGCCGGCCGAGGCGGCCTACCGGTATGTCGTCTAACCACTTGCGCATGATTTTGGGATCGGAACGCGCTTCAGCCGTCATGGGTGTTTCGATCACGCCGGGGCAGACGGCATTCACGCGAATGCCGTGCGGGGCGAATTCACGGGCACATTCACGGGTAAAGCCTACGATGCCCGCTTTGCTCGCGCAGTAGGCCGCACGGTCGGGCAGGGGAATGCGGTGGCCCGCTATGGAGGCAATGTTGATGATGGCCCCCCGGCCCTGCTCGTACATCACCCGCCCGACAGCGCGCGAACAGAGGAACGTGCCGGTCAGGTTCACGGCCAATGTTCGTTCCCACGCATAAAGGCTTGTCTCCAGGAGCGGGGACTTCGGTTCGATGCCGGCGTTGTTCACCAAAATGTCAATCTGGCCGAGCTCTTCGACGGCCATTTGGACCATGGCACCGACAGCCGTTTCATTTGCGACATCGAACGGCAGGGCCAGCGCCTGCCCTCCGCCGGCAACGATGCCTTCGGCCACGCGGCGAGCCGCGCGGCCATTGATGTCGTTGACGATCACCGCCGCGCCGGCGCCCGCAAAAGCTATCGCGATAGCTTCGCCTATGCCTCGTCCGGCACCGGTGACGAGGGCGACTTGGCCGCCGAAATCTTCACGCATGGGGCTGCTCTCTTTTCCGCTCGGTGACGGAGACGATTTCTCCCCGGGTCACCTCCAGCAATGTGCGGGGGGTCAATCGCAACATGGTCTGTACGGTTCCACCGCCGCCGTAGATCTCGCTCTGCTCGATTACGCCCGGATCGATGAGCGTGGGCAAGGGTTCTTTGTGTCCAAATGGCGGCATGGCCCCCACGCCGAAGCCGGCGATTGCTTCCACCTCGTCGGGTCGGGCCATGCGCACTTTTCGCTTGCCGACGCCCAGGTGTTGGGCAATTTTCTTGGGGCTCACCCGCGCTGTCCCGTTGGCGATGACCAAAATGGGGTCGCCGGCGACGAGGAAAAGGAGCGATTTGATAATCTGATCGGGGGTGACATCCAGTGCTTGTGCAGCGGCAATCACCGTTGCCGTTTCAGTCGAGAGTTTGACGATTTGGGCTGCGATTTGTCGCTTTTCCGTATAGCGTTGTAGCGTCTGGTCATCATACATTTTATGCGCCATCCTCCTTTTTTCCAGTATACACTACAAGGCCTGTCGTGTCAAGGAAAGAGATTACGGGGGGTGTATTTCAGTTTGGGGGTGAGAATTGTTTTAACGCAAAGGCGCAGAGGGATGAAAATCGTATAGGGACCCCCGCCCCTAGCCCAGATTTGAAATACACCCGATTACGGGGTTGCTCGCCAACAGGGGGGATTGACAAAACATTCTTTCTCGACTATAATGAGCTATCGTGGAGAAAGGGGATTCGGAGAGGGGACAGAGGAAACGTAGCGTGCCTTTGGGCACCCCCTGTGCACAATGAGTGGGTTGCAATTCATTGGGGGCACTGGTATGCTCACTTAATCATTAGATAAAAGGAGGAGAGGGCAATGAAGAAAATAAGTTTCTTAAACCGTTTTGCTTTGTTTATTGTTCTGGTTCTTGCTCTAACCATGGTCATAGCAGCCTGCGCTCCCGCACAGAAAGCAGCACCAGCAGCCACAAAGGCTCCGGCAGCGACTGGAAAAGGAACAATCAAGATCTACACGAGTTGGCCCCTACAGGGTGCCATGCTCCCCGAAGGGCAAAGCATGAAGCGTGCCGCCGACCTGGCCCTGGAACACTATCTTGCGGCACACGACGGCAAGGGGCCGGCCGGTTACAACATAGAGCTCGTCAATCTCGATGACGCCTCCCCTACGACCGGCAGTTGGGACGGAACGATTGAAGCAGAGAACGCCCAGAAATGCGTCAACGATCCCGCGTGCGGTGTTTACTTTGCGACCTACAACTCCGGCGCGGCAAAAGTCTCCATCCCCATTACCAACAAAGCCGGCGTAGCCCAGATTACCCCGGCAAACACCTACCCCGGCTTGACCCATGCCTGGGACAAAGGCGAGCCGGACATCTACCGTCCGTCGGGCGAAGTCAACTATTTCCGTACCAACGCTGCGGATGACGTGCAGGGCTGGTCGGGCGCATCTTGGGCCCAATGTCTCGGCTTCAAGAAAGTGTACCTTCTTGACGATCGCCAACTGTATGGCAAAGGCGTCGCCGATGCCTTCGCCCAACAAGCCGAGAAGATTGGTCTCGAAATTGTCGGCCGTGACGGCGTCGAATCGACGGACATTGATTTCCGGGCGCTGCTGACAAAGATCCGCGCCTCGGGTGCCGACCTCGTTTACGGCGGGTTCGTCATTGATAGTGGCGGCCCACAAGTGATCCAGCAGATGGCCTCCACCGGTATGTTCAAAGCCGGCACAAAGTTCATGGGCCCAGATGGCCTGGTCAATCCCGCACTGATCGAACAGGTGGGTGGTGCCGATGTCGCTAATGGCAACATCTACTTGACCTTCCCGGGCCTGGCACCCAGCCAATTGACCAGCAAAGTCGGCAAGAAATTCTTCGATGACTTCAAAGCGAAGTATGGTGAAGAGCCCAGCCCGTGGTCTACATACGCATACCAGGCTATGCAGGTCATCCTGGACAGCATCGAGCGTGCACAAAGCAATGACCGGGGCAAAATCCTGGTTGCCATGCGCGGCCTTAAAGATTTCGAAGGAATCACCGGAAAGTTTGGCTTCAACAAGAACGGTGACCCGACTTTCACCACCCTGGGTGGCAATGAGATAAAAGACGGAAAGATCGTTTTCACCGGTGCGATCAGCCCCGATATGTACAAAACTTGCAAGTGAGCCTCACAGAGGCTTCCCTGGAACGTCAAAAAAGAAGAGGCGTAGCGTGCTACGCCTCTTCTGGCAACAGCTTTTCGGCAACATACAGCACAACAACCAGACGCATGTTTTCTCTTTTCCCCTCCAATCCCCCTCCATCGCATGAACCACAAGCGAAGAGGGAAGGAAACACGAGAATAACTTTGAAAAGTTCAAAGACAATACACCGAAGGCCAATAAATTCCCTATGTCCTCCACAGACATAATCTTACAACAACTATTAAATGGTTTGACGATTGGGTCGTACTTGGCGATGATTGCCCTCGGCTATACGATGGTGTATGGCATTATCGAACTAATCAACTTTGCTCATGGCGATGTTTTTACGGCCGGCTTTCTTATTTCACTCACCCTTTTTGAATGGTTTGGCGCAGGGGGTAAAACGCTCACCGGATTTCGACTGGTGTGGATGTTTACCCTCGTCCTTATCCTGACCATGCTTGCTTGTGGAATCATCAATGTCATTGTCGATCGTATCGCGTACAAGCCTTTGAGAAAAGCCCCCCGACTCGCACCCTTGATTACGGCAGTAGCGGCCTCCTTTGCCCTGGAAAACATCTATGCCAACTGGAAAGGGCCGAGCCAGATCTTCTATCCCGACTATTTTCCACGGGTAGACATTCTCCACAACTGGCTCCACTTAAACACTACCGTCTTATTCACCACACAAGATGCCCTCCTGATTGGCCTTACCATCCCGATGATGCTTGGCCTGCGCCTATTCATTCAACGCACCAAACTGGGCAAAGCCATGCGCGCCACAGCCCAAAACGCCGCAGCCGCCTCCATCATGGGCATCGACGTAGAACGAGTGATCATGACAACCTTCTTCATTGGTGGGGCACTGGCCGGCGCTGCGGGTATGGCTTTCGGAAACTTCTTGCACACCGGTCGCTACCTGATGGGCTTCGATGCCGGACTTTTCGCCTTCACAGCAGCCGTACTTGGCGGCATTGGAAACATCACCGGCGCAGTCCTCGGTGGCTTCTTGATCGGATTCCTGAAAGTTTTCAGCGATCAGTGGATCGGCGGTCAATGGACCCGAGCGTTTATCTTTACGATCCTGATCCTCGTCCTCGTTTTCCGCCCGCAAGGACTCGTTGGCGAGGATGAAGCAGAAAAGGCTTAACGCATAGGACACGCCCTTCATGACCAAACAAACAAAACGACAGGCACCGAAAAATAACGCCCGAAGCGAACTTCAAAAACGAGTCTTGTTCGGGCTGATATTGATTGGGCTGTTCGTTTTGCCCCAATTCATCCGTGTTTTCGAACGGGCGACCGACCTCTCCATATTGATCACCCTGAACGTCGGCTTGCTTTTTGTCGTGTTGGCTCTCGGACTAAACATCGTGGTTGGCTTCGCCGGCCTCCTGGACCTGGGCTACGCCGCTTTCTTTGCCATTGGAGCCTACACCATGGGCATCTTCACCTGGCCCAACCTGGGAATCCAATGGAGCTTCTGGGTGGTGATCTGGATCAGTGCAGTGGTGTCAGCCATCTTCGGCATGATTATTGGCGCTCCCACCCTGCGCCTGAGAGGGGATTACCTGGCCATTGTCACGCTGGCCTTTGGCGAAATCGTTCCACGCATCATCCGTGAGCTGTGGAAAATCACCATCAAAATACCCTTTACTAACATCTATATCATAAAAGATTTTAACCTGACCAACGGGCCACAGGGCATGAACCCGGTAGGAAGACCAAACATCTTCGGTTTCGAAGTTGGGAGTACGGCCATCGGTCCTGCCTGGTTCCGCATTACGCCCCCCATGCAATGGTACTTCCTGATTATTATCGTCGGTGCTTTGGTTCTCTTCGCCACATATCGCTTGGAACACTCCCGCCTCGGCCGGGCATGGATGGCCATCCGCGAAGATGAGACGGCAGCAGACGCCATGGGCGTGGACCCGGTACGCACAAAACTACTGGCCTTTGCCCTTGGCGCATCCTTATCTGGCTTCGCTGGCTCCATCTACGGAGCGATGATCCAGGCCATCTTTCCAGAACTCTTCAGCTTCCTGGTCTCGATATTCTTGATAATCATCGTGATCGTGAGCGGAATGGGCAACATCTGGGGCGTATTGACCGGCGGCCTCTTGATCGCTTTCTTCGATCGGGTACTCCTGGCCCAGGTTGTACCGCAGTACATCCCCGGTGGTGACGTTTTGCAACAATGGCGCTGGGTGATGTACGCTGCCGGACTGATAGCGGTCATGATACTCAGACCGGAGGGCCTATTCCCCTCAGCCGCCCGCCAAGCCGAGTTCCATGCCGAAGAAGAAATCATACCAGAAGAAAATGATACTACTTAAAGCGGATGCCCTGACAAAGCAATTTGGTGGTCTGACAGCCGTAGACCACATAGATTTCGTTATCGAAGAGGGAACAATCGTGGGGCTGATTGGCCCAAACGGCGCGGGCAAGACGACCTTCTTCAACATGATCACCGGTCTATACAAACCGACATCCGGTGAATTGTCCTTTCGTGGCCACTCTCTAATCGGACGCCGGCCACATCAGGTTGCGTCTTTGGGAATCACCCGTACATTCCAAAACATTCGCCTTTTCAACAACATGACTGCCCTGGAAAACATCTTGGTTGGCCAAAACTGCCGGCTCAAATCGACATGGATCGATGCCCTCCTGCACACACCCCGCGTGAAAGACGAAGAGAAACGCGCCTATGAAAAAGCCCATGACCTTCTGGCTTACGTAGGGCTGAAAGGGTACGAGGGCACAATCGCCAAGAACCTCCCCTACGGAAGCCAACGCCGTTTGGAAATCGCCCGATCCCTTGCTTCGGACCCAGCCCTGTTACTCCTCGACGAGCCCTCGGCCGGCATGAACCCGAACGAGACTCGCGACCTCACCC
The DNA here is from genome assembly GCA_013151955.1 of Chloroflexota bacterium. Taxonomy (GTDB): domain Bacteria; phylum Chloroflexota; class Anaerolineae; order Ardenticatenales; family JAADHH01; genus JAADHH01. The sequence continues at coordinate 14,319 of JAADHH010000134.1, forward strand.
GATTCATCCGGAAACTACGAGATGAACGCGGACTCACGATCCTCCTGATCGAACACGACATGAAGGTCGTCATGGGCATTTCCGACCGCGTAACCGTCCTCGACTACGGCCAGAAAATCGCCGAAGGGTTGCCCACGGAAATCCAACGCAACCCCCGCGTCATCGAGGCATATCTGGGGACCAGGGCCATATCAGCGGGAGCAGACTAACCATGGCTATGTTGGAACTGCACGACGTTCACTCCTACTATGGCAGTATCCATGCCCTCCGGGGAATATCACTCCACGTGAACGAGGGCGAGATCGTGACCATGATCGGCTCCAATGGAGCCGGAAAGAGCACCACCATCCGCACGATCTCCGGTCTATTGCACCCCGGCAAAGGAGAAGTGCTGCTAAACGGAGAACGAATTGACCAGATGGCTCCACACCAAATCGTCGCCCGCGGCGTGTGCCAATCTCCCGAAGGTCGCTGGATATTCCCGCGCCTGACCGTCCTGGAAAACCTGGAAATGGGGGCCTTCATCCGCAATGACCATGCCGAGATCAAGCAAGACATGGAGCGTGTCTTCGAACTCTTCCCCCGCTTGAGCGAACGACTCCAGCAAAAAGGAGGCACACTCTCTGGCGGCGAACAACAAATGCTGGCCATCGGGCGCGCCCTGATGGGCCGGCCCCACCTTTTGCTCCTGGACGAACCTTCCATGGGCCTGGCCCCCGTTCTGGTAGAAGCGATCTTCGAAACCATTCAGAGCATCAACAAGCAAGGTACCACCATCTTGCTCGTGGAGCAAAACGCCCTGATGGCCCTCTACGTAGCCCACCGGGGGTATGTCCTGCAAACCGGTGAAATCGTGCTCGAAGGGCTGGCCAAAGACCTGGAAGAAAACGAAACGGTGCGCAAGGCCTATCTGGGCGAGGAATAAGGTGCCCGGCAAATGGACGAGCGCGTGGCCCCTGCCTGGGCGGAAATAGACCTCAGCGCAATCCGCCACAATGTCCGCGCATTACAAAATCACGCCGGCTCACACGTGGAAATCATTGCCGTGGTCAAAGCCAACGCCTACGGTCACGGCGCGGTTCCGGTTTCTCGCGCAGCACTGGACGCCGGAGCACGTTCGCTCGCCGTTGCCCGCGTATCCGAAGGTGTGGCCCTGCGTCAGGCCGGCATAGACGCCCCGATATTCGTGATGGGCTACGCACTGCCCGCCGAAGCAGAGTCCATCGTTACGCACGACCTGAGCCCCACCGTCAACACCATAGCCCTGGCCGACTCGCTGGAACAACTGGCTGTGCAACACACCCGCCGCCTGGCCGTCTATCTCAAGGTAGATACCGGCATGGGACGATTTGGCCTGCTGCCCGATGAAGTGCTTCCCTTCGCCCAACAACTCCTTCAGCGGCCGCACCTACGCTTCAGCGGGCTGTGGACTCACTTCGCCGTCGCCGATGAGGCCGACAAAGAGTACACACACCGGCAATTTCAACGCTACCGGCAAACGGTCGCCATCCTGGAAGATGCCGGTATTCCTGTGCCCAGAAAGTTCACCGCGAACAGCGCGGCCATCCTGGACTTGCCCGAGATGCACCTGGACGCAGTCCGCGCCGGCATCGCCCTTTACGGACTATACCCCTCGCCACACGTCTCGCAGGATGTCGCCCTGCGCCCCGCTCTCAGCCTGAAAGCGCACTTGGGCCGTGTACGCAAGCTCCCGCCAGGCTCCGATATCAGCTACGGACGCACATACACAACCTCGCGGGAGACACCGGTCGGCCTGGTTCCCGTCGGGTATGGCGATGGCTACTCCCGCGCCCTTTCTAATCGGGGAAAGGTACTGGTTCGAGGGCACCGCGTACCCATCATCGGTCGTATCTGCATGGACCAATTCATGGTAGACCTGACCACAGCCCCCCATGCCACCCAAGACGACGAAGTTGTGCTCATCGGCAGTCAGGGCGGCGAACGTATTTCAGCAGAGGAAGTAGCTTCCTGGCTGGGAACCATCAACTACGAGGTTACTACAGCGATTGCCGCGCGCATTCCACGACACTTCGTGGGGCGATAATAGACGAGTTTCGGGTTTCGAGTTTCGGGTTGCAGGTTCCGAGTGGCGGGTTCCGTCGCTCCACGCTCCACGCTCCACGCTCAACATTCTCTCTATCTCTATCTCTATCTCGCCCCTCTATCTCTATCTCGTCCCTCTATCTCCGCCGTTCATCGTTCCAGACCCGTCATGAACTGCGTGGCACTTGCACGTAGAGAATCGCGTCAACGTCCACATAGCCATCCGTCACGTTGCGATAGAACAGCCACCGCATGCGCTCAGACCCGCTCAGACCCGGGTCGACCCACAACCGCCGGAGGTGAAACCGTTGGCCGATGTAGTCCGGCCCCAATGGTGGCGGTTCATGGGAGAATGGCGCAATGACGACAGGCGTCAGTTCCGTTTCAGTGTATTGGGACGACACGCGCACGTCGCGAAAGCCGCGCAGATACCAGCCGACCAGCGGCCCTAACTTCGGGGCATAGGTCACCGCTATGGCGTCTCGCGCGCGAAGCCGCTCATTCGAAATGTTCGCAATCGTCTCCGGCAAGTGACGGATGTCGGGCGAAGTGGCTTCGACGATCATCGGTTCGGCGGGGTTGTCCGCCCGTTCCAGCGACAGATTCCAGCCGCTGCCAAACTGGCTCAAGGACAGAAACACCAGCAAGACCAGCCCCACCGCACGCACCCCATTCCCCACACCGGCCCAGTAGCCGATTGCCGCCACAGCCAAAATCATCGCCGAGAAGCCAACAATGGCCAGCCCCAGGAAACGATCATTTCCGGCATTGGCATACTCTGCCAGGCTGAAGACCACGAACACGATGATCGGGGTGGCCAGGGCCAGGTACGCACCTTCCGCATCCCAAGAGCCGTGGAGGGCCAATTCATCCAGCAGCCGGCCTGCTGCCGCGCCGGCAAGCAAAATCAGCGGCAGCAATATCGTCACCAGATTGGACGGCAAGATGGCATCACCGAATAGCCCATAGATCAGCAACGAGCCGACAAACCACACCCCGGCAAAGGCAACCAGCCGGCTCTTCTCCCGCGCGAACAGGAGCGCACCGGCGACACCGAACAGCAGTACCGCAGGTTCGTACAATGCCAGCAGGGAAAGATAGTTTGTCCAGTCGAGCAGCCCGCCGGGTATGCGCCACACGCCATCGACCCACGTGCCGGCCAGGGCGACCGCACCTTGCAAGCCGGCCCAATCGAGCAGGAAGCCGGTAGCGGCAATCCCAAACGTGGCGACCGCAACAATAAGGGGTTTGACGAACGCTCTCCGGCCCGGCAGGTTCGGGCGTGTCTCGCCGCCGGATCGCCGGCGTTGCCCTGCCACAAGCGCGAGCGCGAACAAGCCCCACAAGAAAACGTAGGTGTAGAAAGCAGGCCCGGACGTCAGGCCCAAACCAAACGCCACAGCAACCAGATACAAGCCGCGCCGGTCGGCGGCTTGCACAAATTGCGTAGCGCCGGCCAACAGAGCCAACGCACAAACCGCAGCCAGCACGGCCGGCGTGCCTTGTCGCGAGAAAAACAGCATCGTCGGAGAAATGGCCATGAACAGGGCCGTCATCAACGCGCCGTTTCGACCGAGCACCGGGCGGAGCAGATAGGGCAGCGCCACCAGCAACGTGCCGAACAGCGCACTGACAACACGGGCCTGGGCGTCCCCGCTGCCAAAGAGAGCAAAAACCAGCAAATCCCCATGAAACAGGAGCGGGCTATGACCGATTACGCTCCCCCCGGCCCCTTGCAAAAAGTGCCAGGCGTCCAGGGCCGTACTTGCTTCAAACCCGGCCAGCGGCCAGCGGCCCAGGTTGCCCAACCGCAGGCCGGCAGCGACCACCACGAGCAAGGCATAGAGAGCACGCTCCAGTGTCAGCCAATCCATAGCAACGGGCATGGCGACAGCTTCCACCGCCACGTCAGGCGCTGCCTCGGAAGTGGCCATTTCCTGCACGGACATTTGTTTTGGTTTTCTACGTCGCGCCATTTTCATCCCTGATCTTCACCGCCGCTCAAAGATCGTCACGCTCCCCTGCTGATAGACCACATCCATGAAACGGCGAAACTTGTTGGTCTGTGCCGGTGTCAGCCCGTACTTTTGTCGCTCCACATTGCCCACGTAGACGTACTGCACACCATATTTGTCCATAAGCTTTTGGGCCTGCCAGGCATCCGTCGTGCGATAGATCGTAGCGATGTCCGGCTCGCGACGGCCCGGCTCGTCGTAGTTGCCCCGCCATTGCAGCTCGTGTCCGCCCCAGCCGAGCAACGTGGGCAGTCCGGTCGAAGCGGAAATCTGATCGGCATCGGAGTACGAGCCGCCCGTCGCTTCCAGCAGCACGGGCTGGCCGGACACGTTCGCCTGAAGCCATTGGTAGGCGGCGTAATCGTCCGGTCGAATGCGGCCCAATTGCGACTCCCAGCCGTCCAGCGTCGGCGGACCACGAAAGCCGCCGGCCTTGCTGTATCCGGCCATCACCGGGTAGAGCCCCCCGGCGATCACCAGCAGCGCCATCACCAGCCCGAACGCGTAGTGGCCGAGGGTATGCCGCTTCCACGGCCGGCCCAGCAGACGGTAGACGGCGTAGGCCGCGCCGATCGAAAGGAGGGTCCAGGCCTGGAAATAGAACTTGAACACCGTGTTCATCCGCGAGTGGAACGTATCGTCGATGTAAACGAACTCCGTGCTCAGGGTGAGCAGCAGGCCGGTGAGGATAAGCAGCAGAACGAAGACCAGCGCCGGAGAAAAGGAGGGCGGCTTTCGCACCTCCGGGTCGTCCGAAGAGACCCGTTGCCAAAGGGCCAGCAGGACCACCGCCACCAGCCCGGCGACAAATGCGACAGTCCACCAGCGGAACAGGAGGGCAATGAAGACCAGCGGGCCAACCGCCACCGCCACTATCAACACATCGAGCCAGCCACGCCGCCGCGGAGGTTCGGCCACCCGGCGAGATTTCCACCACCCCGGCACCTGCGTGAGGAGCAGGGCAATGATCGCCGCGTCGAAGATGCCGAAGATGATCAGGTACTGGTGCAATTTGGTCTTGGTCAGCAGGACCGGTCGCAAGCCGCCGGCCTGCGATTGGAAACCGACGTAGAAGGGCAGGTAGAGCAGTAGCCCCAAAGCCACCAGGGTGATGCCGGTACTCACCACATCGATCAGCCAGGCCCGTGTGCCCTTGCCGCCGGCGACGTATTGCCCAATCGCGTATGCGGCGATGAAGATCAACGTGTAGGTCGGGAAGTCCCAACTGTTCAGGAAGCCGAGCGCGCCGAGGATGAGGGCCGTAAGAATAAATGATGAACGATGAATAGTGAATGATGAATGGTGTTCTTGCTCCTGCTGATTTGTTCCGCGTTCATCGTTCTGCGTTCTGCATTTAAGCAGGTTGAGGGCCAAGGCCAGGGCCATGAGCACAAAGGGGAGGGCCAGGACGTGTGGGTGCATGTCCCCGAGCAAGAAGCTGAAGAAGGGGAACTCGTCAATCACCTCGGAATCCACCCCCAGGGGGCGGTCGTGGATGACGCGCGAGGCTCGCCACCACCACCAGTTGTCCACCGGATGCCAGGTCGGGCTGACCGGTGCGGTGGCCAGGTTCTTGATGTCCAACCATTGCCAGAAGGCGGGCGATCCCCAGCCCTTCGCGTGTAACAACTCGAACAGGCCCTCCAGATTGCCGATGCCGACGAGGAACAGCGGCCCCAGCAGTGCGTACAGCAACGTAGCCAGCGGCGAATGGGACCCGCCCGGCCCGCTCCCTTCCCGACTCTGGATGAGGTTGTAGACCAGGCTGAAGGCACCGGTCACCGTGAGCGCAAAGAGCAGGGCCAACCCCAGGTTGAACGTGATCGCCGAGGAGACTGCCGTCAGGCGGGTGAGCAGGCCCATGAGCAAGTAGCCGAAGTAGTAGTAGCTGATGGCAAACCCCGACAGCCAGGGGTCTTGCGGCGGAAAGTGTGGGCTGCGCAGCACCCCATTGAGGAACGCGAACTCCATCGGCTTCTCGGTGCCCATGATCTGCGGGTTGTAGGCCCGGTACAGCGCGCCGAAGAGGAGAGCGACGGCAAACAGGCTTTCGTAGGTAAGCACGATTCGGCGGTGGGCACGCAGCCAATCGAGGGGCGATTCGTCGGCGTTCATGTAATTCGCCCCCCAGGACAGAGCGGCGACCAGCAGCAGGACGAAAGCAGCCGCGCTGCGCGTGTTCGTCAGGAAGCGGAACGTGACCAGCAGCCAGAAGAGATAACCGGTCAGCAGCCAGCCCAACGGCCGGGCGAAGGCATACCCCCGGTCCGGCAGGTTCCGGAAGAGGCGCAGGGTCAGCGGCAACGCCGCCAGCCCGATCAATTCGATGGTCAACCACCAAACAATGACGGTGAAAAACATGATCTATCTACCGCTCGGTCTCACAATCAGATGGCCACTCCTGCTTCGGCAATAAAGGCCTCTAGTATACCAGGGGGTTGCTCGATAACCTCTGGCCCAAACGTTTCAATGTGGAAAGCGATGGCAGACTTTATATCAGCCAACGCCTCTTCATACGTGTCCCCCTCGCCAATGATCGCGCCTTTTAGCCCGAGCGGATAGGCTACGTATCCGTCAGCGTGTTTCTCGACAATGATTTTGAATTGTTTTGTCATTGCAGCTCCTTTCGTCTTTGGCTGTCCAGATGAGAATTGGGAGCCGGGGGGCGTTCCCCAAATTATTGAGATGATACGCTTTCACGGAAAAAACCTGGAAATCTGTGGAAATCCGTGCCATCCGTGGCTGAAAATGCCGCTGTTACACGGTCAAAATGACTTTCGCCAAACTCCAGTTTCATAACAACCAGCGACCTATAATAATACACAACACAAATATCTGCAAACGAAACGCTACTCAACCCCTTGCTCGATCACACGGTAGATGCGCACTTCGTCATTCTCGTACACCAGGTCCCACAGCCGGCCACGTTGCTGCTCGAATTTGTCCAGCCCCGGGCCGGGATAGTAGAGCCGTTCGAGTTGGCCGACGTAGATGTACTTCACGCCGTAGCGCCGCAGAAATTGCGCGGCTTGCGCCGGGTCCGTCGTGGTGTAGAACGCCTTCACGTCGCGCACGCGCCGGTCTACTACATCGGCGTGAATGGCGGCCCGTTGCTGCTTCTGGTGCCAGTCCCAACCGATCACGTCCGGCAACCCGGTGTAGATGGCCACGCGCGACCCCCAGCGGTAGAGGGGCGTGTTCGCCTCGACAATGGTCGGCGAGCCGGGGATGTTGTCCTGAATCCAGCGAATGGCCTCGTAATCCCAGCGCAGCGGAACCGGCTGGCCCTGATCGTGATAGACGGCGTAGTCCATGTAGGCCATCCCGTCGAGCGTGGGGCCGACGTTCTTGTCGAAGCGGTCGTCGATCTTGGCCCGCGTGGCGAAGAGGGGGTAGAGCAACGTCGCCGCGAAGAGCAGGATGAAGAGGGGGAAGAGCGTCGAGCGGGGGGCGTGGAGCGTGGAGCGTGGAGCGTCCAGCGCATTGCGTGGTGCGTGGTGTCCGTTCGCCGGCCCGAAGATGCGATACGTCGCTACTGCCGAGGCGATGGCCCACAGGACCCACACTTGCAGGTAGAATTTGAAGACGGTGTTCATGCGGCTGATGTCCCCCTTGAGGACGATGATTTCTACAGCCAGGGTGAGCACCAGGCCCAGAGCAACCATCGCCAGCACGAACTGGTGCAGCGGGTCCGGTCGCCGGCGGAAGAAGAGGAGCAGCGTCCAAACGAGCAACCCGGTGCCCAGCGCGAACACCCCCTTGCCCAGCAGGGCCAGCAACAGAGTCGCCAGCACGCCGGCCGCCAGCGCGTACAGCCCGGCGACATACAACGGCCCGGGCCTCAGCAGCGCCTTGTGCAGCCGGTTGATGCGGTCGAGCCGGTACCAGCGATGCAGCAACAACCGGATCAATCGCGTGACCCCGTTGTGGTTGCGGCCGTACCAGAAGTCGAAGGCCAGGCCGCTGACGATGCAGAACAGGAAGAAGCCATGTACGGTCAGGTAGGCGTCCAGCGGTGTGCGTGACCCGTCCCACAGCCGGATGCTCGAGTAGGCCCGCGCATAGTTCGCGTGGAAGGGGTAGAAGAAGGTGTAGGCCAGGAAAACCAGCAGGAGCGACTGGCCAATCGCCCGCCCCCACGCACCCGCGTCGAACCAGCCATGCCGGCTCACCTGCACCAGCAGCAACGCGACACCGGCCAGCAGCAGATAGGTCGGGAAGTCCCACGTGTTCGCCGGCCAGAGCACGCCGATGGAGAGGGCGAGGATGGGAAGTAAGAAGTAGGGAGTAGGGAGTAGGGAGTAGGGAGAGGTGTTCGCGTCATCAGCTCCGCGCACTCCGCTCTCTGCTTCATGCGCCACGTTCCTCTCTCCGCGCACTTCGCTCCCCGCTTCACGCTCTTCAGTCTTCGCTCCATGCTCCACGCCCCCCTCTCCACGCTCTACGCCCAATGCTCCATGCCCCCTACTCCCTACTCCATACTTCCTACTCCCTTCCTTCAACACGTTCAAAATCATCGCCAGGCTAAGCAGCGTGTAGGGCAGGGCCATCACATGTGCGTGCAGGTCGGCGTACAGGAAGCTAAAGAAGGGCAGCTCGGTGATCGGACCGGCTTCGCCCGGCGGGTGCGGGATGATGCGCGTGGCGTTCCAGTACCACCACTCGATGCGGAAGGGGAGCGGCTTGTGCTCGAAGAGGAGTACGCGCAGGCCGTCCAACCCCTTCACCAACGGGAGCAGGCCCGGTATGCTCGTCGCAAACTGGACATGGCTGAGCTGCGCCAGTCCCTCGATGATCATTCGTGCCTCGCCCAGGTTGCCGATGACGGCCACGAAGAGGGCGCCGAGGAAGGCGAAGAGCAAAGCACGTGGAGCGTCGAGCGTGGAGCGTGGAGCGTGGAGCGT
>JAADHH010000145.1 GCA_013151955.1 Chloroflexota bacterium
CACGGAGGGTACAGGTTGCAGGTTGCGGCTCTCTGACCTCTGTACCCTGACCACAGGCTGGGTCTCGGTGGTGCAGTTGCCAACAATGTCGCAGGCCGTGGCCTGGACTTCGCTCAAGCCATCGGCGTCGACGACGCGTAGGCCTCCTCGGCGAGCGGCAAGGTAAGCAAAAGCGCCGTCGAAAGCCACACCCTGTGCGTACCCGGACGCATCAATGTTGCGCAGGAGTAGAGGATGCGCAGGATTGGAGACATCTATCACGGCTAGGTCTTTATTGCCGTCCGCCACATAGGCCGTAGTTCCCGAAACGGTCACGTCCAGCGCCCAGCCCGGCGTCTCCACCGACCCGACACTCACCGGCGCAGCAGGATTGGAAATGTCAATGATCTGCAAACTACCGCTATCGGCCACATACGCGTAAGCTCCGACCACAGCTACCTCCACAGCATAGCCCGGCGTAATGTATTCGGTCACAAGCTGCGGATTCGCCGGATCAGAGACATCAAGAATTTGCAGTCCCTTGCTGCCCGCAGCCACATAGGCATAGCTCCCCCCTAGCGCAAGGCCTTCACCCTCGCCATTGATCGCACGTGAACCAATCTCCTGAGGATAACCGGGATTGGCAACGTCGATTACATGCAAACCGGAATCTTCGGCTACAAGATAAAGAATGTCGCCGGAGAGCGCCACGCCCTTGGGCCAGCCCGCAATCGCCAGAGTGCCCACCTGGAAAGGAGATGAGGGATCGGTGATGTCGATGATGCGCAGACCATAGCCCTGGTCGGCCACGTAGGCATAGGCGTAGGGGCCTGCACCCGCACGGGCGGGGCTACTCGGAGCAAGGGAGGCGTGCAAAGGCGGGTTACTGACGGTGACGCTCACAGGGCCATAGATATTGTTGGTCTCGTTCGATTCGGTCACGGCGCAGCCGCCGTCAGCCTGGGCGTAAAGATCGTGTTGTCCTCCCGTGTCGAAACCAGGATGGGTCATGGTGACGACGGTGGACGCGCCTGCGGCCAGGGAATCGACGCGAGCGAAGTAGCCACCTAGCCCACCTTCATCACAGCTCGCGGGCGTTTCGTCGAAGTAGAAATTTACATCGAAACCACCAGCATTGACATTGCCCTGGTTTGCGACCGTGACGCTGACAACGAAAGACTGGTTCAAAGCAGGTGAAGCCGGATCGGTGGTCAGCGAGGTGACGATGAGGTCGGGCAGGTTGGCGGTCGTTGGCGTGGCGGTGGGGGTGGGCGTCGGCGTATGTGTGGACGTGTTCGTCGGCGTGACGGTGGGCGTGCGGGTGGGCGTATTCGTCGGCGTGGCGGTGGGGGTGGGTGTTGGCGTATGCGTGGGCGTGTTCGTTGGCGTGGCGGTGGGGGTGGCCGTTTGGGTGGGCGTAGGCGTGGGCGATTGGGGCGGACCACCGCTCCCCAAAACCACGGCGTAAGCGTAATCGGCACCAACCTGACCGGCCAACTGTGGACGGGTCGGGTCGGAAATATCCAGCAATTGCAGACCGGACGCGCCATCGGCCACCAGGGCTAGGGAGCCCAAGACGGCCACATCCAGGGCCAGACCGGGTGTGTCATAACCGCCGATCTCGCCCTGGAAACCGAGGCCGGAGAGGTCGCATTCGGCGGTTAGTCGGAAAAGTTGGGGTTGGTTCGTGAGCGCAGTGTACCATCCCCATTGATAATATTCGCGTTGGGTGATGACGCCCGCGCCGCATGGCGAGTTGAACCCATCCTCGCTCAGATTGAAGTCCTGAGCCGTGACTTTATAGTGGAATCCATCGGCTGTGGCGGTGCGTTCTATGTCAAGACGCGGGGCCAGGGTGTCCACCACACCGCTCCACACGCCCTGAACGGCGCGGCCGTTCCCGTCCACATCGGCCGCGCGCAAATCCATGGCGTAGATCCCCTCCAATCCGGCGGGCGCTTGCCCGTTCCAGGTGGTTGTCACTACATCCGGCCCGCTTTGGGCCAGATTCAACGACCGCCAGCCCTGAGCGTAAAGCTCGCCGACCTCCAGCGGGGAAAGCGCTCGCGGGTAAATGCGCACATCGTCGAGTCGGCCGCGGAAATGGTCATTCCCCCCGCGACCTATGTCGAACCGCATCGTGGCCGCGGGCTTGTGACCCGAAAAATCGCCGGTGGCGTATGCCTCCGCGCCGTTCACATAAATGCGATAGATGTCGCCATCGAACGTCGTGACGACGTGATTCCACATGTTCGCGCTCAGAAGAGCGGGCGCGACAAAGGATAGCTCTTCCAAACCGTCGCCAAAACCGGCCTTGAGCGACGTTTCATCGACCACATGCAGGAAGGGATATTGCTCGTTGATTGGCGTATAGGCTGCGCTGCTGAAGATGGGATAGTCTCCCGACCCGGAACTGGGATACACCCAGGCGGCCAGGGTGAAACGACCTTGGCTGAGATCGAGATCGCCGTTTGCGGAAACGCTAATGTAGTCATTACGACCATCAAGGCGTAGCGCATAAACGCCGGCCTGGCCAAGAACAGCTTTGTTGGCTGCATCCTTGCGGCCGGTGTGCAGGGTGGCTTGCTGGGCGGAGGGAGATTTATCGGTCAACTGCGCGCCCTTTCTGAGCGAGGAATTCTCAAAGGACAAAGCCAGCACGGGTGGACGTTCTCCCATTAGGGCTTGCAAGTCGTCCGGGGAGAGCGCTCGCTTGAAAATGCGCACATCATCAATCAGCCCTTTGAAGGGCCCAAATCCGCTTTCCAATTGAGTAAGAGTGCTGGGACCGCCAATCCAAAGAGGCGCTCTCTGGCGCAAGGGGTTGAGAACCAGATCGTCAGCGCTGGTCCAGCCTGTCTCATTGCCGTCGATATAGAGAATCAGCCTGCGCGTGGAATCTTCCTTGACCACAGCGATATGATGCCAGGCATTGGCGTCGATGGTGGTCTGGCTTTCCACACTCATGCCGGCGCTCTCCGAGGTTCGGAAAATGGCCTGAAGGCGGTCATCGTCGGTGAGCCGGATAGCCAGATAACTCTTTTTCGAGAGAGGCGCGTCATTCCAATCGAATAGGTAGCTTCCCTTTTCCGCGAGTTTCGATCGATCCTGGGGCCTGATCCACATGGTCACAGCAAACGCGCCTGCGCCGAAATCGAAGTCTGGCGAGTCCGCGATCTCGATGCCGCTGCTCACGCCGTCGAATCGGGCGGCATTGCCGAAAATTCCCGGTTGTCCGGGAGCGGCGCAGCGGTTGCCGGTGCATCTACCGTCATGCCCCCGCCCCGACCGATCGTGGAAGGTGAGCATGCCGTTGGCTGCGGGAAAATCATCCAACCCTAAATGCACAATCTGACCGGCGGCGTCCCAGTCTTGATTCGAGAAAGGAGAGCCGCGCATTTGCGAACGGAACGCGATCTCGGCCTCACCCACGCCCAGCGCCGGCCGATCCGGCCCGCAGGCGGACGCGTTCGCGGTGAAGGTCGCGCCTCCCTGTCCCTCCGACCAGCGTCCCACCTCCTCGCCGCAGACGCTCACCCGACCGCCTGCGCCGCCGCTCACGCTGAGCTGACAGGCCGCGCCTTTCAACGTCCGACCGTTCCACCTATAGGTGGCCGTGGGCTTGACGTATGTTCCGGCAGGAATGTCGAGCAGGGTCACGCCGTTGCATTCCAGCGTCACACCCACCTGATCGCCTGCGCCATCGGGCGTGGTCCAGGATGCGGCCACGGGTACGACGCGGTCGCTGACATCGCCGGACAGCGCGGTGGTGGCCGACACGCCGCGGGATGGGATGACGGCTTGATCCAGATGAATGGCCGGCGCGGTGGCCTCGATGTAGACGCCTCGCTCCAGTTTGGCCGTGTGGCGAGCCACCTGGTCGGCGGAGACGCCGGGAAGAAGCGCGACCCGGTCGGCCGCTTCGATGGTCACCGTATAGCGCCCCTCCACCTGCACTTCGTCGATGACGTAATTCAGCGACCACTTGCCATCGGATACGGTGGCTCGCTGAGCCGCGGGGCCGGCCAGGCCCCCGTTGGCGTCGTACAACGTGACCTTGACGCTGTCCGCGGTCACGCCGCTACCGGGCTTGTTATCGGCAAGAGGACGATCGCGAACCGTCCCCGATAGGGGCAGTACCCAGGCGTAGCGCAAGGCGGGATGCGGTGCAACGTTGAACACGGCGTCCTCGGCAAAATCCGCGGTGAGGATGGGCGCTTTGTCATCCACGAAAACCGTGACCCTGTCAGAAACGGCCTCGCCACCCACTCTATCGACTACGCGCAGTCGAAGCGAGTGGCGGCCTTCCTTCTCGGGAGCAAAAGTCGGGCACCAGGCGCCTCCCTCCTCTTTCTGCTCGCTGGCATCCTGGCAGCGCGGCGCGGTTCGCCAGCTCGTAGGGATGCAACCGCTCCCGCCCCGGCACCATTCCAACGTAACCTCGGCGACGCCCGAGGTGGCGTCGCTGGCGACGCCCAACAGTTGCATGTTGGCCAAAGGCAAATACTCGGCGGGAACGGCGAGCCGCGACGCGGGCGCGTCGTTATCCACGGCGATGTTGAGGCTCTCGCGATCCTCCACCCAACCGTTCTGATACAGGTAAATCGCTCGCACCTCATGCTCGGGCAAAGCATAGTCGTAAACAGTCACCTCATCCAATCGACCGGCAAAGCGATCTTCCGTTGGATGCGCCAGGCCCCCGATGGTGAGATCGTAGCCAAAGATGAGAGGCGCATGCCATCGGGGGATCTCCCCTTGCGGGCTGCCGTTCACATATATTTTCAGGGTCTTCCCATCATAGACGCCCATGACATGGTTCCAGATGTTCTGGACCAGAGGGACGGCGCTTACCGCCGAATCCGAGGGGCTTCCTGATATATGCCCTGTTCCCACCTGGAAAAAAGGCGTCAGACTATCGGGTTGGATGGCCAGTCGGAAGTTCGAGCTTACACTACTGTCCACAGACTCGCCTTTCGTAACCAGGTCTTGAGGATAACTGCGTTTGCCCCCGCTGGTGGGCATGACCCAGACGCCGACGCTGAACGCGCTCTCCGGATCCAAATCGGGGACGTTGGGAACCCGAATGATGTCGTCGACGCCGTCGAATTGCGCGGCCTGGCCCATACGCCCCTGCAAGGCGAAGCCGACCGCGGGACAGGCCGCGTCGGTGCATGAGCCCTCATAGCCGTTGGCCGAGTCGTCCGCGAAGCGGTCGGCCCCGCGAGGCTCCTCGAAACGCATGTGGAAGAAGGGCGCGCGACGGTAAAGGTCCCTGATCTCGGCCGCGGATAAAGCCGTGCGGAACACAACCACGTCATCGATGCGACCGGCGAATTTCTCGGTGAGGGCGGAGCCGTTTGCCACGGTCGTAGCGCCGATGAGCAGTCGATCATCCTCATCGGCCATGGCCGCGGCCGAGCCGTTGATCTTTTTGCGAAACTGACCGTTCACGTAGAAGGAGACCTGGTTGTCGTCATCCATCACCGCGGCCACATGCGTCCACCGGCCCGCCTGCAAACCCATGCCGGTGGCGTCGTAATGCTTGATCCCCCAGGTCGTAAAGCGTAGATTGCTTCCATTGAGGCCGAATCCCCAGCCATTGTTGCTGTAATTGCGCGCCGTGGAAATGATCCAGCGGACGCCGTTCACCCTCTTTGGTTTGATCCACGCCGCCACGGTGAAACTGCGTCTGAGTCGGTTGGCCGGGCCGTTGGCGATGCTGAGATGGTCGTTTTCCAGCGCTCTGAAGCGGGCGGCCTGGTTGACCGCGCCCGCGACCCCGGCCGTAGGACAGGCGTCGCCGTTGCAAACGGCGTGATGGTTGGCGTCGATGACGTTCTTGAACACTTTCTCGCCGGGCGGATCGTCCAGCGGCAACTGGAGGGCCACCGCGGTTTGGCGGTACAGGTCGGCCACGGCCCCGTCACTCAAAGCCTGCTGAAAGATCTGCACTTCGTCTATTCGACCCTGGAAGGGGGAGGCATGATTCTTGAATTGATACGTGAAAGAGCCTTCGGCGCCGCCTAAGAACTGCGATTCGTCGGAGCGGGGCGCTTCGGTGATGGAGAAGGAAGAAGCCCCTAGAGCGAGAATGGCGACGTTGTCGTCACCATCATCAACCGGATTGGCATTCCCCTTGTTCTGGTTCGTAACGCAGCGTTGGCCCCCGTCGTTTTCCCACATTCTGAGGACGCCCTGACCCTTCACCTGCAGCTTCTTGTTGACCTCATAGGTGGAAGGATGCACCACATCCCCCTCTACATCCTGATCGAAGACGCTGATCCAATCGCCCCCCGACTTGAACGCCATGCACAGTTCACCCGTGGTCTGCGCTCCGTCCCCCTCATCGGTGACTTCAATGGCATTCACATAAAGCGTGGCGACGTCGCTGGCGCGTCCGATCTCGAATTGCTGAGTGGGGGCGGGGGTTTTACCGGCCAGTGTGCCGGAATCTGTATACTTGAGTTTGCCGTTGACATAGATTTTCGCCTCGCCATCGGCGAAGACCACGGCCACATGGGTCCAGACATTTGACCGCAACCAATCCGGGTTCGGATTGTCCTCAGTGTTGGTTCTGCTCTTCGGCTCGGTGTACTTGATCATGCCCGCCCATTTGTCGGACGCGCCAAATCCGAACAAAAGGCTGCGGCACCAGAGCATGGTGTGACCGTCGATCCGGCACTGCTCCTCTTGCATCCACTGAAGCGTTGGATAGGCCAGGGACCGGCCGCCCCTGTAGCCCAAGACGGCCTGTTTCACATAGGGCGTGGAGCCTGGATCCTTGATTCGGATCCAGGCGGCAATGGTGAAGCGCCCCCGGCTTAGATCCAGGCTGGGGCTCTCGGCCACGGACAGATATTGATTGTCACTGAATCGGGCCGCTTTGCCGCGCACGCCACTCACATGGCTGGGACATGACCCCCCGGAACAGGTGATCTGGTTGGCGAAGATAGAGGCGTCCTTCCAGCCCGAACCTGCGTCGAACTTGGCATGGAAAACCGGCTGGTTGAAAAGGCTGGCCACCTCATTGGCGGACAGCTTTTTGTCAAAAAGACGCACGTCGTCGATGAGGCCGGAGAAATAGGAGCCTGCGCCATAACCAATGAAAGACCGTGATGCGCCCGGCGTCAGAATGCCCGATTTTGTCCCTCTCGCTACAAGAAGGCCGTCAACATACAATTTTTGTTTGCCAGCACCTTTCCCAAACGTATGCACCACATGATGCCAGGCTCCGTCATTGTAGGTGGCCGAACTGCATACCGTCTCGGGATAGCCCGCGGTCGAGCGCATAGATTGAGCGCAAACCTGGCCGTCCTGGATGGAGAGCATGCGACCCAAAGCCTTGTCCTCGGCAAAGAGGACGCCGTTGGACTGGTCGGTTTTGAACCACAACGACAAGGCGTAGTCCGTATTGGACGTCGCTGCATCGAACACCATGTAGCCAAGGCCGTTCAGAGCCAGTGCGTCGCCAAATATCCCATCGACCGAATTGCACCTTCCCACGCAAGTGGCGTCGTGCGGCGGGATGCTTCCGGAACGGTCCATGCCAATGGGGTCCTCGAAGGGCAACCACAGCTTCGCCTTGCCAGCCAGTTCACTCCAATTGGTGATGAGCGCGCCCGCCACTTGGGTGAAGCTATAGACGCCGCTGGCCGTATTTGTGACGATGTGCATCTCGCCGCTCAGGGTTTTCTGCTCCTGGGGATAAAGCAGGAAATCGGTGAGCAAGTCGGCGTTACTGCTCGCCACTTCCGGAAGATCCGTGCTAAGCAGTCCCTGCGCGTAGTCGGTGGCAAGCTGATTCTTGATGGTGGCCTCATAGCGCAACGAATCGCCGGGTCGGACAAAACCGTCGGTGGGGGTGTAAACGCCGCCGGCCGTTAGCTCCTGAACCGATGATTCGAGGTCCAGCGCACGCGTCTGAGAGGGCATATTGGGATTGAACCCAAACAGCTTTTCCTGAGAATCGGATAGCGAATCTCCATCCCGATCCACGGCCAGGGGATCGGAAAAGACGCGCACACTTTTGGGTTCGCCATCATCGCCAATGGCGTAGACGTACTCCCAACCGCCCACCCACTCGGTGGTGTCGCCGTTGCCGTCGGGAAACGGCCATTTGTCGAAGACATCCTGGTGCCAAACCTCTTCGCCATCGAGCAGGCCGTCGCCGTCGGAATCCGCGCGAATGGGGCTGGTTCCCGCGCGCAGCTCCATGAGATCGCTCAGGCCGTCTCCGTCGCTATCCCTCATGTTGGGATCGCTGGCGATCTGCAACTCATACCAGTCCGAGAGCCCGTCGAAATCACTGTCCCACAGGTTGTCATGAGGATCGGCGCTGGTCTCCGCATCGCCGTAAGGATTGACGGTATAGGGAACGCCGTCGCCGTCCGCGTCGCGCATCACCGGAAACGACGGGCCATCTTCGGCCTGTCCCCAGGCCAGCGACCAGCCGTTGTCTTTGCGCACCAGTCGATAAAAGTCATCCAGAGTGGGGGGGAACACATCCAGCTTCACGGCCTCGCCCAGTGGGTAATGTTCGGTTCCTCTTTCCGTACGGATGTAGCAAATGGGTGTGAGGAAATTCGCATTCACGCAGTCCTGTGCAGGAACGGCCCACGCTTCTCCCAGAGAGACAGACAAAGGCTGATTGATGCCCGCTTTGTCCAAAGGAACGCCTTCCACCGAGCGCACCGTATTGGTGATGAAAACCGGTTTGGGCAGGTGATACGTACAGGGATTCCCGCACCTGGGCGGGAGGCCGTCCACATAGCGCCAGGGCGAGGCGTCGGCCTTCGAATACCGATCCAGATCCTCATGAAAATCGAATTCGGTGTTCTGCATCTGATAGCCGAATCTAGAGGTGCGCAGGGTCTCATCACTATATTGATACCAGTAGGACGTCCCCAGGCCGAAGGCGTTCGTCGTCATGGTGATGGTGTTGGTGAATGTGACGGCCGCCTTGAGCCTTTGTCCCACAGATAGCCCCTTAGCCGGATACATCATGTCATCGAGGTCTACGTTGCTGAACTTGAAACGCTCCTTGTCCTGGATGTCCACCATGACCGTGCCGGAATAGAACATCTTGGCTATCACTTTGGTGAGAATGCCCTCGATGCCGCCACACAACCACTCCCCCGCCTTACTCTCTTGCTGTTCCGAAGAGAGGAATAGCTGGCATATCAGGCTAACCAGGGTGTCGATCAGGTAAATGACGAGGACAATGATGGCGCCGATGATCGGGATCGCGGCGATGATGAACATGATGACAAGCACCACGACTTCCGCCACCGCGGTGGCTATGGCCTCCATCTTTTGTATATGCGTCATGACGTTCCAGCCCAAACCCAGCGTCACCCCCAGCATGGCCCAGGTGATGAGGGCGCCCACCACCAGACCGATGACGCTAAATTTATCGGTGAAATTCTTGGTCCACTCGCTGAATGTGAGTATGGCCGCTTTGATTCCCTGCAGGCCGGCATCAATGGCTTTCTTGACTGCGGTAAGCAATCCCTTCATCCAACGCATAATGTTCAACATGGACAATACGTAGACCGCGATCTTCACCGGGTCGCTGGTCTGGGTGGCCGCGACCACTGTCAGGATGATCGCGGCCGCGGCCATGCCGAACAGGATCCCCACGCCCGCCTTGCCAAATTTGCCCAACTTGCCAAAGGTGTTTTTCGGGTTGAAGGCGGTGAGCCAGTTATTTGCAATGCCCTTGAACCCGCCGCCAACGGTCTTCAGAAAACCCATGGGCCCGGAGGGTGCGGGTACTTCGGCAAAAGGAAGCTCGGCCAGATTTCGCAAAGTCTCGACAGCTTCGTAAGCTTCGGCGGCTGCTTCGGCAAAGGTGGTGACAAGGTCGCCGAGCAGCCAGTAGCTCTTATTCACAATTGTAGCGATTCCCGAAGCCAGGGCGATGTCCGAATCATCCCTCGATTCGCCCGTTGTCCACGGTGACGACCAGGTGGGAAGTCCACCGGCTTCCACCAATCCAGTCAGCCCTGCATAAAGGCTCATATACATGGCTCGCGCCACCACCATGCGACCGACGATGACGCTCTCCTCTTCTTCCGGGTAGTTCTTGCGGAAGCCGGCTTCATAATCCTTTTCCAGCTTGGCCCAGAACTCGGCCAAAGGATAGGCTTCCCAGCCGATGGGTTGACCATTGGGACCGGTGGCGCTGTTGTAACGATAAGGCGCCCAGTTCACCGAAGCCAGAGTCTGGGGTTGCTCCTGCGATAGGTTCAGCTTCAGCACGCCGCGAACCAATCCGCCAGCGCTCTCTAGATTGACGCCGCGGAAGGTTTCCTCGCGCGCGAACAGCAGAGTGGGAGAAACATCGGCCTTGTAGGTCCCGAAGTTCTGTTCGAGGATTTCCCGCGTTTCCTTCATCGCAATCCAAGTCAGGTAGTCCTGGTGGTCGTAGGAAAGGGTCTTGACCCGTAAAGCGCCTTTGGGAATGCCCCAACGACGCACGTCATCGGCCGGTGCGCTGCCGTTGCTATCCAGGCGGTCGTAGATAGTGGCGTTGCCATGATCGCGCGGGGCCACGACCAAATCGCGCTTGCCGTCTTCACGACAGATACTGACGGTGGGTTCGTCCACGTAATCGGGATCATTGCCGGGATCGTCGTCCTCACAATCGCGACCAGAGAGAAAGACCGCGGTCAATCCCCGCGCGGCCTGCCACAGGCGATCATCCGCCTGTCGGTCATTGTCATTGGCCGGGTCTTCCCAGATCACGGCAACGTCCAGCCCGTGTTCCTCGCGCACGCTCAACCCGGTCAGATACCATTGCTCCTCGTAGGTTTGCACGACCTGCAGTTGATCCGGGGTACGATTGGCGGGATTGGCGCACCAGGCGTTGATCTCGCTGGTGTATTGCGCCGCGTCCTCTTTCGCATCATCGGATGGTCGAAAACCCGTCTGATCGCATTGGTCGCTGAGCAGTTGCACCAGCCAGACCACGCGCACTTCCTGGGCTTTGGCCCACGTGGCGTTGGCCGAAGGCCAGTAGATCATGCGGGCCGAGAAGGCCGAACGCCCCCCACCCGTATCATCGGGTACGACATTGAGCGGAATGTACACCAGAAGATCGCCCGCGGCGTTCGCTTCCTGCACCGAGATGCCATAGGGCTGCAAGGGCGCGCGGTCGATCATTTTGTAGGGATAAGCCCCGTTGATGATGTTGGCGATGGGCTGGCAAACCCACTTCGTTCTACTCTCAACAAAGGCCAGGTAATGATTGCCGTCCGCCAGATTGGTCAACCTACCGTCGATGGTGTACTCGCCGGTGCTCTGAAACTGAGTGTCCTCCTGATAATCGGAGGCTTTGGTGGATGGCGTGGCCGGACATGCGCCCTTGAAGATGCCGATATAGTAACTGCCCGGACTATCGAGCCGCCATTGCACCACAGTTTGGTTTCTGTTGGCGGCATCTTGCTTCAAGTTGACGGTGGCCGATATCTCGCCTCTCACTTCCACCGTGGTCTCCGGCGTGGTCAGCTTGAAAGGAACCTTTCTGCCGGTCACCCTGATCTCCAACATGGGGAGCAGGCGCATGTCGCCGTTGCGGCTGCGGGAATCGCCGGGATTGCGCGAAGGTACATGATCGGTGTTGGCGAAGGTGGTTCGCTTGACATGCTGGACCTGACCGTCGGTGTCCTCGCTGGGCCAATCCAACACGTTCATGGCGTAGGTGAGATGTGTGTCGGTGATGGGCCGCAGTTGAAAGTCCACCAGGACGGGCTTTCCGTTGGCCAGACCGTTGATCTGCAAGCGGAAGGGGTTTTCGCGCGTGAATGGGGTGACGGCTCCTTTCTTGGCCCGCTTGCCATTGAGGTCCAAGACGCTGTTGGGCGAAATATCCACCCGGTCAGGGACGCCGTCGTCATCATCGTCGTAATCGAATATGTCGGGGACGCCATCCGCGTCCGTATCACAACTTGCAGGATCGAACGCGGCGCCAGCATCGGCGAGGGAGGGACACTCGGCGTTGTCAGGAAGACCGTCGCCATTGGTGTCAGGATTGAGGGGATTCAGATACCAGGACTGATCATTGTAAACAAAGCCCGCCACCTCGATGTTGTCGGGAATGCTGTCATCATCGCTGTCGGCCAGGGCCGGGTCGGTTCCCAGACGCAGAAACTCCACGCCATCACTCAATGAATCGCCATCCGTGTCGAACAGGCCGGGATCGGTTCCGATGGCGTCCTCCAGGTCGTCGCTAAGGCCATCCCCGTCCGAGTCAACGCTGTTGCTGTTGTCGGCGGCGTTGCGCAGTGCGTATTGCCTATTGCGAATTGCGTCCCTCGCACCAAGCACCGGTTCACTTTTCACTGAATACTGGTCACTGATTACTGAATGCTGATAACTCGGTCCCGCCAACGGGTCTTGGTGCGGGTTCCAGTCCGATGACATCAAGTCGCCCTGCGTCTCTTCGGCCGCGTTCTGTATTTCCTGCTGCTTGTTCTGGGCCGCCTGCTTCTCGGTCTGCCGCGCGTAAAAGGCCGCCACCTGCAGGTTCTGGATGAGAGGCATGATGACCATGGAGAAGATGATGGCGATGATCACTGTGGCGTAGACCTTGCGGGCATGGCGGTAGGCCACCATGAGCAGGGTCAATAGAAGAATGAGGATCAGAAGGCCGAACTTTACCGCCGGCCCACCCCACCGTTCTTTGAACACTAAATACTGATTACTGATCACCGAAGACCGAATACCATCTTTCCTGCCCAGCACCACGGTTACCGCGGCTTGGTCGCCAAAATGCGAGAAATCGGTGGTAATGTCGGCCTCGATGCGCTCGCCACCTTTTTCCGGCGGAAAGGCCAAGTGCACGCGCAGGCGGAGGGGCAACCCCTGTTCATCGATCCACACCTCGCCGCTGCCGGTCATCTGCTGATATTGCTGCGGCGGTTGCAGGTTGAAATTCGGAGGCAGCTCGCCTCTGTGTCGCATCTCCTTCTCAAACTGGCGGCGCAGGTGTTCGGCAAAGGCAGGCCCGTCGATCTCGAAGGTGAAGCGAGAGAAGGACGGTGCGATCTCGTTCACAGCCCCTGCCTCTGCTCTCTGTACATTCTTGATGCTGGCAAGGAAGGCCAGGGGATCACCACCGGGTGCAAACGCTCCAGAAAAGTCATCGATTTCCTGCCAGGCGCCACCGTTCTGGCGGCCATAGGCCTTGCCATTCTCGACGCGTATCTCGATGCCATCGCGACCGGAGGCTACGCTGCCGCTGTTCCGCCACAAGGTCAACTGCATGGTGTGGGCGAAGCGATCCAGCGAACCCTGCAGATAAAGTTCAT
>JAADHH010000098.1 GCA_013151955.1 Chloroflexota bacterium
GCGTGGCGTTCGCGCCGCATCGTCGTCCACTCGTTCAGCGTACCGAAGAACAGCGCCTTGGTCGAGCACTTCGTCGCGCAGGCTGGCCACAAACCGCGGTCCACGCGGTCCTTGCAATAGTCACATTTGATGACCTTGTTGTCGCGCGGGTTGAATTGCACCGCGCCCCATGGACAGGCTTGCAGGCAAGCCTTGCAGCCAATGCAAGCCGCTCCATCCACCCAGACGATACCGTCGGCCCGCTTGCGCATCGCACCGGTGGGGCAGACGGCCATGCAGGGCGCGTCCTCGCAATGGAAGCAACTCATGTACACCCAATCGGTCTGCAACTTGCCGGCCACAACGGCCGGCCCCACCTGGATCATGCGGCACAGTCGCGGCCCCACCGGCACGTCATGCTCCAGCTTGCAATGCACTTCGCAACCGAAACAACCGATACACCGCTTGGCATCGAAGAACATGTGATGCTGTTCGGTCATGCCGGTCAGGGTGACCCGTGCTGCACGCTCTTCCTGATAGGAACGCTGTTCCGCGAACCCCTCTTCTGCCTTGTAAACAAAATCGCTCATTCTCATTCTCCTCTAGCCATCAGTGAACGGCAACACATTGCCATCTTCAGCGGCCTCGCCCTGCCACATCACCTTCTTGGTCTTCGCGTCCCAATGCGGGGCACCTTTCCAGGCCACATCGTTCGTATAAGCGCCCAACTCCTTTGCCATGTCCACATCGTAGTCGGGGAACTGCTTGAGGAACTCGTGAATCTTGCGACGGGCTTCCTCTTTGTCGGTCCCCCGCTTCCAAAGCAGCACCAGTTGGGATTTGAACTCCGCCTGATTATAGACCGGATCAGTGACCACATCATCCACCAGCCAACTGACATTGCGGTTGGTGATTCCGGGAACGAAGGGCTGGTACTCATCGGTCGAGCAGTAACTCCACACCTGCCGTGGGTCCGTTTCTTCGGTGACCCAGGCGTAGCCGTCCAGCTCCGAGACCGCACTCTCCAGCTTGACGTAATCGCCGTCGCTAATGTCCAGCACCTGCGCAAGCTGCGGATGGACCTGGATGTAGCGGTCCGGCTCCAACTCGTCGCACCAGGGCCACCAGTGACTCATCTCGTGGAAACTGGAGACCGGCCGGCCGGTGCAAAGGATCAGCGGGTGCTTCTCGAAATCCGTGGGGTTGCTGACCGGCGAGTGACTGCTCTCGCGGTGCTGCGGCAGATAGTCCCAGCCGATGTCGGCCAACGCTTGTGAAGCGATCTCGATCTTGCCGGACGGGGTGGGGAAGCGGCGACCCTGCGGGTCCTCCGGATAGGTGTCTTCGTACATGATCCACTTGCCCCGGATCGCGGCATCGGGGAACTCGTACTGCATGGCCTCTTCTTTCGTGAAAGCTGGCCACATCACGCCCCCCTTCGGCGTGGTCTCCGGGTCCATCGTCTCCTTGACAATGCCGTAGGTGAAGGACTCTTGCTGCTGGATCCAATCGCACATGGCGGCCAGGTCCACGAACTCGGGGTTGTCGTCCCGCCGCCAGGGGTACCACTTGAGGCCTTCTTCTTTGCCGAAAATGCGGTCGAAGAGGCCGACGACCACGTCGATGTCGTTGCGGCATTCCCAATTCGGCTCGATGGCCTGGTTGTACCACTGGCACAGCCGGTTGTTGCCGTGATGAACGACCCCTTCACGCTCCACCCACGAGGTAATCGGGAAAGAGACGTGCGCATGGTGCTGCGTAAAGTTCGGGTGGAAGGAGTTGTGGATGGCGATATCCACGTTCTTCTTGAAGGCCGCTGCATACTTTTGCGTGCCCGGCATCTGGGCCAGCATGTTCCCGTTCCACCAGACCGCCTTGATCGGGTAAGGCTTCTGCGTGAAGATGGCGTTCGGGAAATTGGCCGCACTGACATCGGCCCAACCGACCAGCTTGTCGGAGATGACCGGTGCCTTGATCGGCGGAAGCTCGGCCAGGTCCTGGCCGGAGCTCATCGGCGGCCGGCAATTGTGCAGCCAGTTCCAGCCGCCACCCCGCACGCCGATGTTGCCGGTGATGGCCACCAGAGCGGCGTAGCAGCGGTTGATGTTGACGGCGTTGTACGTTTGGGCGGTTCCCAGGCAACCGGTCACGCAGGCCGGCTTGCTGGTGGCAAAAGTGCGCGCCGCCTCGATGATCGTCTCCTCCGGCACCCAGGTGATACTGGCCGCGCGCGAGGGGGGCATCGCTTCGATGAGCGGCATCCACTCGTCCAGGCCATGCACCCACTTGTCCACAAACTCATGGTCATAGAGGTCCTCTTTCATGATCACGTGGATCATGCCCATGACCAGGGCCGCGTCGGTGTTGGGCCGCAGGCGGATGGGCACGTCGGCGTGGATCATGGTCGTGTTGAAACGAGGGTCGATCCAGATGATCTTTGTCCCGCGCTCCTTCGCGTCCAGCAACCACTGCATCTCCACCGGATGGTTGTTGGCCTGACTGGAGCCGGCGCCCAGAATGCAGCGGCTGTTCGTCCAATCGATGACCGGGTTCATCAAGCGGCCCAAGTCCTTCGCGCCAAAGACGTAGTTCATGGCCACCCCCGGCGACTCGCAACAGATGGGGCCTTGGCCGACCACGTTCGGCGTACCGAAAATGCGGCCAAAGCGAGCGCTCCCGGATTTCCACAGCATGTCGGAGCGCCCCGTGCGATGGATCATCACCGCTTCGGGGCCGTACTCGTCGCGCACCTTCATCAGTCGCTCGGCGGCAAAGTCGAGCGCATCATCCCACGAGACACGCTGGAATTCGTCGTCCAGCGTTTTGCGAATCAGCGGATACTTGATCCGCAGCGGGTTGTAGATGTGCTGGAAGGCACCGGTCCCCTTGGGGCACAGCGCCCCCCGGTTGACCGGGTGTTCGGAGTCGCCATAAATATCTACCACCCGCCCGTCCTTCACATAGATCAACATGCCACACCCCGCCTCACACATGTTGGAGCAGGTTGTGGTCACCACCCGGTCATATTCCCGGATGGACTCGGGCAATGGTTGTAGGCCCATAGTGTACCTCACTTTCTGTAAGTTTGCGATCACTACAAACGAGCACCTGAACGATTTTGCTGCAAACGCCTCACCCCCTTTGCCGATTTTGGATTTGCGATTTTAGATTTTGGATTGATGTGTTGCGGAATACGTATTGCGTATTGCGTAAAGACTGCATAACGAATGGCCTTACGCGGCACGTATCACGTTTCACGCAACACGTTTCACGTCGTTCATCATTCATCATTCTGCATTCATCGTTCCAGAGCCACACTCCGCTCGACGCACTCCGTCCCACACCATCTGCTTGCCAAAACTGTAGCCTTGCGGTACAATTGTTGTATCTCGATGATCAACACGCGGTACGCAACACGCAGTACGTAGTACGCATACGCACAGAGAGGTGTCTCATGACTGTACAAACGATCTCAAATGATGAAGTACTCTCCCGTCTAACAACGCTGGAGAAAACAGTTGTCCGGCTACAAACTCGTCTGAACATGCTCCTTCCCAATCCCCGGCCGGTCGATCCGTTGGCCGAGGATGAAGAAGAATACGTGCCTCTCGACGACCCTGTCGCCGAGAAGGAACGTACCATTGCCTGGTTACGCAGGATCGGCGCTATCAGCGAGCCTTCCCCGTACACCCGGGCCTGGGCTGCGAAATGGGAAGCCCTTTCGGAGGAGGAGAAGAAGGCCTTTTGGAAAGAAATCCGCTCCCTGCACCTTGACCCTCCTCTCTCCCAAATTGTCTTGGACAACCGACGGTAACGAAACATGTATTTCTACCATGTGGCAAGTAATCCGGACATACAATACTGCTATCTTGATACCAGCGCTCTCGTCAAACGATATGTAACTGAGCCGGGCAGCACGTGGACGCAGCACCTGCTGGAAAACCGTGATCTCTTGCTTTCCACAAGCGAGATCGCCCTTGTTGAAGTTTCCACAGCGCTGTCTATCCAAGTGCGCACGGGACGTTTGAGTCACCGTTTGGGCCGGCTGGCCTACGCTGTATTCCAAGAACATGTGGTAAACAATGAATACAACATGATTCCTGCTGATCGGGTGATTATTGACAAGGCCGCTGCTCTGGGGCGCAAGCACCCTCCCAAAGCCTATGACGCGATTCATGTGGCCACCGCTCTTCATTTGCGTGACCTGCTGAAGATTCGCGACCGTTCTCTCGTCTTCGTCTGCGCAGACAGCCAGGCCCTGCGCGCCGCCACTGCCGAGAGTCTCCTTACCGAGAACCCCCACGATCATTTCTAATTGTCAATTGTCAATGGTCAATTTTCAAGTGGCCGTTGACCATTGGCTCGTTCCCAGGTGATAGACGACCATCCCCACGACAAACCCCACGGCCATGTTCGTAAGCACCGAGGCCGCCGCGGTCAGGGCCAACACGGCCCAGTTGAAGCGACCGCGCACATCCTTGGCCATCGCTGCCAGGCTCCAGGCGACGATGAGCAGCATCGCACCCACAATGCTCATCGGGAAGACGCGGAACAGGCCGACAATCGAACCGGCCAGGAACACCCCCAGCCCGACCTCGATCAGCCCTTCCAGGATGTCCGCGCCACCGGTGCGCGCGCCGAAGGTGTATTGCCCGGCCAGCCCGCCGGCCCCATGACACATCGGCATCCCGCCGAAGAACGCGCCCACCGTGTTCATCACCCCCTGGTTGACCAACAAGCGGCGTTCCGGCACCGCCCGCTCCGGGAAGTAGTCGCGCACCAGCACAGCGCATGAAAGGCAAGCGTTCGTCAGGGTGAGCGGCATCTGCGCAAAACCGGCCCCGACCATGCCGCGCCACACATCCCCCGGCGAGGGGACCGTCAGCGGCGGGAGGTCGAACCCCACGTGGATCACGCCGGCCAACTCGCCGCGCAGCAGCGGGATCAAGACACCGGCTGCCACCAGCACCAGGGCCGCCGGCGCGTGCCGGTTGTCCTTCAAAACCACGGCGATCACGATAGCCGCCAGCCCCAGGCCCCAGTTGCCCCAGCGGGTGAACGGCCCCTGGCCCATCATCTCCAGGCTGAGCTGGCCGAGCAGCACGCCAAGGGCCACCTGAATCCCCCGGATCACGCAATGCGGCGTGATCTCGACCAGCCGGTCAATCAGGCCGGTGACGGCCAGCGCCAACCAGGCCAATCCCAGGCCCAGCCCGGCCCCGTAGACCGTTTGGGGGTCCCAGCGTTGGGCAATCGCTACCGCAGCGACCACTTTTTTCGGTTGTAAAGGCATCGGGATGTGGTAGACCAGGCCGAGGGCAATGTTCGTCACCCCCATCACCACCAAAAGGCCGGCCGGGTCCAGCCCGACGATGACGATATAGCCGACCGCCAGAGGGAAGAGCGTTCCGAAATCGCCCATCGAGCCGGCCAGTTCCCGCCGGCTGAACTCGAAATCCCCGACTTTCATGGTTACGTTCCGTGAATCGGCAAGTACTGCTGCGCGTCAGGGGTTGCGTATTGCGCGTTGCGTTGATACTTGACCATTGACAATCGTCAATTGATCATTGCCCCACGACTTCAATCGTTCTTCGCGCCGGCGGCAATCCAACTCTCTATCGTGCGGATTTCCGCTTCAGACAGCGGCGCGCCCCCCAGAGGCATGCGCACGCCTTCGGGCTGCGTGCCCCGCACCTTCTGGAGTAGCAGGCTGCCGGCCGGGTCCCCGGGCTGCACGACCGGGGCATGTTTGCCGGTGCCCATCAAGGCGTCGTAGGTCGTGGCGTCCCATCCGCCCATGGCCGCGGCCGCCTGCGGGTTGTGGCATTGTCCGGCACAGCGAGCTTGCAGCAAAGGAAAAACATCTGCGGAGAAACTGGTAGCAGCGTTTGCTTCGGGCGCGGGACCGGGTGTGGGCACTTCGGTCGGCGGTGGCACCGGTGTCGGAGTCCAGGCCGGGAAGAGTGGTACGCCCCCCGCGTAGCGGTGACAGACGTTGCAGAAGGTCTCCGGGTTGTGGCAGGCCAGGCATTCCTGTTCACCCGCAGCTCGCACAAACGCCGGGTGGTTGACTTTCCACGTTTCGAGTGGCCGGTGATAATCGGGCGGCTGCAGACCGGACGGCACTTCCAGAGTCAGCGAGCCTGTACCGTTCAGCGAAGGCGCTGGGCCGCCGGCACGGGCCGCCACGCCGGCCAGCCCGCACACCAGGAACAATAACAGCAACAATATAATCGCTTTGCCCATCGTCCCTACACCTCCTGATTGCCGTTGAGTACCAGGGCCCGCCCGAACAAGCCGTGCACGCCCTCCACTTCCACACCCAATTTGTAATGCGTGTTCACCTTCTTGAGCTGCGCCTTGCAGATCGCGCACATCGTGGCCAGATAATTCGCGTTGGTCGTTTGCACCGCCATCGCGCGCATTTTCGCCCCGGCCATGCGCACATCCATGTGTTCATCGGAGAGGAGACCGCCACCGCCGCCACAACAGAAGGTGTTGATCCGCGTGGTGTTCTCCGGCATCTCCTCGAAGCGGTTGCACGAGGCGCGGATCAGCTCGCGCGGCGGTTCCAGTGGCCCGCCGGCACGGGCGATGTTGCACGGGTCGTGGTAGGTGACCACGTATTCGTCATTCGCGCTCTTATCCAGCTTGAAGGCACCCCGTTTCAGCAAGTCCAGCGTGAACTCGGTGCAGTGGATTGGATTGGGCACCTCCAGGAAGTCGAGCGGGCCGTTGAGCGTGTTCATGTAGAGGGCCACGCGCCAGGCATGGCCACACTCGCCAAAGACGATCCTCTTCACCTTCAGCCGTCGCGCCGCGTCGATAATGCGCTTGTTGACTTTTTTCATGTTGTTGAAATCGAGGAAGAGGCCAAAGTTGGCCGCCTCGCTGGCATACGTGGCGGTGGTCCAACTGATGCCGGCGGCGTGGAAGACCTTGCCATAGCCCATCATCGTGTCCAGGTTGACGAAGTTGTCGGCCGAGGGGGGCACGAGCAGGACGTCTGCGCCTTCCTGGTCCACCGGCATTTTCACATCTACGCCGGTATCCTCTTGTATGTCATCTTCCAGGAACTCCAGGTTGTCGGCCCAGGCCGGCGCGGGAATGCCGATGTTGTTGCCGGTGCGATAGACGTTGGCCAGCACCTCGGTGATGTACTTGTTGGCCACGCCAATGCTGGCCATGATCTCGCGCGCGGCCATGGTGATCTCCGCCGTGTCGATGCCATAGGGACAGAAGACGGAGCAGCGCCGGCACTCGGAACATTGGTAGAAATAGGTGTACCACTCGTTGAGCACCTCTTCGGTCAGCGGTTCCGCGCGCCCCAGGTCGGGGAGCCAGCCGGCCGCCGTGAAGTAGTAACGGTACACCTTGCGCAGCAGCTCGGCGCGGGCCACCGGCATGTTCTTTGGATCGCCGGTGCCCAGGAAGAAGGGACACTTGTCGGCGCAAGAGCCGCAGCGCACGCAGATATCGAGATAGTCACGCAGCGAGCGGTAGCGTCCCAGGAGTTGCTCCATTTTTTCCAGCGCCCGCTGCTGCCAATTGTCCACCAGCTCCGGGGGCAGGTTGATCGTCTCCATGTGATCGGCGTGTGCGCGGTGGCACTGTTTGTCTGCGAAAGCGTCGCGTTGCAGGCGAGGGACTTCGATTTTCATGTCGGCCATGCGTCATCCTCCCCCAAAAGTGGTGACTTCACCCGACTCGGCCGGGTAGTCCCACGGATTCACGTAGCGTCGAATGCGACCATCGTCACGCTGGTTGCGTGTGGGGCTCACAAACACACCCCCCGCATGAAGGAGCTTGCTGAAGGGGAAGTAGACCAGCAGCAAGAGCACCAGCGAGAAGTGGAACAGGAACCACGTGCTGGCCGGCATAGCGGTCGGGGAGAGGGTGATGATCCCCAGCATGAACGCTTTGACGGCGACGACATCCACGCCGGCCACGAATTTCATGGCCAGGCCGGTGAGGGCTATGCCTATGAGAAGCAGGAGCACCAGGTAGTCGGACAGCACGGAGATGTAGCGCACCTGCTCCAACGTAAAGCGCCGCACGAGCAGGAAGAGGAGCGGGATGAGAATGAACTCACCCGCATAGACGCCGATGTGGTTCAGCCCGGCGATCCAGGCCGGCACAGGGAACAGGAAGTAGCGCAAATGCTTGAGCAAGATGAGCAGCAGCGCACCATGGAACGTCCAGCCGCCCAGCCAGAGGGCCTTGTCGCCCCGAAAGAGGCTGCGGAAAAGGACGACCTCACCGGCCATGCGTGCTGTGACGCCGCTCAACGTTTCCGGTGCCGGCGTGGTGGGAATCTTGAGCGGCACCGGTGTTTCGGCCCACACCCACAGCCGGTAGCCCACCCCAACCCAGAAGATAGCCAGCGCCAGGTAGGCCAGTACATTAAAGATCAGACTGACGCTATCCATGGTTTACACACACCCGGTTGGCTTGGGCAGTCCGGCGCAGCGGCAAGCGCCCTTGTCCAGGCCGGTGGGGAAGATCTGGTACATGTGCTTTACCGGCATATCACAGGCTTTGCCGATCTTGCGGATCATGGGGGCGATGCCGAATTGCAGATAGTAATCCCGAATGTAGTTGATCACCTTCCAGTGTTCCTCGGTCAGCTCCGGAATCGATTCCTCCTTGGCGAAGAACTCGGCGATCTCCTCATCCCACAAATCAGGGTCTTGCAAGAAGCCATCCTCGTCCAATTCCAATGTCTTTCCTTTGAATTCGATTGTTTGTCCTGCCATGGTTTGTATCCTCCCTTTTAGATTTTAGATTTTGGATTTGCGATTTTGGATTGCCGTGACGCGTATTGCGTAATCCGTACTGCGTGTCACGTTCTCACGTTTTACGTCTTCACGTTTCACGCGATTCACCATTCATCATTCTTCGTTCATCATTCCGGAGTCGCTCTACTCCCCCCAACCTCACCAATGGAACCGTACACCGGTACGAGAGGACATGGGCCACAAGACATAGCCATCCAGTTGTTTGTAGGTCATGGGGATGTTCAGCTTTTCGAAGAACTTCTCCCAGCCGATGCGATTGATCCAGTCAATGATTCGTTCGTGTTTGTGTGCGCCGGCGACCCAAGCCTCGATGATTTCCCTGACTGCTGCACTCGTTTCGGGCCAGCGGGGCGGTGTGTTCGGCAGATAAGGGATAACCAGCTTGGCGAAATTCGGGCCGCTGCCGGCGTTACCCGACTTGCCCCCGACGTAGATAGCCACGCCGTCCGTCACGGGGTCGCCGATGGGCATGCCCTCGCACTGTCCGACGCAGGCCACGCAGTGCATACAGCGATTCGGGTCCACCTGCACGCTCTTCGGCGGTTTGGGGCGGATCGCTCCGGTTGGGCAGACGGAGATGATCAAGGCCATCTCGCACTTCTTGACCTTTTCATCGTCCACGCGCGGCAGGTCGCGGTGAATACCGATGACACCGATGTCGGCAGTGATGCCCTCGCCGCAGTTGTTCACACAGCCAGAGATGGCGACCTTCAGCTTGGCGGGCAGGTCTTCTTTGAGAAAGATATCATAGAGGTCGTCGCTCAAGGCCTTGCTGATCGCGGCAGCGCCGGTGGCTGCGAACTGGCAATGGATCCAGCCGGTGCAGGCTACGATGTTGTGCAGGGTGTGGTCCACGCCGCCAACCGGCAGGCCCAAGGCGTTCAGGTCGACGATGGCGGCGTCAATCTGGGCTTCGGGCACGCCGACCAATTCGAGGCTCTGGCGGCGGGTAATGCGCAGGTGGCCTTCGGCGTATTTGTCGGCGACGGCGCAAATGCTGCGGGCCAGGGCCGTGCTCACGCGGCCATTGGCCGGCATACCGGCGCGTACGGTGTAACACTCCTCACCACTCTCCGCTACATGTTTCAGCACCCCAGGGCGGGGCACTTCGTGATAAATCCATTTGCCGTAATTGCGCTTGACAATGGGCGGTATCGTTTTTTCCAGTGGCGGTATACCAATTCCCGGCATTGATATTCGCTCCTTTCTAGCGGCCTAGCTCTTCGGCTTTCCAGTGGTAGTAAACGTTCGTGCGTGGTTCGGCCATTTGACGAGGTGATGGCTCTACCCCTACCCATTCGGTAAACTGGTCCATACCGACGCGGAAGATCATATCACCCAGCCGCTCCTTGCGTCGCGCGTGCTCGTCGAAGGCGTCGGCCACTCTATCGGCAATTTCGAAGACTTCATTGTAGTCAGGCGGGTTGGCCGGCACGAAGGGGGTCAGGACTTTGCCCAGCAACGGGCCGTACTTGCCCCGGAATTTCGCTCCGACGACGATGGCTACGCCCCGGTCCACGCCAGGGCGAATGGCATAGGAACACTTGTTGATGCAGAACATACAACGCACACAAGAATCGGCGTCGATCTCCAGCGACTTTCCGTCCCAGATCATCGCGCGCGTGGGGCACATACGCACGATGGCGTTCATGTCGCCGCCACGTCCAACCCATTCTGTCAGGCGATCACCGTCCACGCGGGGCAAATCGCGGAACACGCCGACCAGCGCGATCCCACTCTTTTGCTGTGCCCGCGCGCAATCGTTGGGGCAACCGGAGAATCGCACCTTCAGTTTGTGGGGGAAGCGGGGGTATTGCACGTCATCGAGGTATCGCTTGTACCAGGCGTCGCGCATGCCCATGCTGTCCGTCAGGGCAACGTCGCAGCGGGACATGCCCAGGCAGTCCACCGAATTGCGGTAGGCATCAGAGGTCGATCCAACATCGAAGCCATGTTCATTCAGGGCCTTGACGGTCGGTTCCAAATCTTCTGTGGGGATGCCCAGGATCTCAATGTCACCGCCGGCGCTGTGCAGATGGAGCAGGCCGTAGGCATGTTCGTCGGTGATGTCACAAACGGTGCGCAACATGTCGGTGGTGTAGTAGCCGCCGGAGGGGGCCAGCATACGCATGAAGTTCGCGCCTCTGGCGATGTCCGGTCGAGCAGAGGCGCGCACCAAGATGCCCGCCGCCACGCCGGGAAGCGAGACGTAGCCGCCGAAGCCCCACTGCGTCTGCCGCAATCGCATACCTTCCTCGTACATCATCATGTGGTACTTCGATTTCTTCAATTCGGTGACGTGGCTGGGCCAGGGGCCATTCTCTAACTCATCGAGGAGGGGGGTTTCTGCTGCCTCGGCTTCTTCGAACCCTTCCACTTCCTCCGGCGTAAGGATCTCCCCAGAGAAAACGGGGGCCGCTGCTTTGGCTTCGTCCGCCTCCGCACCCCGTAGCTCTTTCAGCCGTTTGGTCGCGATCAAGCAGTTGGGGCAAAGCGTTTGCTTTTTCTTCAGATATTGGTACCGCTTGGCCACCCGCTCCTCCGCAGCCATTTGTTCTTCTGTGAAGTCGGCGATGACAAACCCGCATGTTGGACAGGCCATTATGACTGTCGTCATGCTTTATCTCTCCTTTCTATGTTCGCGGCAAAATTCTTGAACGCACGAACTACATGTGCCTACAACTATTCTATCTTATTCTGACAGCCAACTCAATAAGGCACACATTCTATTTGCCTAAGGCAAAAGCCCTATTTTTTAAGAAGTAAGAAGTTCAACTTCTCGGAGAAGTTGAACTTCTTGGCCCGATGCGTGTTCTGTCGCCCGCCACGCGATTTTCATCCTTGGTGGCGCGCGCAACCGCCGGTGGCCGACTCTTCCCAGAGCAAGGAATCTATGGTATACTACGACAAGCATATCGCTTTGATATGATCCGGTCGTTTGGGTTTCTGCTTCTTGGAGCACGAAACGGAAAATACAACCAGGGTCACGACGATTGTCTTCGTTTTTCGTGCCGGCTTGGGGAATACGGTTACGCAAAGACTGAGAAGTTCGTATGCGGTAGAAGGAGGACAGATGGTTTATTCCTACCCCGGGGCATTGCATATACACACCCCATACTCGGATGGTTCGGGCACTGTGCCGGAGATAGCCGAAGCGGCCCGAGCGGCCGGGCTGCGCTGGATCATCATAACAGATCACGACACATTGCAGGCGCTGCCCGAAGAGGGTTGGTATGACGGCGTTGCCGTTCTGGTCGGGTACGAAGTCACACCGGACAAGAATCACCTGTTGGTGTTCGGCGCCTCCGAAGTCATCTCTCGTGATCTTTCGCCCGCCGAGTGCATTGTTCGTGCGCGAGAGTTGAATGCGCTCAGCTTCATTGCCCACCCAGATGAGCGAACCAATAACGCTATGAAAAGACCCTACGAATGGGAGGATTGGTCCATTCGCGGCTTCACCGGCATTGAGTTGTGGAACTATATGTCAGAATGGATGGAGGCAATCGCTCCCTGGCGAAAGTATCTAAACTTCTTTTTCCCGGCAACTGCGATCAAGAGTCCTACGAGGCGCGTGTTGTCCTGGTGGGATCGCCTACATCGGGAAGGAGGCCACACGGTGGGGGTGGTCGGCGGCGATGTGCATCAGGCACGGGTTCGTTCGCTCGGGCGAATTTGGGAAGTCTTTCCCTACGAACAAGTCTTCCGCACCCTTACCAACTATCTCGTTCTGGACCGTCCACTGTCAGAAGATTTCTCCTTGGCCAAAGCTCAGATACTGAAAGCGTTGGGGCGGGGACGCGTAATCATGGCGAACCGTACCTACGGTCAAGCAGATGGAGCGAGTTTCGTGGCCCGGTCCGGCGACAAGACGGTCACAGTCGGCGACACGCTGGCCGGAGGCGAACAATTTCTGCTGAGCGTTCACGTCCCCCATCGAAGCGATATACGGATTCTACGTGACGGAGAAGTCGTCTGTCGTCGCAACGACACGAACCTACTCTTGACCACCCATAAATCCGGGGTTTACCGCGCGGAGGCATGGCGCTGGGGACGTGCCTGGATTCTTACCAACCATATTCATGTGGAGTAATGGGCCGCCAGGGGATCGAACCCTGAACTCTCGGCTTAAAAGGCCGATACTCTGCCAATTGAGTTAGCGGCCCACGAAATGGCGTCCCTGACAGGATTCGAACCTGTGGCCTCAGCGTCCGCAGCGCTGCGCTCTATCCCCTGAGCTACAGGGACGAATGTTCCGAATGGGCTCCGGCACCCATTAGTATAGCGCAAGTCCAGAAATGTGTCAAGAGTCCCCCTGTGGGAAACACAGGCAGGGCTTTTCAAAATTCCTACGACTGTCCGAGACCTTGTCTACATGTTTTATCTGTGTTTTTCGTATCTTCTCAATATTCCGGGGCGA
>JAADHH010000103.1 GCA_013151955.1 Chloroflexota bacterium
AGTTGGTAATCGGTAATGCCAGCCAGCGTCCGGAATATTTCATTGACGGAGGTGCCGCGCCCCCAGCCCAGGTTGAAGATGTCGCGGTCCCCCTTGGTCAGAGCGGCAACGTTCGCGCGGACAAGGTCCCCGACATAGACGAAATCCCGCTCCTGCTCCCCATTGCCATTGATCACGATTTGTTCGCCGCGCAGCATTTGGCCGCTGAAAATAGCCACGACGCCCGCCTCGCCATACGGGTCCTGGCGCGGGCCATAGACGTTGGGGTAACGAAGCACCGTGTAGTTCAGGCCATAATTCTCGCCATAGAGATAGAGGTAATGCTCGACGGTATGTTTGCTGATCCCATACTGGCAAATTGGCTGGATCGGATGGGCCTCGTCACAGGGCAAATAGACCGGTTCACCGTAGACCGCCCCTCCCGTCGAAACGTAGATGAATTTCTTCACACCAAAGCGATGGGCGTACTCGATCAAACGGAGCGAGCCGACAATGTTGACATCCGCATCGAACAGGGGGTCAGAAATCGAGCGGCGAACGTTCATTTGTGCCGCATGGTGGTTTACGACATCGGGCTGTTCGCTGCCAAAAATCTGCTCGACGACCGGGCTGCGGATATCCAGACGATAGAAACGCGCCTCGGGATTCAAATTGCCGCGGTAACCGGTCGACAGGTCATCGATGATCACCACCTCGTGGCCGGCTTCGATATAGGCATCCACGACGTGCGAGGCAATGAAGCCTGCTCCACCGGTGACAAGGATTTTCATTGTGTTCACCTCCTCTTTCGATTTTGGATTGGCGATTCAAACAGTAGGGGCGTACCCTGGCGGTCGCCCGACGTACCCCGGCGGTCGCCCGACGGGGCAGGCGCAAGGCCGACAGGGCAGGCGCAAGGCCGTGCCCCTACGGCCAATAGGGTTTGACCCAAACGGGGTCCCAGTCCTCGTAGGCGTTGTTGCTAATGTTGTGTTGGTGCTGGCCGTCATCATCGGAAATCCAGATTTGGCGGTTCTTGGTCTGCTCGGAGATTTTCCACAACGCCGGGTCTTCCACGCGATTGGACCAGAACACAATCTGCTTGCTATCGGGTGACCAACTGGGGTGTTTGTCCATCACCAGGTTTTGAGTGATGCGGGTATCCATGAATTCACCGCCGGGGGACCGCACATCTTTGTCGACGACATGGATTTCGTCGTTGGCGTCGCGGTCGCGTTGGGCGACATAAGCCACCCGCGCGCCATCCGGTGCCCAGACCGGGTCGTAGTCAGCCTGCCCCCCCCGTCCGGCCAGGTACCAACTGTAGCCATCCGCGCGGTTCATTACCCAGATCTGAAAGTCGCCTTTGTAGTTACGAACGAACACCTGCTGGCTGCCATCGGTAGAGAGTTGATCCAACGTCAGCGCACGATCATAGACATCCCGATTGGTCACCAAAGAGGCGTTGCCGCCGTCTGGGTCCATGGCCAGCACGACGGGATTGCTGCCACCAAATCGGTCGGATAGGAACAATATCTTGCCATACAAAGAGGAGGGAATGTGTACAACGGCGGTCGGCGCGGGTGGCAAGGTCGCGGTGGGGCTGGGCGTTAGGGCCTCCAAGGGGATGGAAACGGGTGTCGCGGTAGCGGTCACCGCGTTGGGCGGCAGCGGCGTGGCCGTACCGGTCGTAGCGGCCAGGGCAGTGGCGTACGCGGCGACATAGGTGGCCGTGGCCGCGTTGGCCGGCGTCGGCGTGTTGAAGACGACCAGCGCGGTCGGCGTGTCCGTCGGTGTGACCCAGTTCGCGGGCAGCGGCGTGGCTGTGCCGTGGCGAGCTTGCCGGGTCGCCTGGGCCGCCCTGGTTGCCGCAGCAAAGACATCCGCCGGCGTCGGCACGGCCGTGATGATCACGTAGGGTGGGTGCGGAGTCACCGTGCTGACGTAGGCGGGTATGGGCGTGGGCGTACCGGTGGTAGCGGCCACGGCAGTTTGCAGAATGGCGACAAAGGTCGCGGTGGCCGCATTGGCCGGCGTGGGCGTATTCGTGATCACGAGCGGGTTTTGCTTGCCGAGCGGCGTGGCTGTGACGATGTTGGGCGGAAGGGGCGTAGCCGTTCCGGTTGTCGTGGCGTACAGCGTAGCCAAAGCCACACGCGTCGCGGCCTCAAAGACATTGGCCGGCCGCGGCGTGCTGGTGACCACGATGGGCGTGGGGGTCGGCGGAGGCACGGCAACGACCAGCAAGGTGGGCCGATTGCCAAATCCGCCGCCGTAGCCACTATCCCACGTAAACAGGTTATCGGCGACTCCCCCCGGCCCGCGAATGCGCAAGGAAAGTTTGCCGGTCGCCACCCGTTGGGCCAACCAATCGCGTTGGCCGGTGGTGAAGACAAAAGAATTGACCCGTTTGCGTCCCAAATCAGCCGGGCTCATGGCCGGCGCAAGGGTCTGGACCACGGAAGCCCCTTGTACGTCTTTGAATGTGAGGTTGCGCCAGTTTTCATCCAACGTGGAATCGAGGATTTGCGCCTGCCAGGTTCCCGTTGCCCCGATATTCTCGTCACTCAATCCGGTGAGAGAAAGTGCAGCGTAAGCAATCTGGGCGCCGGCGGGGATTGGCGACAGGTCGAATTGCATGATGCCAAAGTAGGTCTGCTCTTTGAAGATGCCCACATGGATGTTGCGTTCGCCGAAGTGGGTCAGCTCGTCCCCGCTGCTCACCCAGCCCACAGCGCCGGCCGCCGGCACCAGGGAATAGTAACGCCCGCCCAGAACCAAAGTGGGGGTGGGCAGGGGCGTGACCAGGGCGGTTGCGCGCTCCACGGTGGCTGTCGGCGTGGCCGTGGCTGTGGGCGAAGCCGGCACGGTCGCCGTGGCAACGGGGATACCGCCCCGCACGGGTGTGCTGGCCGGCAAGTTGGGTTGGGGGCCGAACAAGCGGCTGCCATAATAGTACACGACCACAACCAGAAGCAAGGCGGCCGTGGCCCACAATGCCACCCGCATAGGCGACAGTTCTCGAACAAGTTCGCTCAGGGCCCCCGCGCGGCCTTCCTCCCACGATTCTTCGGCCGGCAACAATTCGGGTGCCGTGTCTGGCGCTCCTGCCCTTTGGGCTTTGCGCGCCTCATCCAGGGGGCTGCGGCGTGACGCCCTTTCGTCGACCACGTCGACCGGTGCGACGGGCACAAAACGATCACATAGCTCGTATCGCCTGCCCAGGCAGAAGTTCGTCTGGTGGGCCAGGGCAATAGAGCGTTCCTGGCCACCGGCAAAACAATGGTGCTCCTCGCTGGGGAAGGAGAACATCGCCGTCCGGTCGGTGCGCAACCCCAAATACGGGCAAGTTCTCGCGGACATCGCTGCAGCCGTTGTACCGGGAGGGGGGGCATCTGGCGGCGCTGCTTCCGCTTCGATTGTCGAATCTGCCAGCGCATCTTCGATATGGTCGAGTCCCTCGAAAGGGTCATCCCCGAGGGCACGATGGGACTTATCTTTTGGCATCTTTTAACACTCTGAGGGCAAGGCGATGGTAATCGACTGCGCCTGGACCTTTCGGATCATACTCAAAGATCGTTTTGTGGTGCCCCGGCGCTTCCGAGAGTCGCACAGTGGTCCGGATGGGGGGCGAAACTGCGCCCGGAAAGTACTTCTCCAACATGCGCATGGCTTCACTCGTCTTGCGCAAGCGGCTGTTATAAAAAGTTGGGATGACGAGCGAAATGTGTACGCTCCGATTCGGATAGAGTCTGCGCGCACGTAACACCTCGATGATCACCTGCCGGGCACCGACCAGAGCCAGGTACTCCATAGACACGGGGACGAAAACTTCACGCGCGGCAAAGAGTGCGCTCTCCGTAAGCCAGCTTATGGTTGGTGCGCAATCAAGGAGGATGAAATCGTACTTATCCTGAACAGCTTTGAGCTTCCGTCCCAAGGTAAGCTCGGGTACTTCCCGGGCACGCAAGGCTCCATCGGCATGGGCCAAACGATAATCGCTGGGCAACACGTCCAGATGGGGCCGGACATTGACGATGTACCGTTCGGGGTCTGTTGCGCCGTGGAGCAGGCTGGTCAAAGTGTGTTTCGGACGCAGACCAAACGACGTCGCCAGGGCCCCTTGCGGATCGATGTCCACGAGCAGGACACGTTCTTCCTGCATAGCCAAGGCCATACCCAAGTTTATCGTTGTGGTTGTCTTACCGGTGCCTCCCTTAAAATTGAGGATAGCAATTAAACGAGACAAAAGGGGTTCCTAACAACTCTCCATCAAGCGTTCTGACAACGGATGTAAGGGGAGTAACAGACATCGAAAAGGATTGCCGGAATAGCGCCGTAGCGACACGTTTGCAACACAGATTCTTTTGGCACGAGTCGGACTTCCTGGATTGTCGGTTTTTCGTAAGGTCGTTTATTCTTTCTGTCGCGATTGCGCCGTGTCTTCTCAACCATGGATTGCCTTCTTCACCGGTCGTAGTAAGCAGATTAGGGCGTTGGGATAAACCCATCACTCATAATTATAAGGCAATCTCGTTCAGGAAGCAAATGGGGGCGGCCCGTCGAAGGCCGAACAGGCCCCGACCAGTCAAGGCTCATGGCCGCGAGCAGGTCGCTCCCCATCGCGAAGCAACACGCACA
The DNA here is from genome assembly GCA_013151955.1 of Chloroflexota bacterium. Classification (GTDB taxonomy): domain Bacteria; phylum Chloroflexota; class Anaerolineae; order Ardenticatenales; family JAADHH01; genus JAADHH01. The sequence goes on from JAADHH010000103.1 coordinate 4,621, forward strand.
ATGTCGCTCAAATTTATCACGCCGTTGGCATCTATGTCCCGATCCAGAAGGTAGCGTTCATCGCCCGGCCGGCTGTGCCAGCGGTCCGCAACAGTCTGCACGTCGGCAGCATCCACGCGACAATCGCAGTCCGCATCCGCGGCACCGAGGGCGTCACAATATGGAAGGGACAGGCGCAGGGCCGGGTCGCCGAACAGGACATAGGTGTCGATGAGTTCGTGGAAGTTGGGTGTGTTGGCGTAGAGGTTCAACAGTCCCTGCATCGTGGCCGGGCCGAGGCGATCAACGCGCCCCTCGAACACCGCTTGCATGAAGCCCCTGTCCAGCCAGATATGCCCGGTGCCAACGCCCAGACCGGTCGGCGACCAACTGGCCACGGCTCCCCCGCCGGCCAACCGTACGATGTTCTCGCCCAGGCTGGGAATCGTGGGGTAATCATAGAAACCGTCGTAGCAGGTCATGGGCAACATGATCGGCCAAGGCCCACTAAAGTTGGTCAGGGCGGGGAGGTCTGCGACACCGAAAAGTGATTCGCTGGCCCAGGCATCGGGTGAAGCGTGACCCGCGTAGGTCACGAGCAGAGGTCCCGCATTGATGGCGGCCAGAATTGCGGTACGGGCTTGACTCACGTCCCGGTGTGTGACGCCGTAGTACACTTTGTCCGGGATATAGCCCTCGGGCAGCAGAGCGGCAACCTCGTCAGAAAAGGCCGCAAAATCGCCGGCAGAGTCGGTATTGTCGGCCACGAAGAGTGCTTTTCGATTCCAGAGGCCGGGCGGCGGATGTTGCTCGTAGGCCAGGGTCTTGCTGATCATTGCCGCAACCTCGGCGGCGCTGTTGGCCGGAAAGCGGCCCAGAGCCATGTCCGGCAAGTTGTCGTCGCCGTGAACATCCACGTAGCGGTTATCGGCAGCCGTTTCATTGATCCAGGGATCGGCTGCGGCCAGATAGGGCGGGACGAAGTTCTGCACACCGGTGTGCAGGTAATCTTTGGGATCGAGCGAACCATCGCCGACCAGCAAGACGAAGGTGGGAGCCGGTGGCGTCCAATGGTCGTACGCGTAGGCCAGGAAGTCGTGGATCGCTTGCGGGTCTGGCAACCCAAAGCTGAACGTATCGTAGATGTCCTGCAACCGGATCAGTCTGACCCGCATTCCTTGCGCGGCGCGATAATCACGCAAAGGGAGCGCCGCCGTGTAGAAGTCCTCGTGCGCGATCATGATGTAGTCGGCGCTGTTGGTTGGGGTGCGCAGGTTCGCCGGTGCGACGGTCTCCGTGCCGGCCGGCGCGCGACGTCTGGCCGGACTGTCGAGCAAGTACCGGCTGTCGGGCGTGCCGGCGGCGGCAAAGGTGAGCGTGTACGTTGGGCCACCTTCCACAATCGTCCCCAGCACGCGCTTCGGCCGTCGCGGGTCGGTGATGTCCAGTGGAGTGACATCCGCGGTGGAAAGGCCGGTCAGGCGATATTGCCAGCGGCCACCCCCTGGCGAACCGAAGGTAAAGTCGCCGGCGGTCGCCGTGTAGGGTCGCCGGTACTGGAGGTCGAAGCGATCGACATAAACATAGTCGTACGGCGTGCCCAGGTCGAGAGGTAAGGCCACAGAGATTACGTTGCCCCCCCTTGTGAGCACGTTCGACGGGACCGTAGCGGTGAAGGTGAAAAGGGTTTGTCCGTCCCAGGTGGCGTCATCGACAAGCCGGCCGTTCAGATAAATCTGGGTGTGGTGGTCGGGGTAAGGGGCCAGCGATGTGGCACCGGCCAATACCCCGCGCAACGTGGCCGTGAAGGGCGTGCCGGACATCTGGGTCAACGTAAAGGGATAGGTGCCGGCAGACGGGCCGCTATAGGCCAACACGGAGTCCCAGAACCAGTGATCGTGTCCTTCACCCCGAGGGGAGATGGAACTATAGACGTGGTTCTCTTCGACAGGTAGGGTCGCCGTGAAACTCTGGGCCGGCGAGAATGTGCCGTTTGGCGTGCCATCTTCGGTAGTCATGCGCAAGCCCGCACTCCCGCCAGAAGAGAGCCAGTAGACATTGCGATTCGTATAGCGTGTGTGGGCCTGTTGCCCATAGAAGATGATTTCATCCTGCGGATCGAAGGAACCGTCCTCTTCTCCCGGCACGTAAAGAGCGACCTCCTCTCCCCCTTGGGTGAGCCGAAACGTGCGCGGGTCGGCGGCGACGTCTATGCCGGCGGCCAGTGTATCGCTGTACGTCATGCGGTAGAGTCCGTCACGTTCTACAAAGATTTTGTGACCGGCCGGTTCCCAGGCGGCCCGGCCCGGCGCTCGACGGGCCGTCGAACGGAAGGGCAATTGCCATTGGCGGGCCATGTTCCCGTTCAAGAGATAGGGTCGCAAGTCCGGCGCATAGGGATCGTCCGGGGCAGATTCTGCGGCCACGCCGCGCCGTGCTTTTGAACCGTGAAACTGCAACATCACGCGGAGCCGTTGGGCCACACGAATCGTGCCGGTGGCCGGTTCGTAGCGGAAAGGCCTCAGGTGAACGACGACGACGCGCTGCTGGCGGATCCAGGCCGGCCGACCCACGGTGGCCCAGGCCGGCGGGGGCGGCGCGGTGTGACCGGACGCGCCGGCATCCACGGCCAACCGCCGGGCACGCGGCAGATAGCCCGGCACAGGCTCCGCGACGAGAAGAGGGGCGAGAGCCAGTTGATGCCGCCCCGGCAAGGTCTCCACGTCTTGCGCCTGCACGTTTGCGGAGAGCGTCGCGTATGGGGGGATGGCCACCATCACGCTGCGCACAGGCACTTGCGGCATACCCGGCCGGCCATCGTTCCCCCAGCCGGCCACCGCAAGCTGCTGAACCCTCTGCCCCTGGCGTGTAATATCACGCAGGGTATAGGAAGGGGTGTCCAGCACGATGGTGATGCTCTGGTCGCTGGCTGCTTGTACGCGCACTTCGGGATGGGTCGGGGGCGCGGAGGCGCGCGCGCTATTCCACCAGATCCGCCCCAGAAAGGGCACAGCGAGAAGAAACGGTATGGTTATTGTCAGAGATGATGGGCGCATAGAGGCTGTTATGAAAATAGACGGCTTTCTGCCCCCCCTAACCCCCCAATCCTGGGGGGAACCACCCGACTCCCCCCAGAATTGGGGGGCGGGGGGGGCTTCCGACGTCCGCCGCTCCCCACGGTTTTCATCCTTGGTGGCGTGTTTTGAGTTGTCCGCCGTGAAAGTTGGCAACCTGCACACGCCGTTTTCAACTTTTGTCAAGCGTCAATCCAAAGGCCTCGGCCCGACGATGTGCCACCTCGTGCAGGTAGGCGACTGGCCGTACGCTCTCGGTTGGGCCATGCTCGAGCTGCGACCAGCCGGGGCACTGTCCACACAGGGAAAGCAGTTCGCAGCGGCCGCAGGGGTCATCGGACGGGACCTTCTGCTGCCGGAGAGCAGCCAGGAAATCGTACCAGCCTTGCCGGAAGGAGCCCGTGCGCAAGTCGTAGGAGGGATGTCGGGCAATCAGGCAGGGCGACAACTGGCCATAGGCATCAATGTGGAACGAAGTAGCACCGGCTCCACAGCGGTAGAGGTGATCCGCGTTAGCATTGGTGTTGTTGGCACCGGTGCCGACAAACTTTTCGCAGAACGTGCGCCAGTCTGCCATGCGCTGTTCGCTGGCCAGGTCGAGTTGAACTACCTGTTCGGGAGGGAGACGCAACTTCGCCGGCGCGGCCGAGCCGTCGATCCGGCAGTTGACCAGGGGGTCGAAGCGAAAGTCAATGCCCCGGGAGTCGGCGTAGGCCTGCACAGCGGGCAGTTCGTGCCAGTTCGATGTCAGCGCCATGGCCTTGAGTTTAAGGGGAAGCTGCCGGTCGAGAAGGCGTTCGATACCCTCCATGCAACGACGGAACGAGCCGTGGACACGGGTAACGCCTTCATACGTCTGCTCGGTCGCCCCGTAGAGCGTGACCTCAATGGCCAAGGGCGGCCACTCGGCCAGGAAATCGGCGACGCGCGGCGAGATTGTGGTCCCGTTGGTAAAGAGGGTGATGATCAGCCCTGCTTTCTTGGCAGCAGCATAAAGGTCCAGGCTATCGGGCCGGACAAACATCTCACCCCCGGTCAACAGCAACCAGAAGCACCCTTCATCGGCTAGCTGGCGGAAAATGTCATTCCATTCGTAACGGGTGAGTTCCCGTGTGTGACAGCGCACATCTCCAACGCCCTGGTTGATATAGCAATGAGTACACTGGAGGTTGCACCGTTCGGTGAGTTCTATGCTGCCGGCGAGTGGAATGCGTTGGTGAGTGGTTTTCTGTTGCAGCCGTTGGCCGAAGATGCTATGCTTCAACTCCGGTATGTGGGGGCACTCCATCTCATGCTTCCTGAATGGCTCCAATGCTCGCCAACTGGTCCAAGAATGCGATCATGTCCGCTTCTCCTGCTTCCTCGCTCACGTCGAACGTATCGAGGAGGGATTGCTTGATCTGTTGCACGCTGCGTTGGCCGTCCAGATCATCCCAAATGAAGGCCCCCACGCTGTTTAGCACGTAGATGCTCTGCAAGTCGGCGACGTGCTGGCGAATGGGGACGAGGATCGACTCGCCGGCAATGTTGCGGTAGACAAACGACGGGTTTCGTTGATAGACGGCGTTTAGACTGATTTCAGTTTTCATGCTTCTGCGCAGAGGTCTGGCCCGGCGTGTAGACCACGGCGGCTGATCACATCTTGCATCAGGGCCGGAGAAGATTTTGTATGAGTATGGCCACTACACCCAGAATGATGGGCAACAACAGGCCCATCATCCAGCGAAACTGAAGTTGCATTTCCTTGCGGAGTTGTGCAACGGAGTTGTCAATCTTGTTGTTCAGCGCTTCACCCTGACTGTCAATCTTGGCGCTCAGCGCTCCACCCTGACTGTCAATCTTGGCGTTCAGTTTCTCATCCAGCTTGTCAATCTTGGCGCTCAGCGCTTCACCCTGACTGTCAATCTTGGCGCTCAGCGCTTCACCCTGACTGTCAATCTTGGCGCTCAGTTTCTCATCCAGCTTGTCAATCTTCTTGTCCAATCTGGCGATATCGTCTTTGAGCTCCGCGATACTTTCGCCGTTATGGCGAATCTCTGCTTCCAGGCGACGGATCTCGCTGGAAAAACGCTTATCTCGTTCTTCCTGGAAACGCTCATAGAAGAGAGGGATCCCCACCTCAGTTCTCTCAACGACGCTTTCTTTTACAGACATACAACGTCTCCCTTGGCTAGATGAGCTTATGACACCACATTATATCTTGTATGGTGATGTTTTGTCAAATGTACAGATGCGTGAAGTCACAAAATCGTGGGGCCTATAAGCGCGCGGCGTGCGCCACCAAGGATGAAAATGGCGGGGCGCGGCGGACGTCGGAAGCCCCCCGGCCCCCCAATTCTGGGGGGAGTCGGATGGTTTCCCCCAGGATGGGGGGGGTAGGAGGGCCAGAAAGCCGTCTATTTTCATAACAGTCTGACTTTCCGCAGAAGCCGAACTTTCCAGCGCGACAATCTATTTATCCCCCTTTTGGCGACGCCTGCGCCGGTGTGGCCTATCGTCATCGTGGGCATAGTAGTAATAGTAGCCCCCAACCGGTTTGCCGCTAAGCTTATTGAGGACCACGCCCAAGGTCCGTGCTCCCACCTTTTCCAGGGTCTCCCCCGCGCGTTTGAAAAGCTCGGTGCGGGTACGGCCGGCGTTGACGACCAACAAGGTACCGCCCACTTCCGCAGCCAGGATAGAAGCATCGGCCACGGCCAGCAAGGGGGGGCTATCGCACAGGACGATATCCGACTGCGCAGACAACCGCTCAATCAGTTCCATCATTTGGGACGTAGCCAGGAGTTCCGAAGGGTTGGGCGGGATCGGCCCACTGGTGAGCAACCACAGTCCTTCGACGCTGGTATGAAGCAATACTTCGTTGACATCCAGGCTCTGGTCTACCAACAGGTTGGTCAGGCCGGGGGCGATTGGTACGCCAAACATCTTGTGCAGCGAGGGCCGGCGCAAGTCGCTGTCGACCAGAATGACCCGTTTGCCGGCCTGGGCCATCGCCACGGCGAGGTTGGATACCGTGGTCGTCTTCCCTTCGGCTGGACTGGCACTGGTAATCAGCAGAGAGGCCGACGGATTGCCGAGGCTGGAAAATTGCAGGTTCGTGCGCAAGACCCGATAGGCTTCGGAAACCGGTGCGCGCGGGTGGTGTACGGTGATCAAATGTTCGGCGGGGTCATCCGTATCGCCCATACGGGAAATGGCGCCGATGGTGGGCAGCGAGAGGGCGCGCTGCACATCCTCTCCGGTTTTGATCGTATCATCCAGGTATTCGAGTAAGAACACAGCGCCAAGCGCGAGTGCCAGTCCCAGGACCGCGGCCAGCATCGTGTTCCACATTACACGCGGCCCGACCGGCGTCACGGGCACGGAAGCCGGCTCCACGACACTCAGGAAGTTGGTGCTGCCCCCTTGCAAGAAGACCAGCAATTGCGCATACGTCTGTTGCCACAAGTTGATTTTTCCTTGCAGAGCAGCGATCTGATTTTGTGTGTCCTGAATAGAGCGCGCACTGTTTTCCAAAGCCAGGTCTTGTTGCAGCTTTGTGATGCCTTCTTTGGTATCTTTGATCTTCTGTTCGAGGTCCTGCAACTGGCTGGCGATGAACTCGCGATGTGCAGCCTGTTCACCTTGAGGTGCGGTCGGGCTTTTCAGAATGAGTTGGTGCGCGACTTCGTCTGCTGTGATCTTGGCCCGCTGCGGGTCCGTATCGAGCACGTAGATTTCCAGAAGTTGCGTTTCGGCTATGACCCGTGCATTCACGCGCGCAGCGAGTGACTGCCAGGGAATGTTCAGGCCCAAGGCATCCACCGTAGCCTGCATCACCGGCTCACGTGAGACGATTTGGCTGTACGTGAGGGCCAAACGCTGTGTGGTATAGAATTCAGCAGCCTGCGGGTTCGGGTTCTGAAAAACCTGCCCAACCAAGAGACTGGTTTGGGTACGATAGATTTTAGGTTGTTGGGTGGTGGCCCAATAGCTGAAAACAGCCGCTACGCCGGCAGACAAGGCCAACAGCCAAAGCCATTTCCAAAGAATTCGTGCGTAATATTTCAGTTCCATCTCATTTCCTCAATCGGCTCAGATTCCGTGAATCTCGCTTGCCAAAGCGAGGCCAGTCCCAGGCCCAACACACGTACCGGGTGCAACACCAAGTAGGCCACACTTTGCGCGGGAGATTGCAACGTATACCGTAGTTTCAACCAGCGTCGTCCGGGGAAAAATATGTACTTCAACATGGCGGCCAACGACTGTACATCATCGACGAGCAGCAACTGTAAAAGATAGCGGGCGCGCCGCCCCACGGGCAGGGGCGTCGGCTCCAACTGCGTGTTGGCCATCCGCCGCACGAGGGACAACCGCCATGCGGGGGCACGTAAATGGGCAAACGCTTCCGCCGGTACCGGTGTTTCGTATATGCCACAGGCCATTTGCAAACAGATAAGGACCGGCATTCGTACGCGAAAATACTTGGTACGGCTCACCAGTCGTTCCCAATCCAGGGCGGGCACGTGGCGGCGAATCCACCAATCCACATCCAAAAGCCGGCGGAGCGGACTCGCAAACGCTTCGGGAATGGCCAGATGTACGCAAAGAGAAATGAGCGTGTCCTCGGGAGAAAGCTGCCAGGCCTCCCCTCCGGCCACTGCCAAAGGGCACGCATCCGCCCAGAGCGCGTTCACATTTTGCAACCTGGAAGCGTGGCGGTACCATTCGATGGCAATCAGGTGGCTGTGCAAATCGACGACAATCAAATCCTGTCCGTCGTCGCGACGCAGTTCCACCTCTCCTCCGAACTCCTCGTCGAAGCGCTCCGGATGGCCGGCCGGGTTTGGGGACAAGCAGTAGCCTAAGCGGTCCAGCACGCGACGCGCAGGGGACAACTCGTCTGGCCGGACGAGCAGGTCCAGATCAACCATAGGACGAAACGCCGCATTGCCGTACAACTCAACGGCCAGAGCCGCACCCTTGAGAAGAATGACTTGGATGCCCTCTTGTGCCAATGATTCCAAGACAGCGGTCAGAGCCTCCGACAAACGGTCTGACCAGACGAGGGATGAATAATACCGTTCTCTCAGGAAGTCCCGTGCCACGATGGGAAGGTCGGGCCACACATCTGTTTCCTGCAAACGACGGTACACCAAAGGCAGGAGCGGTTGGAAGGCGGGCGTACGGCAGACTTCGTCCCAAAACGCTTCCTGACGAATTGCCTGAGCCATTCGCGGATCCAGAGGGGGTGTATCCGGTGTGCCACGGCAAATGCGCAACAGACCCCATGCGGCCGGTGTCCAGTTGTGGGGTGCGCAAGGTGTGGGGCGTGTTGTGTGGTGTGTGGTGCGTGTGTTGCGTGTTGCATTGCCCAGATTGCTAACGCTCATTTGCCTTCGATTTCACTTCCTCCGCCGGATGCGAATGCCTCGTGGCGTGACCACGGTAACTGTTCCTACCATAGATTCTAAATCATAACTTCGGCGGCTCGAATATCATCAAGCGATAGTTGAGGATAGGCTTCTTTGATTTGCTCTGTAGTCATACCGTCGGCCAGGCTCCCCATAATCATTGCCACTGGAATACGGGTCCCTTTGATACAGGGATCACCATGATGTAAATCAGGTTCCACAACAATCCGTTCTTGCCATCGTGCGTACATCATTTCCGTTCCCTTTCACTCCTTTTGACATTGAACGTTGAACCGTTTCATCGTTAGTTGAGCACATACGCCCATCTCGCCTCCTGTCAGAGTGATGGTCGCATTCCGGCTACCGACAGGAGTTACCAGACATTTACTTCCGCCGGCGGACACTGAAGCAACGGGCCACAGGGTAGAGCCAACGGCTGTAGGGCGACAGCAAAGCCCATATCCTTCCCAGCAACCGGCGACGCCCGGTGCGCAAGTCAATCCGCCGGCCGCGGCCTTCCAGAGCGACCACGCGACCGAGAACCTGGCCGGCATCCACCGGCGTGTCGGGCTGCATGTGTGCGTCGCCTTTCGGCAGGATGCGGACACCTTCTGCGCAGTGCAGCCGGCCAATCGCCCGATGAACTACCGGCGTTCCGCGTGCATCGTGCAAGAAAAGAATATCGCCAAGGGCTACGTCTTCCGCCGAAACCGGTTCCACTTCCACCAAGTCGCCGTCGCGGATAAACGGAGTCATGCTACAGCCATGCGCACGGAAACGGAGCCGGTCGCCACGTTCCAGGATTTCGGTAGCGAGGTCCAGAAAATCGAGTGCGCCAAGATCAATTTCCCTCATAAGAATCATACCATATCCCGGGTAATTGTCAATTGTCAATGATCAACGGTCAATTTTCAATTAGCAGTCTGTCGGAGAAGTTTGCTTTTTCTGGCATGTTTTGTCATTTCGAGTGCAGCGAGAAATCTTGCCCTATGCTGGGTGTAGGATTTCTCCTGTTGGTCGAAATGACAGGTTCCTCACCGTATGGCCCGTGCAAAAAGTGACGCACGCCCGTTGGAAGTTGTCAATTGACAATTGATCGTTGACAATTAGTACGCGCCCCGGCCACGCACGATTGCTGGTAGGGTCTGGAAGAGGATTTGCAGGTCGAGCCAAACCGAATAGTTGCGGATGTATTCCATGTCCAGGCGTACGCGCTCTTCATAGCTCACGTCGCTGCGGCCCGATATTTGCCACAGGCCGGTGAGGCCCGGTTTCACCGTCAACAGGTTGGTGCCCCATTTGCCATATTCGGCAAGCTCCGGCGGCGAGATCATGCGTGGCCCCACCAGGCTCATTTCACCCCGCAAGACGTTCAGCAATTGCGGCAATTCATCCAGGCTGGTCTTCCGCAAGAACTGGCCCGCGCGGGAGATTCTGGGGTCGTCTTTCAACTTGTGGTTACGGGCCAGCTCTTCCTGTAGCTCCGGATGTTGGGCCAGTATCTCGTCGCCATCGACGACCATGGTACGGAACTTGAAAGCATCGAACGGCCGTCCGCCGACACCAAGTACCCGCCGGCGGTAGATCGTCGGCCCGGGCGAATCGAGTTTGACCCAAAGGGCCAAGCCGATCAACAACGGGCTGATGATGAGCAGGCCCGGCAGGGTCAGACCATAATCGAGAATCGTCTTCGTGGCCATGTCGAACCCGGCCAGGCGGACTTTGTTGACGCTGACCAGCGGGACTCGCCCCAGCTCTTTGACTTCCATGCCCGTGGCCATGATCTCGAAGAGTCCGGAGGAAAGGCGAAGCCGTACACGCCGGTCCGTACCGTAGAGGTGGAACAGGTCGAGCAGTTGTTCACGGGTCAGGGCTGTACCGGCGAGAATCAGTTCTTCGATACCATACCGGTCCACCAGCTCGGGCAACCGGTGCAGGGGGCCGAGGGCGTAGAGGTTGCGAAATAGACGTGTGCCGGGCGGCGCGTGGTCGTCGACGATGCCAAGGACGTTGAGACCGGAAGTCTGCCAGCCGAGGAGTTGCTCCGCCAGGGCCCGAGCCTCTCCGTTGCCCCCCACGAGGAGCGCCGGCGCGAGGAAGTAGCCACGCCGGCGCAGGGCATAGACCACGCGACGCAGCACAAAACGCAAAAACGTCGCCAGTGCAAAGGCAAGCAGCCAGGACAGGATCAGCCAAGCGCGCGAGATGATGAACGCCGGCTTCAGAAAGCTGGCTACAATTACCACCATGGCCCCGGTGGTACAGGCATTGAAGACCAGGGCATATTCGCGGTTGCCCCCCAGCAGGTTGCGGTCGTCGTACAGGCCGAAGAGGGCAAACAACACGACCCAGGCCGGAACTAGCACGAGGACGATACCCTGGTAAAACTTTGGAGAGCCGGCAACCGGCTGAAACAAGCTCAACCCCGTGTAGAATCGGATGATGAAGGCCAACCAGAAAGCCCCCGCGATGGCCAATGCATCTACCAATAGCAATGCCACCCGGTAGAGCCGGCGCTGAGACGCCAGCGAGATTCGTTTGGTCGAACGGCGTAGTTTCAGTTCAGCAGTGAGGTCCATACGTAGAGATCTCGTGCCTTGGTTACCCTTCCACCAGGTGTACCCAGGGCAACTCACTTTGCACCTTCTTGGCCAGTCGCCGGTCGGCAGTCCAGAACTCGGCTTGTCTGCGGCTGGCCACGACCAGATAGTGAGCGTCGTAGGCGGCAGGAAGCGAAAATTGCTCGGCCAGGCTCAGGGCATGTTTGTGGAGATCGGTATCGCCTTCCAGGATGATACCCAAGTGAAGAGCGGCATCAAGCGCTTCAGCAGCTTCGTGGGGTAACAGGTCGCCATGAGCGACATATCGACGGAGGGCGTTGCTGACCTCATAGGGTAAGAGGGTAGGAGCCACGAGCGGATGGTTCCCCTTATGCCATGCCGTCCACAACGCTATGATTCGATCCACGTTGGCACTGCCCACTACCAGAGGAACGACGATATTGGCATCAACGCAGATCCAAGAAGTGCTCACTTCGTTCCTCTCTCACCTGGCGAATGACCTCATCTGCCGGAGGCAGTGGACGTTCCCCTCGACGGGCAGCTATGCGGGCACGGATTCGGGCAGCTCGGGCCAAGGATTCTTGCTCTCCTCGCTGCCCCGTCGCCAATTTCAGGCGTTCATATTCTGCCAAGGAAAGCACGACTGCAACGGGTTGTCCCCCGCGCTTGACAATGACAGACTCGTGGTTTTCGACGACTCGTTGCACCAACCGCCCAAAGTGGGAGCGGGCTTCCGTGGTACTCATCACTCGTTCCATATCTCGCCTCCTTCCCTTTCTACTAGCTCTTCTGTATTGTACCCCAACTGCCGGGAAAGTCAACTGCCGTAATCAGCCTCACGTAATACGTCTCCATACACCGCTTCTAACTTTCCGGCCACCGCGTCCCAGTCGTGGTGCTGTTGGACGTAGCGGCGGCCGGCACTGCCCAGCCGCGCACACAGCGCCGCGTCGTCCAGCAGGCGGAGGATGGCCTCGGCGAATGGGTCCGCGTCCCCGGCCACCAACAGGTGCTCGCCGTTCAGCACCTCCAGGGCCGAGACGGCCGTCCGGCTGGCAACGACCGGCGTGCCGCAGGCCATCGCTTCCAGCACCTTGTTCTGTACGCCAGCGCCATAGAGGATGGGCGCGACGGCCACGGTCGCCGACCGTAGGTACGGGCGGACGTCGGGGACGGTGCCGGTTACCGCGATTTTGGATTTTGGATTTTGGATTGCCGATTGTTCTCTCGCTCCGGCGAGGGCGCGTATTTCAGCGGGCGGGTCTTTGCCGGCGATGGAGAGCTGCACGTCGGGCCGCTGCGCCCAGACGCGGGGCATGATGTCGTTCGCCAGGTACATGGCGGCGGTGATGTTGGCGTGGTAGCTCATCTTGCCGGTGAAGACGACTGTGGCCGGATCGCGCGGCTCGTCGCCGGGCGTGAAGTAGTCGAGGGCGACGCCGTTGGGGAGGACAGTGATTTTGGATTTTGGATTTTGGATTTTGGATTGCGGTTTGGACTGCTCTGTTAATTCGTGGAGGGACCGACGGTCGGTCTCGGAGGTGACGAGGGTGCGGTCGAATTGGGTCAGCAGCCAGGCTTCGTAGCGGCGGGTGCGGACCAGTTCCAGGCGGGTCATCCAGCGTCCCAGCCGGCTGCGGCTGCCGTGCGCGGCCTGCTCGAACAGGTAGCTGATGCAGTCCACGCTGTCCCAAACGAGTGGGATTTTGGATTTGAGGGCCAGGGCGTAGGGCGTGCCGCGTAGATGCTCCACGTGGATCACATCAAAGGGAGTAGGGAGTAAGGAGTAGGGAGTAGGGATGTCTGGGATTCGTGTCATCAAATTGGGTTGCCAGCACCAGACGGCTTGGAAGGGAGTGCGGGTCGGCAGGGCACGCAGGCAGTTCCAGGCGGAGCGCGCTTTGGTCAGGCGGGCCGCCACCACGCGGACGCCGTCCTCGGCCCACCGGCGTAGGGTTTCGCGTTCCTCGTCGCTCTCCCACACCGTCGCCAGGGTCACGGCATGGCCACGCCGCACCAGCGCGCGGATCAGGTTATACGGCCGCGTGCGGATGGGCGTTGGGGTATAAGGAACCAGGTAGAGAATGTTCAATGCAGTATCCATGAGTGATTGCTCGCCACCAAGGATGAGAATGGCGGGACGTGAAACGTATTGCGTCTTACGTATCACGCATCACGTTTTACGTTTTATCTGACACGTGAGACTTGACGCCTGACACATTATTTTCAAAGCAGCAGAACGGGAAATCCATCCAGCTTGACGTTTTGTAGCAACCGGTGGTATAATCCACCTGAGGCCATCGCCATGGTCTTTGATGGGATATCGCTTCAACACACGGGAAATGGCTATACTGCCCCCCCATGTTGTAGCCTGAAAAACTCAGAAAGGCACGGGACAAACATGGTTGTTAAGAAGCTAAGTGTTCGAGAGATAGAAGCCTCCATTACTCAATTACCGGTCAGAGATTTGACAAAGTTGGTAAGGTGGCTGGAAGATTATCAGGCGCAGCTATGGGACAAGCAGATCGAAGAAGATTTGGAAGCTGGTCGTCTCGACACACTGCTGGCTGAAGTTGATCGAGAGTATCAGGCCGGGCTGAGTCAACCGCTGTGAAGCATCTGACGCTGCCTCGCTTCTGGCAACATTACCGACAACTGCCTAAAGGGACACAAAGGCTGGCGGACAAGAACCTGAAACTGCTCAAAGTTGATCCTCGTCACCCCTCGTTGCACTTCAAGAAGGTCGGCAAGACGAAAGAATTGTGGTCGGTACGCGTTGGTGCACACCACCGAGCCTTGGGTGTGCAGAAACCAGAGGGCATCGTGTGGTTCTGGATTGGTACGCACGCCACGTATGACAAACTGCTGTCGAATCCGAGGCAATCCCAGGAATGATTGCGCTGTGCGAAGTGGGCGATATCGATCTCATCTCACAGGAGACCAGCAGAGAGCAAGACACGACGGCGGGGCGGTCCCCCTCTCCAAATTGACCTTTTGTGGCAAGTGATGATATAATTGTCCTGAGGTGATCCCTATGACTTTTGCTGTGCTGTTGATGAAACAAACAGATGATGGTTACACCGCCCGCCCCATGTTGTGGCCAGATTCAGTGGTGTACGGGACGACCAAGCAAGAAGCCCTGGGTCGCGTTCAAGTCCTGATTCGTGATCTGCTTAGCCGAACGCAGTTGGTACAGGTAGAGGTAGACGTGCCGGAGCAACAAGTTGATAATCCTTGGCTTACCAAGGCCGGCACATTTGCTGACGATCCGACCTGGGATGACTTTCTCCAGGCAATGGTTGACTACCGCGTGCAACTGGCAAACTTGGAATGAGCTTATACGTTCTCGACACTGACCATGTTACCCTGCACCAGCGCAACCACCCGCAGGTCATCGCCAAACTCCAAACCTGTGTACCAGAAGAAGTATCGGTTACGGTTATCACGCTCGAAGAGCAAATGCGCGGTCGGCTGGCCCAGTTGCGGCGTCCAGGATACGACCTGACGTTAGTGTATGATCAACTCATTGCCACAGCCAAGTATTTTTGTGGTTTGATTATCTTGCCCTTCGACGCAGCGGCACAACAACAGTTTCGGTAGTTGAAATCGCAAAAGCTACGCATCGGCACACTTGATTTGCGGATTGCCGCAATTGTTCTAAGCCAGAACGCCATTTTAATCACCCGGAACCGGCGTGACTTTGAACGAGTGCCGGGACTAACATTTGAGGATTGGAGTCAATCACCGTAACACCTAGCAAATCTTTGCCTTGTTCCTTCCAGTTCACCACCGTTGAGAATCTGCTTGCCGATTAGCAGGGATCGCCAGCGCCGAAGTCCCCCTGCATTGGAGATTGCTTCGGCGGAAAGATGCCGCCCCGCAAAGAAAGCCGGAATCATATCTCTAACCTCACACCTTGAACCGGCTCTCCCGCAGGGCCCGGACGATGTGTTCGGCGGCGTGGCCATCGCCGTAGGGATTGACGGCCCGGGCCATCGAGGCGTAGACCGCCGGTTCGTCCAGCAATTGCTGGGCGGCGCCGGCGATGACGCTGGGGTCGGTGCCCACAATGCGGGCCGCGCCGGCCTCTACCACTTCCGGCCGCTCTGTCGTCTGGCGTAACACGAGCACCGGCACACCCAAACCGGGCGCTTCTTCCTGGATGCCCCCCGAGTCGGTCAGAATGATCGCGCTCCGCTTCATCAGGTGCGCCAGGGTTAGGTAGTCTACCGGTGGAATCAGGTGAATGCGTGGCACGTCGCCGAGCAACACGTGCACAGGCTCCCACACGTGCGGGTTGCGATGCACGGGGTAAACGACGCAGACGTCGTCGCGCCGGGCAATTTCCCGCAGCGCCGCGCAGATGTCACGCAACGGTACACCGAAGTTCTCGCGCCGGTGGGCGGTGACCAGGATGAGCCGGGGTGCGGAGGGGCCGGGGTGCGGAGGGGCCGAGGGAAAGCCACCTTCACTTCCCCGTTCACTTGCTCCCCTGCTCCCCTGCTCGCCCGCTCCTCTGCTCCCCTGCTCCGCGATGCCGAGTTGGTCGAACAGCCGGTTGATCTCCGGCGTCGTCGGCTGAACGGCGACCCAGAGCAGCGCGTCGATGACCGTGTTGCCGGTGACGTGGATCGACTCTCGGCGAATGCCCTCGCGCAACAGGTTCTGGCGAGCACGACCGGTGGGTGCGAAGTGCATGTCGGCGATGTGGTCGGTGACCACGCGGTTCATCTCCTCGGGGAAGGGGTTGGCGCGGTCGCCGGTGCGCAGGCCGGCCTCCACGTGCCCGACTTTCACCCGCCGGTAGTGAGCAGCGGTGGCCGCGGCCAGCACCGTCGTTGTGTCTCCCTGCACCAGTAGCCAGTCCGGTTGCAAGTCCTCTAGTACGGGGTCCAGGGCAGTGAGCACACGCGCGGCCACCTGCGAAGGGTTCTGGCCGGGCTGCATGATGTCCAGGTCCACGTCGGGGACGATGCCGAAGAGGTCGAGCACCTGGTCGAGCATGTCGCGGTGCTGGGCGGTGACACAAACCCAGGAGCGGATGTAGGCTTGCTGCTTATGCAATTCCCGCACGACCGGGGCCATTTTGATGGCCTCGGGTCGGGTGCCAAAGACGGAGAGGATTCGTAACGTAGGGGGCCTCCTTTCGGGCCAGACCTAACCGGTTTTCAAAACCGGTCAGGTCTTACGCCTGTAAATCTCGTCCAATGCCGCGTAGACACGTCGCCAGTGGTAGCGAGTCTCGGCCAGGCGGCGGCCGGCGGTGGCCAGGCGGCGCCCCAGGTCGGGGTCGCGTAGCAAGCGAAGCACGGCCTCGGCGAAGCCGGCCGGCCGGTCGGCGACGAGCAAGTGCCGGCCGGGGATCACGTCCAGCCCCTCGGCGCCCACCGTGGTCGAAACGACCGGCACACCGCGCGCCAGGGCATCCACGATCTTGACCCTCATGCCGCTGCCGGAGCGTAGCGGAACGATCATCGCCGCCGTACGCTGCAAGTAGGGGGTCAGGTCGTCCACATAGCCGGTAACACGGACGGTTGAATTGTTGGCGGCCAACTGGCGAATGGCCGGGGCCGGTCGCGCCCCAATGACGTTGAGCTTGACCTCGGGACATTCTGCCTGCACGAGCGGATAGACCTCCCGAATGAACCAGCAAACGCCATCCACGTTCGGGGGGTAGAACATGCTGCCGACCATGGTCAGTTCGTGTGCGTCGTGAACACGTTCTACCGGTCGCAGAATCTCGGTGTCCACACAAATGGGAATGGCAAGCATTTTGTCGGGCTGCCCGCTCAGTTTTCCCAACACTTCGCGGTCGTGTTCTGTCACGGTGAGAACGTGATCGTAAGCACGGCAGACTCCTGCCTCATAATCTGCCAACAGGCGAGCCTCGCGCGCCAACAGCCAGCGCTTGAGCGGGTTGCGCTCCACGTCGGCGAGCCGCTGTACCATGGCAAAGTAGGCATTGTGCTTGTCCACCACGGTTTTCACGCCGTTCAGGGACGGACGCGACAGGCCGTATTGAGCCGTGTAGAGTTGGTCTGCATGGAAGGCGTCGTATTTTTCGGTGCTCAGCAACTGGTCGAGCAAACGGTCTTCCTCCGGCACCCGGTCTCGTACGATGGTGAACGGTTGGCCGGCAAGCAAAGACCGGGCCAGAAAGTAGCCATTCCGCAGGGCGGAACGAGGCAAACGCACGGTATGCACAGCCTCGCAAAGACTACGCAGGTGCGCAACGTCCTCCTCTCGCTCATTGTCCCGTACCAGAGCCACCAGGGTCACTTCGTGCCATTCTGCCAGGTAGCGCAGCACATAGTACATGCGGATTTTCGGGCCGCTGTCGGGCGGATAGGGCAGAAGCTGGGTCAGGAAGAGGATGCGCACGGTTGAATTTTTCCTTCGACCGGCCCCTCGTTCCACCGTTGCCACGATGCCGGCAGTACCCGCTCGGCCACAGCCAGCAGCCCCAACGCAGCAAAGGGCATGAGCACGGCGTCCACCGGCACCCGGTAGCGGATCATCGACCAGGAGAGGAGGTGGATGGCCGGGTAAACGATGCCGAAAAGAAGTAACAGGGCCGCGAATGGACAATTGTCAATTGACAATTGACAATTGACAATTGCTCTGTAGAGGCCGTAGAGCAAAAAGGGCAGGTAGAGGCCGAACGAGAGTACCCGGTTGATGTTGCTGGGCAGGCTGGATGCAGACGAAGGCCAAAATTTGTAGAAGGCTGCCGCTTTGTATCCCACCAGTCGCAGGCTACGGGTCGGGTCTTGCAGGAAGAAGGCCATGCCTTGCCGCCAGAGTCGCTGGTCCAGCTCGGCCTCGTTGTACTGACGCCATTCGCCAGGAATGGTCGCCACGTAAGTCGAGCTAAAATGAACGGCGTTGGCCGGATCGTTGGCCGAGTACATGAAGTAGCCACCGTTGGAGTTGAGAAACAGAAAGTGGCCGTAGGCCCGGTAGTTGCGGATCGTCCAAGGCAGGATGAAAGCGGCGACGACCAGGGTTGTGAGTACCAGACCAACGACGGACGACGGACGATGGACGATCCCCTCCCGCCCGTCATCTGCCATTTGTTGTCTGTCGTCTGGCATCTGACGTCTGCTCCACCAAATCCAGGCAAACAGGAAGGGCGCGAACAGGAGGAAGACCTGGCGCAACAGGGTAGCGATTCCTACGGCAACCCCCAGGGCAATCCAATCGAAGAGCGTGGGCTTGTCAGTGTCGGCGATGCGAAAGGCCCGGTCAAAGGCCCAGAGTACGACGATGATGTAGAACGGTTCGGTGAAGAGTGCGCCGGAATAGTAGACCAGGTAGCCGTAGACCGCCGACCAGGCTGCGGCGACCAGCCCCACGTGATGGCCGAACAGTCGCCGGCCGAGCCGGTAGGTGAGCAGGGGGGTCAGCAGCCCGACGGCGATGGCCTGCACCAGTCGCGGCACGAACGGGTGGTAGCCGAGCAGCCAGTAGAACGCGGACAAGTAGAGCGTGTACAGAAACGACCAGTGGGCCGTCGGCTCGTTGGCCTTGGAGAATGGGTACCAGGCCCGGTCGAAGCTGAACCCGTGTCCGGTGGCCACACGCTGGGCCAGGGCACTGTAGGAGATCTGGTCGTAGATGCCGGGCAGCGGGTCCACGCGGTTGCCCATCAACAAGGCCACGGCCACACGCAGGGCAATGGCCACGCCGACAATGAGCAGGAGTGTGCGGGTGTTCGGTTTTGGGTTGGGTGTGTGCATGGGTTCAGATGTGCCGTGACGGGCTCAAGCCGTCACTGGTCTCACTGGTAAGTCGCTGGAAGCGACTGCGGCCCCGCTGGGACTCAGCCGCTTTCAGCGGCTTCGCCCCTTCCTTGCCAGTGCCGATTTTTCCAGCACGTCCCGTCCAGTGCCGATTTCTAATCCGGCACGGGCGGGGGCCAAGATAGGGTGTTACAGAATACCGTGTCGAACTTTCTGATTGTTCACGTAAGACTTGGCCACATCCAGGTTGCGTTCACTCACTGTCCGTACGCTATAGCCCCGTTCCCAGTACAGCATTGCTGATGTTGAACGGTTCACCTCCCGTGAACTTGCTCCTTTCAATCTTCGAACCACCTCAGGGATGCTGTGAGTAGGTTTAAGGCTGATCAGGAGATGAACATGATCCGGCACCATTCCATGTGCCATGAGGATAACGTCCAACTCGCGGCACTTGGCCGGAAAGAAACGCGATAGCATACTCTCAACCCCCTTGCTAATCAGTGGTTCTCGATCTTCGGTTGACCATGTGAGGTGGTAATACAAGGCGTAACTGGTATGAGTTGTCCCCTTGTTGTAGCCTCTACGTTGTTGTTTCTGGGCACGCATTGTTCGATAATCTCGTTTCGTCCCTGTCCCGCCGTGACTGGCTTACTCCAAAGTCGCTTTCAGCGACTGCGGCCCCGCTGGAACTCAGCCGCTTTGAGCGGCTTTGCCCCTCTCTTGCCAGTGCCGATTTTAATCCGGCACGTCCACTCCGGCACGTCACGGCACGTCCGGTACGGTACGGCACGTCCGGTACGATACGTCCCGTCCGGTGCCGTGACGGGCTCAAGCCGTCACTGGTCTCACTGGTAAGTCGCTGGAAGCGACTGTGGCCCCGCTGCCGCTGGAACTCAGCCGCTTTGAGCGGCTTCGCCCCTCTCTTGCTAGTGCCGATTTTAATCCGGCACGTCCCGTCCGGTGACAGTGCCGATTTTATCCGGCACGAGTCTGGTACGGGCAACGGATTGCCTCATCCCCATCGGCAAGAACACACCGTACCGCCTTGAAAGCACACCCGCTTCAACCGGCCCGTACCAGAGAGATGAACCGTCGAGGAGAAGTTCTTCCAGCCGGTATTGCAAACCGGCAGGAGAGGGTACACCCATGTCCACGAAGCGGTAGGTCGAGCCGGCGGGAGAGCCGGGGGTGTGGGCCGGAATGAGGCCGTCGCCGACCGGCGCAAATGCCTCCACGTTGACGCCCGCCGGGCCGCGCCACAGACGAAAGCCAAGCGTCTGGGCTTCGCTCGTCGTCGTCCAGCGCACCTCCACGGAGTCGCCCTGCCGGGCCGCCCGGAACGAGCGAAGCAGCACGGGTGTTGGGTCCTGGTTGTTGTCGAACCCCTCGGTATCGGGCGCGTAGGTGCCGCAGGTACCCGATTCGCCCCAGTCGGTGGTGGCGTCGGTATCGGTGCCGTTGGCGCAGAGGGCTATGCTGGTGCCGGTGTGGTTGCCGTTCGTCGGGTTGGGCGAGCCGGTCCAGGTGCAGCCTGTGGGTGGCGGATCGATGGCCGCGCCGTTCTCGTAAGCGACATAGTCCACACACGTGCCGGTGCTATCGAGGAGGGTGGTGTCATCGCCCGGGTTGTTGAAAACACCGCCGGTATACTTGTTGGTGTACAGGTGATAGACGGGGCCGGTCAAGTCGTTGGACCCACTGGCAATGTGTACCACGATGTATTCGCCAGCCGCTACGGTCAAGGCAGGGAACGTATAGGTAAGCACATCCTGGTCGGTCAGTTGCCAGCCGGTGACGGTCGTGTCGGTCAGGGCGTACAGTTCCACGAACTCGCCGCCGTTCGACGACGAGCGGTCGTACAGCACCTCGTTGATGACGACGGTGGAGCTGGCAGCCGAAGTCCGCAAGGCCCGCAGGAACCCTGTGCCCAGCAGCAAACATAGCGTGACGGCAATAAGGAGATGGGACCAACGGCGGTTCGATGTGTGCGTCAACGGTTTTGAATCCTTGGGAAGTGCTTCTTGTTTCTTGAGCAAGGAAATCTCGGCCACGAATTACACGAATTTGCACGAATTTTTCTTTTTCTTTTTTCGTGTCAATTCGTGCAATTCGTGGCGGGAATCCTTTTGGGGTTCCGGCTTGGCCGGATCAGGAATCGTTTGTGGCATACCTTCACGCAAGTGGTTTCATTGTTGCCAGTTGTGCATCTGTCAAGGGAGGAATATCACTGTAGTCAATATCTTTATCAGCCATCTTACGGTTGGTGTCACCTAAGCGGCGGGAGCAGGGCGAGTACCTTCGCCGGCCCCCCCTTCGCAGGGCGTGCTGCCTCCGACGGGGCCGCAGCTCAGCCGCATCAGGCGCACACGATGTTAGCACGCGAACATACCCATGAGTTACCTCTCCGCCACACTTGGCTTGCCAGTCGGAATCTTGGACACTTGTATGACTAACTGCAATGCCTTGTTGACCGCATCTGAATCGGGAAACGCAGCAGCCACATCTGGTGTCAAGAGTACCAGATTCGTGCCTTCCCGATACCGTTTAGCATATTTGCCTCTTACGCCCCCTTTGAGCAGTTCGGCAAGGTCATATTCCGGTCGCAATTCGTCCTCCATTTCAAGACCAGTTTTCTTCTGCATACTCTTTTCTCTCTCGGGGTGTCAACTCCCGTGCACTGATGATACGAATGCGATTACCACGCTCGGTATGTGAGACAATCAGCAATCTGAAACGATGAGACAGGCCGACTATAATCCAGCGGTCCTCTTCAGTGGAGTGGTCAGGGTCAGCCACCGTTACACTCAATCTGTCCTGGAATACTGTAGCGGCTTCTTCAAACGAGACCTAGTGCCGCCTGAGATTGCTCGCTGCTTTGTTCGGATCCCACTCGAATTGTAAGTCCACGCTGCTCCTGTATCCTCGATTGAAGTTTGTTGTATGGTGTACATCGGTGCGTGCTAACCACTTAATTATAGGCACAAACGGCATATCCGTCAAGTAGATTGCGTATTTCACCGCCCTGGAATGGGGATTCCAAAGCTACGTTTTGCGGTGGGGCTACATCTGACCATAGCGCCGGAATCCCTGTCCCGGCGCGTCCCGGCAGGGTGAGGGCCGGGGGTGGCAGCGCGTTACCTTGCCAATTGTCAGCAATTCGTCTATGCGGTACTCTCCACCTCTACCGTTTGCGACATAAACCGATCCACTTGTTGGCGTAGCCAAACATTGGCCAGCGTTTGTGTGCTGACCCTGCGTTTCCGTGCCACTTGTGATAAATCTGCCATCAACTCTGGCTCAATCGTCACTGTCGTTCGCCGCGCCGATGGATCAAAAACCATCTCGACTTCGTAGGTTTGCTCATCGTAGTCAGCAAGACTGTGACTATCCCAGAAGTCAGCCATCTCTTCCAATGTACGCGAACCGGAAATGCTACTTACTCTATCTTCTGGCATACAACCGTCGCTCCTTGCGAGTCATATCTCGCGCGCTGATTACCAAGGCTTCATGTGGACTCTTCAGAACGAAAAACGCAATCAACCAGCGTCCCGCCGTTGTCTGTCCATAAGCGGCATACAGATCCTCACCTTCCCGGTGTCCTTTTTCCACAAATCGGATGTGCGGCTGCTCGAATAAGGCTTCCTCGACTTCCTCAACAAGTACATTATGTTTATGAAACAGCTTGTCTTCAATGTCAGGTAGCCAAATGATGTGGTAGATTCTCATCGCAGTTCCTGAGTTGGCACTTTGGCGGGAGTGCATCTTAACTACTTAATTATAGGCACAAACGGCATATCCGTCAAGTGGATTGCGTATTTCACCGCCCTGGAATGGGGATTCCAAAGCTACGTTTTGCGGTGGGGCTACGTCTGACCGACCGTAGCGCCGGAATCCCTATCCCGGCGCGTCCCGGCAGGGTGAGGGCCGGGGGTGGCAGCGCGTTACCTTGCCAATTGTCAGCAATTCGTCTATAATGACGGCAGGCGCTTTGGGGGTGGCAAAGGCCGGCGCTCTGGCACAGCATTTTCGGTAGCCCCCCCAGCCCCCCAATCCTGGGGGAGTAAAGCGGTTTCCTTCCAAAGTTTTTTGGGGGTAGGGGAGCCTGGTTGAACAGTAACCAAAAGGAACCGGAAACATGCAAGAGTATACCCTCCCTGTGACGATTGAGTACGACCCAGTGAGGGAGACAGTGTTAACCGGTAATCTCTCTACTCAAGAAACTGCCGCCCTGCGAGCCTACGTCCAGGCTTTACATCAACGCTTTGGTTCCCAATTGGTAGACATCTTGCTCTTTGGGTCCAAAGCACGCGGAGAAGCACATCCCAATTCTGATATTGACGTCATCGTTATCCTGGAGCATTCGACGGCAAAGGATTTGAGCAACGCACGGGGCCTTGGCTTTGATATCTGGCTGGCCTATGATGTATGGCTCTCTGTTCGAGTGATGACCAGCGAGGATTGGCAAGGCTTGGCAGACATGCAGAGCCTGCTCTACCGCAACGTGCTGCGAGAGGGCATCTCTCTCCTGGCAATGCCCGCTTGACGCAAAGAGCAACGCTTCTTAAAACCCCGGCAGGGCGCGGAGCAATTGCCAGTAGTGGCCAGCGAGGGCCAGGTGGACATCGCGGCGAGGCCGGCGTTCCAGCCAAGCTAACGGGCTGATCGCCAGTCGCGCCAGGGCTGTGGCCAGCAAGATGAGCTTGTAAATCTGCGCGGCCACCCACCCCTGATTTTTGCGAAAGAAAAGCACCTTGCCTTCGTACAGACGTAGGAACATCTGTGGTGCAACTTGCCTCGTGCTCTGCCCCTCGTAATGTACAACCCCGGCCTGCGGCACCCAGAAGATACGCCAACCTGCTCTCCAGATCCGATAGCACAGGTCCACCTCTTCGGAATAGATAAAGTATTCTTCGTCCAGGAGACCAACGTTATCGAGCACCTCTCTGCGCAGGATCAAACAAGCGCCTTGTACCACGTCCACCTGGCGCGGTAGGGCCAGGTCCCAGGCAGCCATCTGGTAGACTGCATAAGACCGGAAGGCATCGAGGTGCACCAGCCGCCAGAGCTCGCGTGAAAGAGTCGGCATCGGGTGGCACGAAGGCTGCAAGGTACCGTCCGGGTTGAGGAGCCGCGCGCCGGCCGCGCCAGCCTGTGGGTGTTCGTCCATGAAGCGCACCAGCGTTTCCAGTGCGCCCGGCTGCACCTCCGTGTCCGGGTTCAGCAGCAGCACGTAGCGTCCGTTACTCCGGCGGATGGCCTGGTTGTTGGCCCGCGCGAAGCCCACGTTCTCCTCGTTCTCGATCAGCCGCACCCATGGGAAGCGCTCCCGCACCATTTGCGCGCTGCCATCGCTGGAAGCGTTGTCCACGACCCAGACGTCAGTCGTCAGTAGACGGTCGCCAGTAGGCCGATCGTTGGTGTCTGACGACTGGTGTCTGACGACTGACATCTGACAACCGGCAACTGATTCCAGGCACTGCGCCAGCAGGTCGCGGGTGTTCCAGTTGACGATGATGATGGAGAGGTCAGCGTGGGGCGTTGGCCCGTTGGGTGAAGGTTGCCAACTAGCAACGGGCAAACTGTCTTGTCTTTCAGCAGATGTCATGTTATAATACCTCTTATGGAAGGTATCCTGTCTGTTACTGAGTCTCACAATGGCGTGCCCATTCGCCTCACCTATGAACGTTGGGGACATATCGTCGAAGCACATGATTACATGGCAGGATTACACGATCTGGTCGTGGAAACGGTTGCCGAGCCCGATACGATCGTTGTCGGGTGGAGCGGAAGTCTGATTGCCACTCGATATTATCTGGAAACACCGATCACCGAGAAACACCTGATTGCAGTCTATAGGGAAACGAAACCTACGGATGGTTTCATAATTACAGCCTTCATGACCTCGAAAGTCGAGAAAGTTTGGAAGCGAGGGATCCTATGGCAACGCTCGAAATCGATCGGCTCCTGACGCCACTACCGTCCCTGTTGGCCCTCTCCAGCCATATCTGGATTGATTATGACGCTGCGGCTGATGTGCTGTACTTGAGTTTCCGCAAGCCACAGCAGGCTACAGACAGTGAACTCGAAGGCGACGTAATCTATCACTATCGCCAGGATGAACTGGTAGGTCTGACCGTTATGGGGCTGCGGGAACGTCTGGCTGTGGGGTGAATATGGACATGCTCTGACCGGTTTTGAATAAAGTATGCCATTGTTCACCGGGCAGGCAGGGGAGGCGATCATCTTTGTTTTGCCCTCCGCGTCCTTTTGATGTACTTCACGGGCTTACTATGCCATGTTTTATGCAGCCAGTGCCTTGTTAGCCAGTAAGGTTACTACTCAGGCCGGCCTCGGCGAGCAATGAATTGCCCGCCTGTTGTCGCGAAACCCGTTGAAACGGGTTGCCGTTGTCCTTGAAATAG
>JAADHH010000148.1:0-1154 GCA_013151955.1 Chloroflexota bacterium
ATGTGGTAAAGGTGCCTTTGGGGGAAATAATTGCTGCCACTGCGACGCGCAGCGGCATACGATTGGCGTAATGTGGAGCCCCCGTAGTCAGGGGCTGCGTGCGGTAGAGTCGAACCCGTTTGGCCTGGGGCGCGGACTGGCATCCGCTGAACAAGAACGAGATAATCAGCAGGCCAATGAATCCGATCGACAGACGTTCGCGTTTCACGGACTACTCCCTTCTCATTGGACTATATCACAAACACACATCGGTGTCAAGAGCGGGAACCGAGGGTTCTCCAGCTCACGCCGGCTGCGGCGCTGTGATAAAGGCACGCCCCATGCGCCAGAGGAGGGGAATGTGGAGAAGGTCGAGAATAATGTCGCGGTAGTTGCGATTTCCGGAGACGGCGTCGAATAGAGCCCGCCGCAAGGCCGGCTCCTGTTCCGCGGCGACAAGCGCACGGTCCACCAGGCCCAGCCGGCTCCCGATGATGGCCAGATAGCGCATCGCTTTCCCGTACGGCAGGTCAATGAGGATGTCGTGACAGGACTTGACGTAGTCATCAGCGAAGGCCGCGCGGGAGATGCCTGTGCCCAGCACACATTGGGCAGCCCACATCCCGCTCTGGCAGGCCGAGTTAATCCCCTTGCCCTTGAAGGCGCGCACCAGTCCAGCCGCATCGCCAACGAGAACGTAGCGGTCGCCGTAGAATCCACGGGCAACAGAGATCGGGAAGCGCCCTTTGAAGTAGGGCAGTTGCCAGGTGTTCGGGGCTCCGCGATCCACAGGCAATGGCACGGCCTGCTGGACAGCCGGCAAAGAAAGGAACGCTTCCATCCAGTGTGTGTTGAGGTGGGCGCCGGCCGTGTTGATCGTCAGGTGATTGGCTTTGGGCGTGATGCCCCCAAATTCAATCTGCGGGGCAGCCGGCAGGAAGGCATGAATCCGGCACACGTCCGGCCCCAGTCTTTCGGCATTAGGATGAAACTTGGTGACGATGCTTTGCAGGAAGCGGGGCTGTTTGTAGTTTGTCGTCCGCGTGAAAATGGTAGCGGTACCATCATCCAGTCCGAATGCGCCGATCACGACATCAACATGCCGGTAGTCGCTTTCGCTGTAGACGTGGACACCATCTATGTGGAACTCCAGGTCTGTGACCCGACTCTGCAAG
>JAADHH010000148.1:1208-3341 GCA_013151955.1 Chloroflexota bacterium
TCTGCGCATCGCATACGAGGGTTGATCCTCTAGTCCATCAAGGATGAGTGCGCGCCGATTGCCGTGCAGGACATAACCGGTGATCTTCCGCTGGACGAGATGAAAGGGAAAAGGGATATTCAACTGAGATTCCAGAATGTCTATGATGGGTGGGGAGACAACCCCGGAACATTGGTTATGGTGCATGTTGTTGGCAAACACCTTGCCCTCGTAGATGGCTACCTTGATTCTGCGCCCAAGATCTTTCGCCTGATGAAGAAGACTGATGGCGCAAGCCGTTCCGCCCGGCCCGCCACCGATGATGGCGACGTTCGCGCCATCTTGTAAGGGTCCCATGTTATTCTTCATGGCTACAGTTCCATGCGTCCTTTTGTCATCAACACAGTGTGCAAGTCTCTGCCATACCACGTATCGGCAATCAGACAGATCAACAAGTGATACTGAATACGGGGGTCTATGGCCACGGCAAACAACCTTCGATAAGAGTCGCTCCCTGTGAACATGCCCCAGACCAAGCGGCTCAGTCGCCGGCGGCGGGGCGGCTGACGCTGCTCCCATTTGACGGTCATCAAGTGCGGGTGGGCCAGAACAGAATTGTGTTGGAGTACATGCACGAACAGAAACAGGAACCGTCCGAACCGATTGTCCTGAATGATTGCCCGGCAGAGCGGATTGTATCCGCGATTGAACGCTTCGCCAGAGGGTCCGTAGAAGATTGCCGTACGCGCTGCTGCACGGGCCGTGCGCAGCGCACTGCCGATACCATTCTTGTACAGGCGGGTGACGCCGGCATCGCCGACGGCCACGAAGCCGGGCCCATACAGGGGATCAGCCGGGGAAACCGAAATCCTGGGGCGACAGGCACAGATCGCCCGCGACTGAACGCCTAGCTGGGCAGTTACCTCTGGCTGCGCGAGAAAGCGAGAGATGCTCCCGGGGGGTAACTCATTCCCAAGGAGCGAGATGCTCACATAATTCTTCTTGGGCACCAACGTACCAAACGTCAGGTTACTATCGCTTGGCAAAAAGATGTGTACACGACCCTGTAATTTCTGAATCGCACTGGGAGACATAAATATCTCCGTCTGAGCCATAATTCGGGTTTTCGGGGGCCTATAGGGAATTCCTTCCACCTGCAAGGGAGGCCCGTTCACGCCGGACGCCAGGACAATCAGGTCGTATCGCTCCTCCTCATCGCCGGCGGTACGCAGACGGGGGCTATGCCCAACCTCAATGGCCCGTACCGGAACCGGCCGCAGTTGCGCACCACGCGCTATTGCCAATCCCAACAAGAAGGCGTCCAAACTGATCGGCTTTTCCGGTGGGGGTTGGATCGGCCCATTGCCCCGGAACACGCTAACCACACTGGCTCTCTTGTCCGGTTGGGCGACATCCAGCGTGCCGGCGGACATGTGGAGACTGTAGTCGCTGATGAGGCTGCGGATCACGCGAGGGGGCAGGAAGATGCCAATGTCTGCGAACTCATCCAGGACGTGCACAGGGATCAGGCCGGCACACATGTTGCATCCCGGTCGGGCTGCGCGCGAGAAGTCTCGCGGCTCGAAAATGGACACCGACACGGAATGCCCAATCTGGCGAGCATAGTGGAAGGCGAAACAGGCGAACAGAGCACCGGCCGGGCCGCCGCCGACCACAGCGATACGCAAGGGAGAGGATCCTTCTCGTTTCCGATCTGATGGACGACCCATTTCTACCTCAGTTGCTGTGCCTGGTCAATTCCGGTGTATAGCGAAGCGATGCTGGTGTTGAGGTCAGTATAGACCCTTTTCAGCCATGTGTCAAGCTGGCCAAGAGGGATGTTCGTCATTTTCTTGCGCCAACCCTCAGCCTTCAGCCTCGAATTCATTCGTAGGCTGAAGGCCCGCGCAAAAATATGATGGACACCCCTAAGAGCGGAGCGAACTGAAGCAGGAAAATTCTTCTTACATAGCCTGGCGAGCTGCCTCCACCGTGCGGGCGATGTCGTCGTCGCTGTGGGCGACCGACATGAAGCCGGCCTCGAATTGCGAGGGAGCCAGGTAGATGCCACGATTCAGCATTCCCCGGAAAAAGCGTGCGAAGTGATCCGTGTCGCTCCGCTTAGCCGAAGACCAGTCGGTGACCGGCTCGTCG
>JAADHH010000042.1 GCA_013151955.1 Chloroflexota bacterium
GGGGAGGAGCCATCCCAAATGGCTGTACTTTCCTCCATACCAGCCAAATGCTATGAGCTTGTGTTTACCCATGTATGAATGCTCTCCGTTTCGTTGCCGTAGCGGGACAGGGTGTATTCTGCGTAAGCACGCAAGGCTCGACGTTCGACATCGCCCAGGCCAGGGAGATCGGGAAAGTTGCCGGGTGCAGCTTTTTGTCCCGAACGTCTCGCCCCTCGTAATTGAATTGCCAGACCCCGATTTGGCTCTTGATCCACGCCTTAGCAGTCATGCAGTTCAGGTGGTTGGGTTTGCAGGCGCAAGTCTTTTCATGCCCGATGGGAAGCTTGGTTCGATAAACCTCGCTGGCCTCACGTATGGTGAGGGGCAGGGTTGCAATATCTTTGACATCAACTGTCATGGCTGGTCCTCTTTGCTGTAACCGTTTTCATAGCCCTCTCTGCCAATATTCAATCGTTCGTCAGTCTCCCAACAACCGCACCGGCACACCGCCGGCAAGCGCGCCGGGGGGGCTGCCACCCCAAAATGCCGATCGTGTTCAATCACCCGTTGCTGTCAGTACCCGCCTGGCCACTTCCGGAAGTTCGACGGGGGCGAACATGAACGCCGGATAGAGGTAGCCCTCAGGCTCTGATCGATCCTCGTCAATGATGCGAAGCATGTTATGTGCCGTCGCTTCCGTATCTGGTAAGGTGCAGTAGACTTTGCCCAGTACCAGGCTTGCCCGGTTGCTGTCGTTGTTGATACAAATCACAAAGCGACTCATGGAATCACCCTCTTGATTTTGAAGTCTTTGCGGCCTACACCATGTGCTTCAAACCAGTGTATCTCGGCTTCGCAGATTGTGCCGTCTGTAAGTTGCACGGTTGCTATGCCTTTCATCTTTCGCCATCGCCCCTTCCCATACGTACTCTCCAGATAGCGTCGAATGTACACCCCTCGACCTGCTGCAATTGTTTCCACCTCTGTAAGCTCACTGAGGATCTCAAATCCCAACTCGTTCAAGCTATTTCCCCAACAACCGCACCGGCACACCGCCGGCAAACGCGCCCGCCGGCACGTCCTTGTTGACCAGGCTCATCGCCGAGATGGTAGCCCCGTCGCCGATGACCACGCCCGGCAAAATCGTGCAGCCGGCGCCGATGCTCACGTCCCGCCCGATGACCACCGGCCCCTTGCGCCACTCCCGCACCATGAATTCATGGGCCAGGATCACCGTGTTGTAACCGACGATGCTGTTCTCTCCGATCGCGATCTCCTCCGGGAAGAAAATGTCCACCATGCTCATCAGACCCATGGAGACGTGCGCACCGACCGTCATACCGGTCAGCCGGTAGAGCGCGTTCTTCAGCGACAGGGAGGGCAGCGTGCGGCAGGCATAGATGATGGCAAAGTTGAAACTCACCCGCAGCGGATTGAGAATCTGCGCCCAATATTGCAGCGAGTTCTTCGGCCCCGCGACCGGATGGATCTCCAGCCGTGCCTTGCGTTCCGCGCTGGTGCCCAGTTGCATCGCCGGCACTACCTTGCCACTTTCTGTCTCTGGTACGAGATCATCAAAGCAAGTCTTGCTCCAGTAAGATTTCCTCTTGTCTCGTCCCTCAAAAGGTATCTACTTCCCCCCCAACACACTCCGCGCGATGACCATGCGCTGGATTTCGCTGGTCCCTTCGTAGATTTCGGTGATCTTGGCGTCGCGGAAGTATCGCTCGACCGGCAGCTCCTTGGAATAGCCCATGCCCCCGTGGATCTGCACAGCCTGGGTGGCCACCCACATGGCCGTCTCGCTGGCGTAGAGCTTGGCCATCGAGGACTCGCGGGTGTAGCGCGCACCGCTTTGCTCGGCCCGCTCTTTGGTCAGTGCGGCGTTGTAGATCAGCAACCGTGACGCTTCGATGCGTGTGGCCATGTCGGCCAGCTTCCACTGGATGGCCTGGAAATCGGCGATGGCCTGGCCGAAGGCGTACCGTTCCTTCGCGTAGGCGACGGAGGCTTCGTAGGCCGCCTCGGCAATGCCCAACGCCTGCGAGGCGATGCCGATGCGCCCCTCGTCCAGCGTGGACATGGCGATCTTGAACCCTTCCCCCTCTTCGCCCAGGCGGTTCGCGACCGGCAAACGGTAGTCCTCGTACACACACTCGCAGGTGGCCGAGGCGCGGATACCGAGCTTGGGCTCCACCTTGCCGTGGGCAAAACCGGGACGGCCTGTCTCCACGATGAAGGCGGTAATGCCGTGGTGCTTCTTCTCCGGTGCCGTCATCGTAAAGAGCAGGATGTACTTCGCCACCGGCCCGCTGCTGACCCACGACTTGCGCCCGTTGATCACATACTCGTCACCGTCGCGCACGGCCCGCGAACGCATCGTGCCGGCATCAGAGCCGGACATCGGCTCGGTCAGCGAGTAGGCGCCGACTACCTCCCCGCTGGCAACCGGAATCAGGTACTTTTGCTTTTGTTTCTCTGTGCCATACTTGTACAACGCATGACAGAAAAGAGAATTGTTCACCGACATGATCGTGCCGTGTGCGGCGTCCGCTTTGGAAATCTCCTCCATGGCCAGCACGTAGCAGAGTGTGTCCAGTCCCCCGCCGCCATATTCCGGCGGGATTTCAATGCCCATCAGCCCCAACTCGCCCATCTTGCGGATGGTTTCGGCCGGAAACTCCCCGCTCTCATCGTGTTCGGCAGCGATGGGCACGATCTCGTTCTGCGCGAAGTCGCGCGCCAGGTCGCGAATCATCCGTTGTTCTTCGGTTAGTGAAAAGTCCATGACTTGGCCTCCTTAACTTGGCACCTTATCAACGAGGTTCTCGTTTTCTAGCAGTGTGTCGGAGAAAGAATCATGGGACACAGATTTTTCGATGATTTGGCCTGAAAATCTGTGTGTCTCTGTGAGAATCTGTGTCCTAAAAAGCGAAAGATAGCTCTCTCCGACAGCCTGCTAGGCAAGAAAATGAACCACAGATTGCACGGATTTCTCAGATTATTCTTGGTTTTTCAATCTGTGTAATCCGTGAAATCTGTGGTAGGTCTTTTAGGTTCTGGTATGGCCAGATTAGGTGCGTTGCGTATGAACAATCCTCCGACAACACGCAACACGCAACACGCAACATGTATCACGTATTTCCCAACTCCGCCAGGGCGGCATCCAGCGCGTATTCGTCGCCCGCTATGCGCTGCACGGTACAGCCGGCCTCGCGCAACTGCGTCTCGACTTCTGCGGATATAGCGTCCGTGTCGCCGATGATCGTCACCCGTTTTGCTTGGGTCGCATCGTCTTGGCGATAGCCAAAGGTGGCCCCGAGACGCAGCAAGTGCGGCAGCGCAATTGCATACCGGGTTGCAGCCCCAGGCAAACTTGGGTCGCCGAATAACAGGTAGTGAGCGACAGGCTTTGTTTGCGTCCCGCCTTCTGTGCCGTTCGACGAACTGCCGGTAAAGTCAATCTGTACTTCCTTTGAGCCATCCAGCGTGACCGGCTCTCCCCACAAACCCAGTGTGGGTACGGCCACGCGATACGTGCCGGCTTCTAAGGCGCTGAAGCGGTAGCTCTCGTCTTGCCCGATCTCCATTCGAGACACTTCAGTCTGGTCGCGCTCCAGGATGACCGAATGGTTCGCGCCACCCTTCACCCGGCCGTAGATGGCGCTATCGGCAAAGGGTATCTCCTCCTGCTGGAATTTTACAACCGCTTTGCCCCGACCGTCCAGGAAGACTTGCGTGGTGACGCCCAGGCCTACCGGTTCGATGGTGAAGGTGCCGGCCGGGAGGTAGTCTGCGACAGCGGCAAAAGGCCCCACTTCCGGTTTGGAGCCGGTACGCACGGTGACCCCTTCCCAATAGCTGGGGTAAATGCGCACGTCGGTTGGGGGCCTATCTATGACATGGACTTGCACCACAGACGCCTTGTCCTGGGTGGCTACCGGGCCATTGCTGTTTTCCGTGATGGTGGCTTTCCAGGTAAATCGCGGGATCCGCAAGCGCACTTGGGTTGTCTTTGTGCCCTCGACATGGACGTTATCCAGTGTTGCACTGGCAAAATCGGCTGCCTCGACCAAGTATGTGCCGGCCCAGAGGGAACTGAAAACAAACCGTTCGTCAGGGCCGACCTTCGTCCGGTCAACGGCGCGCCGCTCGCCTCCTGAGCGGGCATAGAGGTTGACGAATGTGCCGGCTCCATTGCGTGCAATGCCTTCGATCCGGCCCAGTTTGGGCGGAACCGTCAAATCTACGCGAGCGGGTGTATCGCTGCTGACGGATACACCATCGCGTGCCACATCTGTTCCCGGCACTTCCACCCGGTACGTGCCCGGCGACAGGCCCTGCACCCGGTATTGTTCGTCGTTTCCCACGAGGGTGCTGGCAATGTACGTCCCGCCCTGACGGACGACGACCGCTTGCCGTTGGCCCAGGGTTGCCCGGCCGGTGATGACGCCGGTGCGGCCTCCCTGTGAAGCCGGCGTTCGTACCGGCCACGGCGCGCGATCCTTGATGGCGGAAACAATGGGAAGCTGTCCGCCGGCCCACAAATCAGAATACCAACTGTTGTTTTCCCATGCGCGTACGCCGCTATTCAATCGGCGATTGGCAATCAGCCAAGGGCAGTTGCAAAAGTAATAGTCCGGCGCGACAGCCATGTGTTCAAAGGCAAAGAGATTGTACGTTTCATGCAACGTTTCATCAATCTTCGGGTAGCGCGGATCCTGTGCGCGGCCCCAAACAGCGCCCCCCTCGGTGGTCAGCAAGGGTACTTCGAAGCCGAACGTATCGACAAACATATCGTGATAGGATTGGTACTTCAGGAATCCGTTGGAGTCTTCGCGGAGGGTACGGCCGGGACTGCGCCATTGGCGTCTCCGTTCATTCATTTGTTTCACATCCGCCGGAGCCAGGGCAAAATGGGCTTTCTCCTGGTCGGAAAGTGGTTGGCCGTTCTGGGCAACCGGGTCATACGGATAGTCCGGTGGGTGGTTCAGGAAATAGTTGTGGATGGCGATCCAGGCTCCGGCGTGGAAAATGTCGCTCCCATTGCGGTCGGCCAGGTGTTGCAGAGCCTGGCGGAAGAAAACGACATCGTCGAAATGCCCCCCCGGAGCCAGGGCAGGAAACCCGGGGAGCGCGCCCTGGCTTAGAACAAATTCGGCATCGGCGATCCAGTCTTCGACGACGCGGCGTGGCAAATCGCCTTTTTCCCATTCGCCCGGTTGCCACTCCTCCTTCAGGTTCGGTTCGTTGTTTGTTTCGATGTATCGGACGCCCAACCGGGCAAAACGTTTCACACGCATTTGCTCTTCGCTCGATAGCCGGCCTGGGTTCGGCTGATGGCGATAGATACGGACGATCGGCATGATCTCGTGGGCGAGGAATAGTTTGGCAAGCCCCTCACCACCATCGTGAAGGATCTTCACCCATTTGATGTTCATGGCCAAAAGCTCTGGCAGCCACTTTTGTTGTACCTCAGCCAAGCCGATACCGGGAGGAACGACCGCAGCCCAATGGATTCCTAAGCCGGTGTCACGGGGAGGGCGAGGATAATCATTTAGTTCCATCTGGACCCCCTGCGAGTGAGCAATTGGCGGGTAGTCTCTAACCTCTGCATTATACCCGATTTTCCCCAAAAATGCCAACGGCCCTGAGCGAAAGGGGTATGGCGCGAAACTGTGGGGAGTAGGGGCCTATCCTCACAACGCAGGCACAGGACACGGTTATCCCGTTCGTTCTCCATTTGACAACCAGGCGCATGGCTGGTAGTATTGCACCCACGAGCTGTTGCCGAAACCTGCATAAAAAGAGGGTTGCTGTAAAATGTTGCCGCATCTAAGTCTGCGCCGGAAGTTGATCCTGGCTACAGTAGGCGCGGGATTGATCCCGTTGTTGCTTGGTCTTGCTATTGCCTACTGGAGCGCCCAGGAGACGCTGCGCGTAACCATTGGAAGGGACTTTCAAGAGCTGGCCAAAGCTACCGCGCGCCACGTTGACTTGATCATCGAACGCGAGGTATTGGAAGCCAACAACCTCGCCCTGGAACCATTGGTGCGCTCGGCTGTGCTCGAAGCAGACCATGCGTATGACGCGCTGAGCGACGAGCAAGTCCAGAGCCTCCTGGCAAAATGGACGGAGCAGCCCAACTCCAGCAGCCCTGCTAACAATCGCGCACTTTCCAAGCGCCTACAGGCCTACCAGGGGCTGGGGGGAGAGTATTTCCAGATCATGCTCACCGATAAATATGGTGTCTCTCTTGCATCCCTGCAACCACCACAAACCTATGTGCAGAGCAGCACGACTTGGTGGCAGCGGGCGATGAAAGGAAACCTTTATATCGGTGACGTCAGCCGGAGCACAAAAGGGGAGGATGTGTTGTTGTTAGCGGTCCCCATCCGGGGGGACGATGGCACGCCTATCGGTGTATTGCAAATGACGCACTATGTCGACGACCTGTTCCTCCCGATCAATGAGTTGCATCTTGGCCGGACCGGACATGCGAATCTGATCGACTCCTCGGGAACGCTTATCGTGGAGCCCGGAGACCCCTCTTCGAGCCTCCGCGTGAAGCAGACGCTGCTGGAGACTGTCGCATCGAACCATGTCGGGTGGGTAGTCGCAAAAGAAGAGCATCACCAGGCAAGAGCCATCATAGCCTATGCACCAGTTAAGACCACGATGCGTGGGAATGGGAATTTTGGGAACAAGCAGTGGTACGTATTTATTCGCCAGGACGCCAGCGAGGCCTTTGCCCCGAGCAATTCGTTGCTCGTCAAAGAACTTGGCTTGGGGGTCACGCTTGTTTTGCTGTTATCCATGTTGGGTACCTTGCTGGCGCGCGAAGTCTTGGAACCTTTGCAGCGGCTGCACACCTGGGCTCGCGGGGTTGGACAGGGAAACCTGAGCCAGCGCCTGAATCTGAGTACAGGAGATGAGATTCAGGACTTGGCGGAAACGTTCAACGAAATGGCCGACCAATTGCAGGCGCTTTACCAGGGCCTGGAAGAAAAAGTTACTGAGCGTACCAAAGAACTTGCCACGCTCAACGCCGTCGTTCTGACCTCTGTGCAATCCTTGGGCTTGGAGGATGTGCTGAACACCGTTCTCGACCAGGTGACCCACACGCTGGGTATGGCCGACGCCTGGATTCTCTTGCCGCGAACGCCGGGGGGGACTGAGTTGCACGTCGTCGCCAACCACGGGAATCTCGCTCCCCCCTGCGATACAACGGTCGGTGACGGCGACGGGCGTTGTCGCTGCGAGGAAATCTTTGCCGGAGGGGAAGGCTCGGCGATTGTTACCGCAGAGAATTGCCCCTGGTTACAGCAGACAGGGCGCTCCAAGCACGCCTGCATCCCCTTGCGCGCCAAAGGGCGCACGGTTGGAATCCTGAACGTGGCCCAAGACGAGGTCATGGGCGATGCCCCCCCCCTGGACAGCCTGATTCCGCTGCTTACCACGGTGGGCAGGCAGATTGGGGTCGTCGTAGAAAATGCGATCCTCTACGAGGAGTTGCAGCGCAAGGAAGCGTTGCGCAGCCACCTCTTGCAGCGGGTGATCACCGCCCAGGAGGAAGAGCGCAAGCGCGTTGCCCGCGAGCTACACGACGGCTTTGCGCAAACACTCACGGCCTTGATCATGAGTCTGGAGGCGGCCGAAGCTGTCCTCCCGCCCGGCCTGACCGCCGAGCGACAGCATTTGGGGCGCACCAAGGAATTGTGTTTGCAGACGCTGCAAGAAACGCGGCAACTTATCGTGGAGTTGCGTCCCTCTGTTTTGGACGACCTGGGCCTGGTGCCGGCGATTCGCTGGTACGCCGGCTGGCTGTTGGCTCCGCAATCTATCCAGACGCAATTGCGTGTGCATGGGCAAACATACCGTTTCCCGGCAGAGATCGAGACGGCCCTATTTCGCATTGCCCAGGAATCGCTCAGCAATGTGGCAAAACATGCCTCAGCAACGCACATCGAAATCGAGTTGCGCTATGCCCCAACACAAGTCACGTTTCAACTTGAGGATGATGGTGTCGGTTTTGAGGCGGCAGAGATGATGAATCCAGACGATCTAACCAGAGGACTGGGGTTGAAAGGAATCCGCGAAAGGGTTTCTTTGTTCGGAGGAACACTCGATATCAGTTCTCGTCAAGGGGAGGGGACGCGCATCCTGGTGACTCTGCCGGCCCAGCATGTCTGAAGGGCCGGGGCCGGCGTCGCGCTTTCATAAGGAGGGATGATGGCGAAAATTCATATCCTGGTAGCAGATGATCATACCATCGTGCGCGAAGGCGTCAGCCTTCTTTTGCAATCTGAGCCAGATATCGAGGTGGTGGGGGAAGCCAGAAACGGTCGGGAGGCCGTGGACAAGACATTGCAATTGCATCCTGATGTGGTGCTCATGGACATAGCCATGCCGGAAATCAACGGCCTGGATGCGACAAAACGGATCAAAGCGGCTCGCTCCGAAGCACACGTGCTGGTGCTGACTGTGCATGAAAGCGACGAATACTTCTTCCAGGCATTGCAAGCGGGCGCATCCGGGTATGTGCTGAAAGGAGCGACTTCGGCAGAGCTTGTTGCTGCGGTCCGTGCCGTGTATAGCGGGGGCATCTACCTGCACCCCTCGGTAGCCGAAAAGCTGGTTGCCGATTATCTAAAGCGGGACTCATCACAAACAAACCAGCATGACCGGTATGCCAGCCTGACCCCCCGGGAAAGGGAAGTCTTGATTCTCATCGCCGAAGGCGCTACCAACCAGAAAATTGCCAGCAAACTGGTCCTCAGTACCAGCACTGTACAGACCCATCGAGCCAACATTATGGAAAAACTTAACCTGCACAACAGAGCCGAACTGATCAAGTATGCCATCCGGCAAGGGCTGATCCAGTTGGAGTAGTCACGCTACGTATCGTCGTGCAAACCGCTAGAAAAATCTAGCGGTTTTTTTGTTGGAAACTAGTACTTTGCACGATTTACATGGCCCCCCCTTTGTTGTAAAATGTACATAGAGACGGGGTCAAGTCTGCAGAGCATAAGTGACGGGCACAATGCGCCCCGGCCAGAGAGGCAGGATGAGTCGCCAGGCATTTATCGTTTACCAGCATCCACTGTTTGGGGATGCGATACGTCTGCTTTTGACACGGGGAGGAATCCGTGTGCTGGGCATGGAATCGGACTGGAAGCGTGCCCAGGAGCAGATTGAAGCACTGCATCCGGATGTCGTTTTGATGGAGATCAACGGCGATCAGGAGTTCTCGCCGCCGGCGTGGCTATCCTCAATCCGTTCGTTGCCCGATTCGAAGCAGACAACCATTGCCGTTAGCTTTCATAACAATCATTTGTTTATTTGGCAAAAGGAGGAAAGGAGTTTGATAGATGCGGTAGATCTTGTGGAGGCCATCCGTTCGGCCTAAAACGAAGAGCGTGCAAATTTGCATGTTGCGTATGCACAATCATATCTTGGAAAGGAGCAATCTCATGTTTGGTGGTGTTTTGGGGCTATTAGGAGGCTTGGTTGCAGTCTTGCTCATTATCGTGCCGGCTGTGAAAATTGTCAAGCAGTGGGAAAAAGGGGTTGTATTACGGTTCGGTCGCTATGTCAGCTTGCGTGATTCTGGCCTAAACTTCATCATTCCGTACGTGGATCGTATGACCAAGGTGGATACCCGCGTAGAGACCATGGTCGTAGAGCCGCAAGAGGTAATCACCAAAGACAACGTAACCATACAGGTGGATGCGGTGGTCTATATCCAGGTGATCAAGCCTGAGGATGCGGTGATGAAGGTCATGGACTACGAGAAGGCGACTTTGCAGATCTCCCTGACTACGCTGCGAAGCGTCTTGGGCCAATCGGAATTGGACGAGCTACTGGCCCATCGTGATCGCATCAATGAACGACTGCGGGACATCATCGACGAACAGACCGAACCGTGGGGCATTATGGTCAGCCACGTAGAGGTGAAGGATGTGCTTTTGCCCCCGTCATTGCAACGAGCGATGGCTCGCCAGGCCGAGGCCGAACGTGAAAAACGGGCCAAGATCATCCACGCCGAAGGTGAGCGTGCGGCCGCTTCGACACTGGCTGATGCTGCGCACATCATCTCCCTGGAACCGGTCAGCCTGCAACTACGCTATTTGCAGACGCTGGTAGAAATGTCCAGCGAGAAGACATCCACGATTATTCCGCTTACCCTGGATGTACTCGGCGCATTGACCGGAAGTGCCAGCAGATTGCCCGGAAACGGCACCGGAGAAAAGGTCAAAGCCGTCCCTGAGCTTGAGCTGGCTGCCTAGCATCAATCCCCCACCCAGCTTCAAGGTCAAAAAGAGCGAGACAGCAGACACATCGCTTGTCTCGCTCTTTCGTTTGTGTGGTCTCCGGTTTATTCTTTCTCCAACAGCGCGCTAGCAGTTTGTCGGAGAAAGAATCATGGGACACAGATTCTCACAGAGAAACACGGATTTCAGGCAAAAATTATCGAAAAATCTGTGTTTATCCTGCAAATCTGTGTCCTAATCCTAATAGGAAGAAAACAGACCTCTCCGACAGCCTGCTAGGCTGCCGTTTTCTCGGCGATAGCCTCTTGCGCTTTGGCCACAAAATCGTCCACGCTTTGTGCGCCCAGATTCTTGCCGCTTCGCAAACGGACGGCCACTTGCTCGTTTTCCACTTCCCGATCCCCGATGATCAGCATGTAGGGGATTTTCTGCATTTGCGCATCGCGGATTTTTGCGTTCATGCGTTCCTGGCGCTCGTCAATCTCCACGCGCAAGCCGGCTTCTTGCAACTGTTCCGCCACCTTGGCGGCAAAGTCCAGATGCCGGTCGGCGATGGGGATGAGTATGGCCTGTACCGGAGCCAGCCAAACCGGGAACGCGCCGGCATAATGCTCGATGAGGATGCCGAAGAATCGCTCCATGGAACCGAACAACGCGCGGTGTACCATGTATGGCTGTTGCGGCTGGCCGTCGGGGCCAACGAACGAAAGGTCGAAGCGCTCCGGCAAATTGAAATCGAACTGGATCGTGGTACACTGCCAGGCACGCCCGATGGCATCCTTGATGTCTATGTCAATCTTCGGCCCGTAGAACGCACCGTCGCCTTCCTTTACCTCGTAGGGCAGGTCGCGACTTTCGATGGCTCTGCGAAGTGCCTCCGTCGCCTGGTCCCAGCGTTCCGGTTCCCCGACCGCTTTCTCCGGTCGCGTCGAAAGGTAGATGTCGAAGTCGTGGAAGCCGAAGGCGCGCAGAATGTGCAGGCTAAAATCCAGGACCTTTTGGATTTCTTCTTCCACCTGATCCGGCCGGCAGAAGATGTGCGCATCGTCTTGGGTGAAGCCACGCACACGCATCAGCCCGTGGAGTACTCCACTTCGTTCGTAGCGGTACACCGTGCCGAACTCGGCCATCCGCATCGGCAATTCGCGATAGCTGCGTCGTCGCGACTTGTACATCATGATGTGGAACGGGCAGTTCATCGGCTTGAGGAAGTATTCCTGTCCCTCGATGTCCAAAGGAGCGTACATATTTTCGCGATAAAAATCGAGGTGACCGCTCGTTTCCCACAGCCAGGCCCGGCCGATGTGTGGCGAGTAAACCAGGTCGTAGCCGGCACGCAAGTGTTCCTGCCGGCTAAAGTCCTCGGCCAGGGAGCGCACGAGTCCCCCCTTGGGGTGCCAGAGCACCAGGCCGCTTCCCAGCTCCGGCTGGATACTGAAGAGGTCGAGTTCCTTTCCCAACCGGCGGTGGTCCCGTTTTTCCGCTTCCTCCAGACGCCGCAAATATGCTTTCAGGGCCTTCTTGTCCGGCCAGACCGTCCCGTAAATGCGCTGGAGCATCGGACGGTTTTCGTCGCCGCGCCAATAGGCTCCGGCCACACTGAGCAGTTTGAACGCATTCGGCCTGATCTTTCCCGTATCGGACAGGTGTGGCCCACGGCACAGGTCCACGAAGTCGTCATGTGTGTAGATGGAGATGACCGGAGGCTCGCCGGAGGTCTGTTCCCCATATTCGTCCTTGTCGCCGGCAGCGAGATCCGCGATCAGCTCTAACTTGTAGGGTTGGTCAGCGAACAGGGCACGTGCTTCATCGGCAGAGACCTCGCGGTACTGAAACGGGTGACGTCCTTTGACGATTTCGCGCATACGGGCTTCGATTTTTTCCAGGTCTTCGGGAGTCAACGGCCTGGGCAGATCGAAGTCGTAGTAGAATCCGTCGTCGATGGGGGGGCCAATGGCAATCTTTCCCTCAGGAAATGCTTCCAGTACAGCTTGGGCCATGACGTGTGCCGTGGAGTGTCGCAAAGGGTCCAATCCGTTTTGTTCCTTCATCATAAATGCCTCCTTACAGTTATCGCTCAGGCTCCTGCGGCTGGAGATGCCACCTTTCCGGAAAGGTGGCATCTCTCTCAAGCAGAAACTGGACTCTGGCGAAAGTCATTTTGACCGTATAACAGCGGCATTTTCAGCCACGGATGGCACGGATTTCCACAGATTTCCAGGTTGGTTCCGTGAAAATCTGTGTAATCCGTGGCAAAAACAAAGAAACGCCAGAATCCAGTCAGAAACAAAAAAAGCCTCTGTCCCGAAGGGACGAGAGGCAGTGCTACTTTCCCGTGGTTCCCCCCTGATTATGGCCGGGCCAACGAGCCGACCATCACTCTGGAAGCCGATAACGAGGCCAACCATGCGTCCATACGTAGTCCCGGACTTTTCCGGACGCAAGCTCCCGGGGGGTATTCCTACTGTGCCGTGCCGGTCTGGCTCCCAGCCCATGGCCAGACCTCTCTGGGGCCGATCTCAGTAGTACTCGTCCCGTTCATCGCCTGTGCTATGTTAAACCAAATTATAGCATCCTTTGCGTGATATGGCAAATGGGCCTGTGGGCGGGGCGTTCGCCGCAAACCCCGAAATGTAGGGGGAGGGAGAGACGAGGGGACACCCCTCGTACTCCCCGGGCATTCGCTGCGCATGCCGTGGGCGGTGCACAGATCACTCATCGAACAGGAAAGTCGATTCCTGGTAGTAGCGAATTTCCTTCTGGTTCAACTTGGCCCGGATCGTATCGTGCAACCAGGCGTTTTTTGCTTCCGCCGGCTTATCCTCGGCGAGCACCGATAACGGCACGTTCGTACGCAGCGCCCGGCTGGGGATGATGTGCCGCGTGATACCCGTTGGCAGCTTCGCGTGGTTCACGGCCAACGTGACAATGTCCGCCGGCGAAAACGCCGGAAAGACGACGAGGGCCGCAATGTCGTCGTAGTACTCCCGCTGTTGTTCGATATCGTCGGTTTTCAGCCGGTATATTCGTGCAGGGCGCTTGTACAAGT
The DNA here is from genome assembly GCA_013151955.1 of Chloroflexota bacterium. GTDB lineage: Bacteria > Chloroflexota > Anaerolineae > Ardenticatenales > JAADHH01 > JAADHH01. The sequence goes on from JAADHH010000042.1 coordinate 13,306, forward strand.
CCACAACCTGGTTGAGTAATACTGCTTGCTCTTGCAGCGATTCGCCGCCCGAAAGCGTATGCACATCACCATCCAGGCAGACGATATAGGCCAGTATCCGCCGTGCCGCGAGTCGGTCTCGCGCAGAAATAATATCGGTCAAGCGCATGGTCAAGCCGCGTATTGCCTGTAGCGCGGCGAAAAATTCATCTTTGTCTATGCCGGTGACCAGATGGTTCCAGGTGTCCAACCCAACCTCATCGTAATGCACAACCTGCACCAGAATATGCGGACATCGCAACTCCTGCAGAGCAGATACCCGATTGGCTCCATCCAGCACGACATAATACTCTCTCTCTGTGCGCGAAGGCAGGGGAGCCACAATAGGCGGATTCTTCAAGAACCCATCCTTTGCGATGAGATGCTTCAATCGTTGGATACGCCGATCCTCACAACCCTCGTGCAGGATTAGACTGTCGGCCGGCACAATTCTCAAAACAGGCAATTCTCTATCGGTCATCCTCGACAAATCCTCTCTTCAGAATGCTGATCCTTTACCCCAGTGTTTCTCGAAGCCAGTTCAAGATGAGGTCTTCCAGGCCCTCGGCATTGCCGATCATCTGTGTGCCATGTCCCGCGTTCTCATAGGTCTGCACTTGCTTCTTTCCCTGAGCCAATTTCGCCAGGGTCTCCACAGATTGAGCCGCGTAGGTGTCGGTCCTGCTGGCAATAAACAGGACCGGGCGTGCTCCGTATGCTTTCATGGCTGCTTCGGTTTTCACGCCCCGGTAATCCATCCCCGGGGAGAGCAACACCAGCGACTTGACTGCCGGTTCGCTTGCCGCGACGTTCAGGGCCAGATTCGCTCCGATGCTTGCCCCCACCAAGGCGACGCGTGTGGGATCGACCTCCGGCTGCCCCGAAAGAAAGCGATAGGCAACAGTCACGTCATCGGCCATTTTCCCCCACTCCCGATTTCCGCTGCTCTCGCCATGCCCGCGCAGGTCAAGCGAAAGGACGGCATACCCCTGGCGCTGTAGGAAGGAGGCCAGACTGTTCCAATCCGTTCGCCGGCCATCTACCATGTGTACCAATACCAGCCCCGGATTCGCCGTTCCTGTGGGGGCGTAGTATGTTCCAACGAGTGTGACCCCGTCGCTCGTGGTGAACGTAACGCGCCTCGTGTCCGAATCTGCCGGTTGCGCTCCGCCGGACACGTCGCCGGAGGGTGCCGGATAGGCCGAAGGGGGTGTGGCGGGCGGCATTCCGCCCGGTGGTGCGGGGTAGCTGTCGTTGGGTGCGCCCGCCGGCGCAATATTCTGCCCCGGAACTGTGGGGATAGGGGCCGGCGTGGCCGGTTGTGCCCCCC
>JAADHH010000107.1 GCA_013151955.1 Chloroflexota bacterium
CCTGTGTAAATCTGTGTCCCCTGTCCGTTTGTCAACTGCCCCGTCAGGGGCCACATTTTCTGAGCGAAGTCTCGGACAATGCGTAGAATCCTTACCCTGCCCCCAGAATTGAAATACACCCCCTGCGTTCACGGCGACCGCCACAGATCGCCGGCCGGCAGCGTGATCGCATCATCCGGCAGCCGTTGGCCCCGGCCGTCGTATGCCGGCAAGCGTTGGCCCGTCGCCGGTTGGTACAAGCCGACGTGCAGCGTATACGAGTCGCCCCGGCTACCAGCCGGAACAGGGAGTTCATGCCGGTCGGTAATGATTTCCCCGCTGACCCAGCCGGTAGTGGGCCGGTCGCCGCCGGCCGGGAGGCTGTCCTCCTGGCTCACAATGTTGCCGGCCGGGCCGACCAGGTGCACGAAGACCGTGTACGACTGGCGTGGCGTCTCTTGCGCTTGCCAATACAGCGTAAGTTGCAGTCGTCCGGACGAAGCATCCACAAGCCGCAGGTCGTACCCGCGCAGCCGGATGGACGCGCCCAAGGTCGCCGTCGTCACCTGTTGCACCGGGGGCAGTGTGTAGGTGTGGGTGATGGTCTGCACCGGCACGGAAAGCAGCGGGTACGAACCGGCGACCCTGCCCGACGCTTCGTCTTGCAGCACGAGCGTCAGCGTGTAGGAGCCACCGGGCAAGGCAGAATCCGCAGCCGGGCGAAGGGGCACACGCAGCACACCACCGGACGGCCACCGGCCGGTCGGGTACGCGGCGATGAGCGAAGCAGCCTTCCCGGCCTGGCGGTGGTCGGAGCCGACCCACTGAATCTCCAATTCGTAGTCCGGGCGCGCCGGAGTTTCCGCTTGCCAAAACAGAGTCAACGGCACGGTATCCCCCGGTCTTACGACCGGCAAGGTGCAACGAGCGGCAGAGTTTTCGTCACAGGCCGCGTCATAGCCGGCAAGCCGGAGGCCGGGCACTTTCCAGGTCGTGGGGTGGGAGATGGTGAGCTCGTCCGGTGTGCGAGGAACATGTGGGGGCCGGCCGGTGAGCGGCCCCATGCGATAGCTGGTGCCGGCCGGACGCCCTCCGGTTTCGGCGGCCAGGCGCTGTCCCGTGGCCGGATCGTACAGCCCGATCTCCAGATGGTATGGGCCGGGGGGCAGGCCCGGCAGTGGCCGGACAAGATGCAGACTCGATAGCACCTGCCCCGCTTGCACGTCCCCGTTTTCTTCGGCAAGCGGGCCGTCCCACTGTCCCCAGCGATAGCCCGTCTCATCGAGCAAATGAATGAAGATGTGATATTTGCTCGCCGTGGGCGACAACACCTGCCACCGGAAGGCAATGCCCAAAGCCCGGCGGTCTTCCAGCGTGGCGGAGCGCAAGCCGGTCGCGGTCAGGCGGAGCTGGCCGCCGAAATCAACGTCCGCCGGCTGCGTGGGGGTGATGGGCGCAAAAGGTTCCGTCACCCGGTAATGCCAGACCGTGGCCAGCGGAATGTCATCACGGCCCAGCAGAAGCGCACCCGTTTCGAGCTGACGGCGGAGGGCACCCCCCCGTTGCGGCGCGGAGTCATATTGCACGTAGGCCAGGCGGTCGAACGACGAGCCCACCCGGTTGAGCGCGGCGGCCACTTTTCCGGGCCGGCCAGCGATGGTGAACACGCTTGCCGGCCGCTCGCCCGCCAGCGCGCGTGCCGAACGGGTGTGCGCATCGAAGAGGAGGGCTTCCGTTGTCGTGACCTTTTGGCGGAGCGCTGACAGCGTCGGCGTGTAGGTGTCATTTGCGTACACCCAGGCATAGGGTATGCCCTGAATTGTCGCCGTGTAGACCGGCGTCCGGCTTTCATAGAATTGCGCGGTGTAGGGAGAGTGAAACTGCACATCCCCGATGTAGACGACTGCGTAATCTGCTAGGGTGAGCGCGCGTTTGCTCATCAAGAGGCTTTCTCCGCGAAAGAGGGGGCCGAAGCCGGGCACACCCCACACGGCCACCCGTAGGTCCTCTGCCCCGGGGAGGCCGTTCAGGTAGCGAGCGGCCAGGTCAATTCCTTCGCCCCATCCCGTGGGCATCACCACCGCCGCTCGTGACGCTCCGCCGGTGAGTGGATTTGCCCATGCCAGGTAATAGGGATAGTACAAAACAGAGATGGCCAGGAGGGGCGCAGCCAACGCCGCAGACAGGACCCATTTGGCAGAGGAACGAGTGGGGCCGGAGACCGGAAGATGCGCGGTGACCCGGCGGATGAGTGCAGCCCAGCCGATGGCCGCTATGATGTCCAGTGCCGGGTAGACCGGCAGGGCATACCGCTCGAATTTCTTGGCGCTGACAGCCAGGGGCAGGACGTAGAGCAGGGCGAAGGCGAGCAGGGCCAGAATGAGGCGGCGCAAGCGCGGCTGGCGAACGGCGACCGCGATGGCTGCGAGCAGGCCCAGCCAGGTCAGGGGGGTGGTGCGAAATGCTAGGCTGGCCGGATAGAAGAGCAGGCCGGGGTTGCGCACGGCTTGGCCCATGAAATAGTTTTGCGCGTGGGGCGTGGCGGCGAAGCGTCGAGCCAGCCCGAACATTTGGCTTAGCGTGCTCACAGGGGCCGTCCACAAGGCCGGCCAGACCACGGCAAAGGCAAATCCGGCCGCGGCCAGCCAGACGAGGCCCGCTCCAACAGCCCGGCCCACGCTTCGCGCAGTCTGTCGCGGTCCCTCCCAGGGCCACAGTGCGGGCCACAGCAAGAGCAATCCGGCGATGCCGATGAAGGGCAAGGTGCTCGCCTTGGCCAGGAAGGCCAGACCCGCCGCTGCGCCGGAAAGAAGATAGAGTCTGCTAACCGGGTCTTTGTCTTCGCCTTGCGCGATGAGGAGCAGAAGGAGCGAAGAGACGACGAATATCGTGGCCGGGGCATCGGTGTGAAAGACGCGGGAGTGGGCCAGAAAGTAGGGATTGAAAGCAATGAGCAAAGCGGCCAGGAGCGCCGCATAGCGATCGGCCAGGAGCCGCTCGGTCAGCAGGTATATGCCGGCGATTCCCAGTGAGGTGAGCAGGACCAACGAAATCTTTGCGGCGACCAGGAAGCGGGCGATAGCGCGCAGGGTAACGACGTCGTGCAGGTTCAGGCTGGGCTGGGCGACGATCTGTCTCCACGCGGCCTCCGTGGACGGGGAGAGGGCCCGTTGTGCAGCCATGCCCAGCGCGCCGCACCACATGGTGATGACCCCCGGCGCTCCGATTAGAAATGTGCCGGCAGGATTTCTCGTACCCAGCGCATGCAGGAACTTCGCAGCCCGAAAGGCCCATTGTGGTTCGTCCCAGGTGATGAATGTGCCCAGACCAATCACTCGCGGCACGAACGCCACCAGGAAAACCAGCAGGGCAATCCACAAACGTGAGGGACAAGAACGGAACATCCGTCTCATGCTTACACGTCAATGCCTTTCCAGTGGAGAGGGGTATGTTGTTTTGAAAATAACGTGTCGAGTGTCAGGTAAAACGTAAAACGTGATGCGTGATGCGTAAGACGCAATACGTTTCACGCCTTCACGTTTCGCGTCCTGCCATTTTCATCTTTGCCTGCCTGCGGACAGGGTGGTGCGCGCAGGCGTTCGTGGGTGCTGCGCCTAATTTCCTCCCTGGTATTTTTGTACGTTCGCCCGGTGCTCTTCCAGCGTACGGGCGAACACGTGCGTGCCATCGCCGCGGGCTACGAAGTAATAATAGTCGGTATCCGGCGCAGAAAGTACGGCCTTCAGCGAAGCCAAGCCAGGGTTGCAGATGGGGCCTGGCGGCAGGCCAGGATTGATGTAGGTGTTGTACGGTGAATTGATCTTCAAGTCTTCGAAGAGAAGGGGGCGCTTCCACCACCCGTTTTCGTTGGCTTGATAACCCAGGGCGTACTGCACTGTGGGATCGGCATTCAGAACCGTGCCATCCTTCAGACGGTTGAGGAATACGCCGGCAATCAACGGGCGCTCCTGGGCGACAACCGCTTCTCGTTCGACGATGGAAGCCAGAATCACCGTTTGGTACACAGAGAGGCCCCGCGTGGCCGCCTGCTTGCGCATCTCTGCATCAAACCGTTGATCAAAGGTGCCCACCAGAAGGTCGATCATGCTCTGGGCGTCGGTGTTCCCCGCCGCCACGCGATAGGTGTCCGGGAACAAGTATCCTTCCAATGTCGTGCCGCCGGGCCGGTCTGCCAATGCGGGGTAGGCCGCTTTTCCGGAACGTACCAGCCCCATGAAGGCATTGGCGTCCACCAAGTCTTTTTTCGCGAGCAGTGCGGCAATCTCCTCGGCGCGTAAGCCTTCCGGAATGGTAACCGTGATCTCTTTCTGGCGGCCATGTTGGAGAGCGGTAGCCACCTCCGGCATGGTCATGGTCGCGCGCAATTGGTAGATGCCCGCTTGAATCTTGTTGCCCACGCCCATGTACGACACGAGTCGCACAAACAAACCGGCGTCGCTGATCAGTCCGGCCTCTTCCAGCCGTTTGGCAATGCTGGCCGGCGTCTCGCCCGACTCCACGACAAATGTTACCGGCGAGGGGTCATCGCCGGCCGATTGCGCCAGTTGATCTTTGTACATGCCCAGATAGAAGCCTTCCAGGCGATGTTTCAGACCGGTTTGTTGCGTTTCGGACACTTGTGGTGTGCCGGCGACGGCCACCTGGGGGGTGGCCGGAGGATTCGACGCACTCCCGGAATGCAGAAGGTACCACAAGCCCCCCCCGGCCAGGCCAAAAATGGCCGCGACGCCGACCACGAACGTTGTCAAGCGAATGAGAAAATCTGCGCGTTCTTGCATATTCTCCCCCTTCGGTTACCGGCGGCCAGGGATTACCGGCCGGCCGCCGTCAGTGTTTGATCGCTGTCCAAATAGCTTTGCAAAATGGCTGCTGCCGCAGCGGCATCCAAGCGAGCCTTACGGGCCTGGCGCGGGACGCCGGCTTCGATCAGCGCTTGCTGTGCTTGAGCGGTAGACAGGCGCTCGTCCCACAGTTGTACCGGCACCGGCAGCGTACGAGCCAGTTGCCGGGCAAACGATGCGGCATGGCGCGCCTGGGCCCCAACGGTTCCATCCATGAGCAGTGGATAGCCCACAATAACAGACGTCGCCTTTTCCTGTTCGACCAGCCTCTGCACAGCCTCCAGACTCTTCTGGCGATTGCGAACGCGAATCACGGTGAGGCTGCGGGCCAACAGGTTGCTGGGGCCACTCACAGCCACGCCAATGCGCCGCGTTCCAACATCGAGAGCCAGGATGCTCATGCTTCTTTCACGTGTACAAACACACGGAACGAGAGCCAGGGCAGATGTTTGATCCAGGATGGGGTGATGCGGATAAGCGGGTCACCAGCCAATGGGAATTTCTGGACCAAAAGGGCGCGGGCGTCGGCCAAAGATTGGCCGGAGATCGTCTCCCGTACAGCGCGCGTATCAATATTTGCCACGGCCTGGCCGGTCACCTCCATCGTAAAGAACATGACATTTCCTTCGAGCCGTTCGATGGGACCCCGGCGATATTCTATCGTATCGTCGCGCACTGCATACTGGTCTGGCGTCTGCGCGTGCAGGGCTTGCTTGGCCAGAGCGGCCGCGGCGACATCAGAAACAACGATCCCTCGCAACCGTACGCGCAAAGACAGATGCAATTTCTGTGCCTGCTCATCGACGGCCTTGTCGAAGACTTCCCTTTCCACGCGCACACTGATGGTTTCTTCCGGAAGGAACTCTCCCTCCTCCAACTGTTCGTGGAGGGCGGTGATGCCTTCCTGTCGCAACCGCGACAGCAAGAGTTGTCGCAGTCCTTTTTTGTCCGCATTGGTAACCACGGAGACTTGCTTCACGCCGCCGCCCGTGGTGGGCTGATTGTTGACAACTTCGATGGAGAGCGCCAGCGGGCCTTCGACGCGGTTGATCACCAGGACGTCCATATTTCCCCTGGGGCCGGGGTCCACCGCCTCGATGTTGGCCACCGCGCGTTGGCGGAAGCCCGGTGGAATGAGCGTATCTTCCATGACGCGGAAGCGCACGGGTGTGCCGGAACTCGCGCTAACGATCGTGCCCTGCGGTACGGTCACCGGGTTGACCGTACGGTTGATGAATACGACCTGGCCCTGGGCGCGCGCATCGGCCACGTCTTGGCGACCGGTCGTGGCCGCATCGGCGTTCCCTTCCAGGGAAAAGTTTACCACGCGAGCCGGTATCTTGCCCGCTTCATAATCGATGCGTTCCACACCCGGGTCTGCTTGAATGGGGACACGCACGGAGACAGCACGCGTGGCCGGGACAAGGAAAACTTCCGCACTGGGCGCGACCAGCAAGGTTCCGCCCACGAGCAGAACGATCAGGATGGCAAAAAGAGCAATGGTGAGCAAGCGGTCAAGCCGGGATGGCGGTGCATCGGGCCCATCCGAAGGGGAAAAGAGTGGGCGGGGGGATAGGCTCGCCTGAGACCGGGCTCCCGCTCTGGGCCTCCGTTTCACGGCCGTGCGCTGCGGGGGGCGCCAATTTGTGTTCCATTTTCGCGCGGATTGTGCCTGGCGCGTCTCTGCAAATACGGAGTAGCCCGTCTGGCGCGCCAAGCGCCGCGTCGCGCTGTTGTCCGTGACGATGGCCACGTTCCGGTCGAAGGTCACGGCGTACCTGGCCAGGAGGCGCAGGTCCCTTTCTCGTTCCAGGGCGTGGCAAGCGGCCGGGACAACCAACACAACGCGCCCACCTTGAGCGCGCCGCAATTCGTCGCGAATCACGGCCGTATCGTCCGCCGGTTGCAGGTGGATGATCTGAACGAGGTTCGCATTCTTGCCCCCGCGCGTGGCCGCCGGCTGGTGCTCTTCCGGGAGGCGTTCGGTTGGATCGTTTTCGTTACGCTGGTTCATCGGAAACTAGATTCTTTGCTCAAGCGGGTCAGGCGCTTCGACAAAGTCGTCTGGCCGGCACGCGCGGCACGCACGGCAGTGCTGATTATCGGCACATCGCCCAAATCCCACGAATTCGTAGTCCGGTCCTCCCAGCCATGAATGGCGCGTGGCAGCAGGGGACGGATTTCCGGTGCCTGTTCGAAAGGCAGTTTGGTTTCCCGAAACTTGCGGGGCAGTCCAGCATACAGGTCGTGCAGGGCCGCTCCCCCCCCGCAGTAAGCAATGGTGGGAGGCAAAGGGTACGTGGAGCCGGCGCGTCGCAATATCTCTATCAGATCCTCTTGCCATTGCGCGCAAACCGGGGCCAACGCGTCCTTCCATTTGCCTCGTGTGCTTTCGTCGCCCCCGCCCCTTGCGTAGGTTCTCTTTGCCGCCTCTGCACGCGCCGGCAAGAGGCCAATTTCGTGAACGATAGTTTGGGTACACATGGCCCCTCCCACGGGGTAACGATCAAACCAGGTTGGGCAGCGGTGTTCGATTTGCATGACCTGTGTAGACGTGTCTCCTACTTTTAGCACGATGCCATCGGGCTGTGTCGTTGCTACAATCAAAGCCTCTGGGATCGAGATTATGCCTCTCACGTTCAAGTCCAACCGTTCGGCGACCAGGTTGAGTGTTTCCAGGTAGTGGCGCGGGGCATAGGCAGCAAAAAGTCGCGCATGCAAGGTCTCCCCGAAAAGCCCGCGCGGGTCCGTCACCCACTGATCGTCCAGATGAAAGGTAATGGCCGCGAGGGAGACGATTTCCATACGCAGGTGTGTGCGACGGGAGAGGGTTTCTGTGTAATCCTGGGCCATGCGGGCCAGGCTGCGCAGGATACGCTCCAGCTCATCATCGGACACAGGCTCATCCGGAGAAGCACGACGGCGCTGAACGGCCGGGACATAGCTCCACAAGAAAGCGCCGCTGACGCCGATTTGTGAATCGTCGGCAATTAGCGGCTGCCCGGCGGCATCGGTCGCTACGTTTTCCGCGGTGGTCAGTACCTCTTCACAGCACGCAATCAGAGCTTCGTGATCGACCGCGCGTCCCTCGACGCCATATCCGGTGTCGTGGGTTGCTCTTCCATAGCCCCATACGATGGCGTGATCTTTTTCTTTGGAAATGACCAAGGCTCTCACCGTGCTGGTTCCCACGCACAGGACAGCTTCCAAGAGCCTGCGGTCTTGTTGTGGTTGTTGCTTTCTCCTTCTTCTCCTTCGCGGCCAGATGTGCCCAAGCCTCCTTGGTTGTTTTCTAGGCCAGTTGTTCGGCAACGAGACGGGGCGCTGCGGCCAGTGCTTCCGTTAGTTTGTCCAGCTCTTTTCCGCCGGCTTGCGCCATCTGGGGACGCCCGCCGCCGCCGCCGCCGACCATCGCTGCGAGGCTTTTGGCCATTTTTCCGGCGTGCAGCCCGCGCTCCACAAGGTCGGGCGTGATGGCGACGATGAAGAATGGCTTGCCGTCCAGGGCCGCGCCAAGCACGGTGCAGGCTGAACCGAGGCGTTGGCGGGCGATGTCGGCCATATCCCGCAGGTCGTCCGCTGAGGCCGCTTCTACCTGCGCCACGACCAAGGAGACGTCATTTACGGTTTGCACGTTTCCAAGGGCTTCTGCAATTTGCCGGCGGCCCAAGTCTTTTCGCAGTCGCTCTACCTCTTTCTTCTGGGCCTGGGCTTCCTGCTGGAGGGCGGCGACGCGCTCTTCCAATTGCTCCGACGGTGCGGCCAGGCGGTTGGCCACGTTTTGCAGGGTGTTCAGGCGGCTGCGGACGTAGGACTCGGCGGACCGGCCGGTAACCGCCTCGATGCGTCGCAGGCCGGCGCCCACACTCCCTTCGCTGGTGATGAAGCAGAGGCCAATCTGCCCCGTACGTTCCAGGTGGGTACCTCCACACAATTCCCGCGAGTAATAGGGCAGGGTGTCATTTCCGCCGACCGTGATCACGCGCACTTCGTCGCCATACTTTTCGCCGAACAGGGCCGTGGCTCCGCTGGCCAGGGCCTCTTGCTGCGGTAGGACTTGGCCCACGACGACCCGGTCGGCCAGGATTTGCGTGTTGACTTCTTCCTCGATCGCGGCCAGTTCCTCGGGTTCCACGGCTTTCAGGTGTACGAAGTCAAAGCGCAGCCTGTCGGGTGCCACGAGAGAGCCGCGCTGCTCGGCGTGTTCACCGAGGTGATTGCGTAACGCGCGGTGCAGGAGGTGGGTGGCGGTGTGGTTGCGCATGATGTCCCAGCGCCGTTCGATATCCACTTTGACGTGCGCGTTGTTCATCTGGCGCAGGGTGCCTTGCACGACCTGGCCGCGATGCACGATCACATCTTCTACCGGTCGTTGCACGTCGGAGATGTAACACTTTCCGTATTCCGTTTCGATCCATCCGGTATCGGTGACCTGCCCGCCGGCTTCCGCGTAGAAGGGGGTGGCGGCGAGGATCACTTCGACCTCTTCTCCCTCGCCAACTTCGACGACCTGTTGTCCATCTTTGACCAGTGCAAGGATTGTGGAAGTCGTTTCCAGTTGATCGTAGTCGTAGCCGACGAATTTGGTGGGGGGCAGGTCCAGTTTGCGATAGGTTGCTTCCCATTCGCCCTGGTCGACTTTCTGGGCGGCGCGGGCGCGAGCGCGCTGTTCGGCCATGGCCGCCGCGTAGCCATCCATGTCCACGGAGAAGCCATGTTCGGCCACGATCTCGGCGGTCAGGTCTGGGGAGAAGCCGCGTGTGTCGTGCAACTCGAAGATGGTATCGCCGGGAATAACCAGTTGGCCGGTCTCCTCCAGTTTGGCCATGACCGTTTCCAGGCGGTTGAGGCCGGCATTGTATGTGGCCCGGAAGCGGTGTTCCTCCCGTTCGATGGCTTCCATGATGAAGTCGTGCCGTTTTTGCAGCTCGTGGTAGTGTCCACTCATCACGTCGATGACGGCCTCGGCTATGCGTCCCATGAAGGGGTCGTCGAGGCCCAACTTCTTGGCGTGGCGCAACGCGCGCCGCATGATCAGGCGCAGGACGTAGTTGCGGCCCTCGTTGCCTGGTAAGACTCCATCGGCGATCAGGAAGGTGGTGGCGCGGGAGTGGTCGGCGATGATGCGGTAGTCCACGACATGCTCGGCCCGCGTGGCGGCGCTGTGCCCGACGACTTGTTGGATGCGATCCATGATGGGAATGAACAGGTCGGTATCGTAGTTGGCGCTGACCCCTTGCATCACGGAGGTAATGCGTTCCATGCCCATTCCGGTGTCCACGCTTGGTTTGGGCAGGGGGGTGGTCACGCCATTCGCATCGGTGTTGAACTGCATGAACACCAGGTTCCACAGTTCCCACCAACGGTCGCAGTCTTCCTCTTCGGCGGTGACCGGTGTGCAGTCGCCGTGCAGGCTGCACGTACAGTGCTCTTTTCCGCGATCGTACATGATTTCTGAACAGGGGCCGTTGGGGCCGGTCGGTCCCATGCTCCAGAAGTTGCTGTCCTTACCGAGACGTCCCACGCGCTCCGCCGGCAAGCCGGCAATTTCTTGCCACAGTTCGACCGCTTCGTCATCCTCACGGTAGACCGTAGACCAGAGCCGGTCGGCCGGCAAGCCCAAGACTTCGGTAAAGAATGTCCAGGCGAAGGTGATTGCGTCCCGTTTGAAATAGTCGCCGAATGAGAAATTGCCCAACATCTCGAAGAACGTGTGATGTCTGGGTGATGGGCCGACCGTAAAAAGATCGTTGTGCTTGCCGGAGACGCGCATACACTTTTGCGAAGTGGTGGCCCGCGTATAATCGCGTTTGTCTATGCCCAGGAAGCAATCTTTGAATTGGACCATGCCGGCATTTGTGAAGAGCAACGTCGGATCGCCAGCAGGCACCAACGATGAACTGTTGACGATGCGGTGCTTCTGGCTTTCAAAATATTTTAGAAACGTCTCGCGAACCTGGCTGCTGGTCATCGAATGATTGCTCATAATCTTTTCCTCATGGCAAAGGCGATGTAAGATGCTCTTTTTGGCTGAAAAGTTGCGTGCCGTGTGACATTCTCGTATCGCTACATCTTTATCAATCACTCGATTGTAGCCCAAGTTTCCTATAATGTCAAGCGCTCGTTGTTCGCGGGAGTGTGTACGATTCGGTGGGAATTGCCAGGCAGGTCCTCGTGGTATGCAATCTGGTTTGGTTCCGGCAAAGCGCAACTGCCCCAAGCCGGTGCGGGGCAGTCCCCGAAATATGCCCCCAGGTTGTGATGGTCTCCACAACCAGTTTGCGCAATTGCTGAATTTGCGCTATAATTACGTAATACACAATGTGTGTTATGTGACGCACGATTTACGCCACACAACGGTTGCCCTGCCGGCGGTATCATCTTGATTTGACATCACACCGTATAGCGCCGATATGCCGGCGTGACCTAGTGGCTTTAGCCTCTTGGTGAAGGACTGCACGTGGTACGAGAGGATGGACTCTTTCGCAAAGTTGTCGAGCGACGCGCCCAGGTTCATGTCATTGGCCTGGGATATGTAGGACTTCCACTCGCAGAAGCTTTTGTCCGTGCCGGTTACCCAGTCGCCGGTGTGGACGTCGATTCGCACAAAGTAGAATCTTTGCGCTCGGGACACAGTTATGTCGGGGACATCACGGACGAGCAACTTGCCTCTGCCCTGGAGACCGGCAGGTTTGATATCTGTGCGGATTACAACGCTCTTTCCGACGCAGATGTAATCATCATTTGCGTGCCCACTCCCCTGGACAAAACCAAGGACCCGGACATTTCGTACATTCTTAGGGCGACCGAAGGGATTGCGACACATATCCGCTCCGGCCAGCTTGTCATCCTGGAAAGCACGACCTATCCGGGCACTACGGAGGAAATACTTTTGCCCCGTCTTGAGCATACAGGCCTCAAGGTGGGGCAAGATTTTTTCCTGGCCTTTTCCCCCGAACGCATTGACCCAGGCAATCCAGAGTTTACGGTGACCAATACTCCCAAGGTAGTGGGAGGAGTCACCGCTGCATGTGGCCAGATAGCGACCCAATTGTACGAATCTATCATTGACCACGTTGTACAAGTTTCCTCCCCGCGCGTCGCGGAGATGACCAAGCTCCTCGAAAACACGTTTCGCATGGTCAACATCGCCCTGGTCAACGAAGTCGCTTTGATGTGTGACCGGCTGGATGTGGATGTGTGGGAAGTGATCGAGGCCGCGGCAACCAAGCCGTATGGATTTATGCCCTTCTTTCCCGGCCCCGGGCTGGGTGGGCATTGTATTCCACTGGACCCCAATTACCTGGCCTGGAAGATGCGCACACTCAACTACAACGCGCGCTTCATCCAACTGGCGAATGACATCAATGCCGCCATGCCGCCACATGTCATCACGCGCATCACCGATGCCCTGAATGACGAGGGCAAGAGTGTGCGCAATTCCCGAATCCTGGTCCTGGGGGTCGCGTACAAATCGAACATCGGGGATGTGCGCGAATCGCCGGCCATCGAAATCATGGAAGCGTTGCAGCGGCGTGGAGCCCGTGTGGCCTATCACGATCCCTATGTGGCAACCTTGCTGATGCCCGATGGGCACACCCTTCATTCCGTCCCCCTGGATGCGGAACGCCTGCGGTGGAGCGATTGTACCACCATTGTGACCAACCATGATCTGTTCGATTGGGAGACCATTGTAACGGAGGCTCCCCTCATTGTAGATACGCGCAATGCGACGCGTCACGTAAACGCACATGGCGCGCGCATTGTCAAGCTGTAGATGCACGAGTGCAGCACAGAAGTATGTTTTGGCATGGTTCAGCACGGTATAAAAGTAGGTTGACAAATCTAGCCTTGTCGCCGGGGAGAATCTGCGGAAAACGTGAAACGTACTGTGTCAAGAGGGCTCTTTTCACGTTTTACGGATCACGTGTCACGGATTTTGCCTGCGCAAACCAAGGCAATTTGTCAAG
>JAADHH010000032.1:0-1721 GCA_013151955.1 Chloroflexota bacterium
CCTTTTGTCCCTTTACTTGGGCATCAGAACGTGCTATAGTGGTGGAGCAGTTAGCAGTTCAGGGGTTGGGGGCTGGGGATCGGGAAGCAACGCAACACGCAGCAATACGCAACACGTGATACGCAAATTCATGACAGATTCAGAAGGACCAAATATGCGCTCAGAACCCACACAGCCTACGATTTTGCTCTACGGAGACTCGCTGGCCCTGGCCGCGGTGGAAAGCCGCCTGCGGAGCGACCCCCGGCTGCGCGTCATCCATATTGACCCGGCCCACGCTACGGCCATGGAGCAGTTGGCCGCGCTGGGGGAGAGCACCCTGGTCTACGACTGTCGCGCCATCGAGCCGGATGTGATCAGCGCCATCCACGTGCTGCACCCCCGTATCCCCACTGTGGGGCTGGGGGGCGGAGATGGCCGGGGCCTGACGCTCCTGGGAAAAACATATTCCCAGCAGGCGCTGGCGGGACTGGGTGTGGTGCTGTGGGCGCTGCGCGAGCGTGAAACGTAATCCACAACTTACAATACTCATCATTCACAAAATGGAGGAGAAATGTTACCATTCAACAGCAAGAGTCGCCTGCCAGCTCTGACGCTGGCTCTATCAACTTTGGTCATAAGCCTTTTCTTGTTCAACCTTGCCCTGGCCGCGCCAACTTTCGCCAACAGGACCGCTGCCGACGGGCCGGGGGGGAACCGGGTGAATGGCGCCTCCGCCAGCGGGGGTACGGCGCATGCCGCCACATTGGGCGGCCTGTCCATCTCCACGGATGGCGGCGTCTTCTTCGGCCCGACGGCGGCCGGCAGCTTTTCCGGTACGATCAACATCAACAACAACGGGACACATGAGAACCCGGACGCCTCTGTCGTTTCGGGTATGGGCACGACAGCCGCAACGGATGATTTTGTGATCACCGTCAAGACCGACAACGGCTTACACTCCGGATCATCGAGCGCTACACAGTTCAGAATCCCCACCGTCGGTGTCGGCTACAACTACAACGTGGACTGCGACAATGACGGCGTGAATGAGGCCACGGGCCGGACCGGGAATTATACCTGCAACTATGCCAGCGCCGGCACGTACACCATTCGCATCAAAGACAATAGCGGCGCAGGGACAGGCTTCCCCAGAATTTACTTTGCCAGCACAGGAGACTCCGCAAAACTGCTTACGATTGAACAGTGGGGAACTGGGCACTGGGATTCAATGAACGTGGCTTTTACCGGCTGTTCCAACCTGGCAGGGCAAGCAACCGATGCTCCTGATCTGTCGAACGTAACGAATATGGCCATGATGTTCGGGGGTGCTACCGCTTTCAACCAGGACATCGGCAGCTGGGACGTAACGAGTGTAACGAATATGGCCGGTATGTTCCAGGCTGCTTCCGCTTTCAACCAGGACATCGGCAGCTGGGATACGTCGAGTGTAACGACTATGAGCTATATGTTCAACCTTGCTTCCGCTTTCAACCAGGACATCGGCAGTTGGGATACGTCGAGTGTAACGACTATGAGCGATGTGTTCCAGGATGCTACCGCTTTCAACCAGGACATCGGCAGCTGGGATACGTCGAGTGTAACGAATATGAGCAGTATGTTCCAGGATGCTTCCGCTTTCAACCAGGATATCGGTGGCTGGAACACGTCGAGTGTAACGACTATGAGCGATATGTTCAAAGCTGCTACCGTTTTCAACCAGGACATCGGTGGCTGGAACA
>JAADHH010000032.1:1741-1982 GCA_013151955.1 Chloroflexota bacterium
TATGAGCAGTATGTTCTATGGTGCTTCCGCCTTCAACCAGGACATCGGTGGCTGGAACACGTCGAGTGTAACGACTATGAGCGATATGTTCTACCTTGCTTCCGCTTTCAACCAGGACATCGGCGGCTGGGATACATCGAGTGTAACGAATATGAGCAGTATGTTCTATGGTGCTTCCGCCTTCAACCAGGACATCGGTGGCTGGAACACGTCGAGTGTAACGACTATGAGCGATATGTTC
>JAADHH010000032.1:2046-14645 GCA_013151955.1 Chloroflexota bacterium
ATATGTTCAAAGCTGCTTCCGCTTTCAACCAGGACATCGGCGGCTGGGATACGTCGAGTGTAACGAATATGAGTGGGGTGTTCCAGGGTGCTACCGCTTTCAACCAGGACATCGGCGGCTGGGATACGTCGAGTGTAACGAATATGAGCGACATGTTCAACGATGCTACCGCTTTCAACCAGGACATCGGCAGCTGGGACGTAACGAAAGTAACGAATATGGCCGGTATGTTCTTAGGTGCTGGGCTTTCAACGACCAATTATGATGCCCTCCTGATTGGTTGGAATGCTCAAACTCTTCAAAATGGGGTAATTTTCCATGGGGGAGGTAGCAAGTATTGCGCCGGCGAAGCAGCCAGAACAAATATGATCAGCACAGATGGATGGACGATTACTGATGGTGGTAGGTTCTGTCCCCCCCAAATCGACGTGCAGGGAAACGGCCAATCCATCGCCAACGGCGACGCCACGCCCGACACCGCCGACGACACCGACTTCGGCAGCACGGCAGTCAGCAGCGGGACGGTGGCCCACACCTTCACCATCAGCAACAGCGGGGACGTCGACTTGAACCTGACCGGCTCGCCGGCCGTCACCCTGGCCACCGGGGCGGATTTCAACGTAACTGTGCAGCCATCCAGTCCGGTGGGCAGCAACAGCACCACCACCTTCGATGTCACGTTCGACCCCTCGGTGGCCGGCAGCTTGACGGATACGGTGAACATCGCCAACAACGACAGCAACGAGAACCCGTACACCTTCGTCATCTCCGGCACGGGTGTCCTCCCCAACCTGGAGGTCAGCAAATCCAATGATGCGGGCGGAAACAGCGTGCTGGGTGAAACCTTCACCTGGACGCTTTCCATCACCAACATAGGGAGCGTGGACGCCGTCTTCGCCACGGGCAGTACGATCCTTTTGGACAACCTGCCGAATACAAACATCTCCTATGGCGCGGTCTCGGTGGTCAATGCCACCAACGTCACCGGGAGCGCTAACATTCAGTGCGTCAACGACGGCAGCAATAACCTGACCTGCACCGCCGCCGGCAGCGTCACCGTGGGCGCCAACGGCAGCTTCGACGTGCAGTTCACTGCCACACCTGCGGTCGCCGGCGATTTCGTCAACCCCCGTACCGGCGGTATTTGCCAGGTGGACCCAAACAACGCCATCTCGGAAGGGAACGAGAGCGACAACGACTGCAACAGCGACACCGTCACCGTCACCACCCCTGACCTGAGCGTCACCAAAAGCAACAATGGCACGCCCGTCCTCCTGACCAGCACCAGCGACGGAAAGTGGACCTGGTCGCTCCGGGTGGACAACACCGGCGCCGGCTACGCTAGCTTTGCTACTGGAACGGTAATCCTGCACGATGACCTGCCGCCCGGACCAACCTGGGGCACGCCATCGCTCTCCGGCAAGACCGGGATCAGTGGGTCAGGCAGCATTGACTGCGCCATCGCTTCGGATGTGCTGACCTGCTCCGCCACGGGCGGCAACGTATCCATCGCGGCGACGAGCGGCAGCTTCACGGTGAACTTCACTGCCACACCTGCGGACATCGGCGCTTACACCAACCCGGTCAGCGGGGGTGCCTGCGCAGTAGACCCCAACGACACTATTATCGAGAATGACGAGAACAACAACGCTTGCAACAGTGACACGGTCATTGTCCAGGGGCCGGAGATCGGTATTCAGGGGAACAGCCAACCCATCCCGGATGGCGACACCACCCCCACCAGCGCCGACGACACCGACTTCGGCAGTGTCTTGGTGAACAGCAATATGGTGACCCGCACCTTCACCATCAGAAACACCGGCACGACCGATTTGAACCTGAGCGGCACGCCCGCCGTCACCCTGGCCAATCACACGCGTTTCAGCGTCAGCGCCCAGCCAGGCAGCAGCACGGTAGTCAGCAACACCGCCACCACCTTTGATATTACCTTTGACCCCGCGGTGGTGGGCAGCTTCACGGATACGGTCAGCATTGCTAACAACGACGCGAATGAGAATCCCTACACCTTCGTTATCTCTGGTACGGTCACCACCCCCGAAATGGACGTGCAGGGCAACGGTCATTCCATCGTTGACGGCGATATTACGCCTGACACCGCCGACGACACCGACTTTGGCAACGCGGGCATCAGCAACGACACGGTGGTACATACCTTCACCATCAGCAACTCGGGCACGGCCGACTTGAACCTGACCGGTACGCCTGTGATCGCCCTGGCCACCGGGGCGGATTTCAGCGTAACTGCGCAGCCATCCAGCCTGGTAGGCAGCAACAGTACCACTACATTCGATGTGACCTTTGACCCCTCGGTGGTGGGCAGCTTCACCGATACGGTGAGCATCGCCAACGACGACACGAATGAAAACCCGTACACCTTTGTCATCTCCGGTACAGGTACTATCCCCGAAATGGACGTGGAGGGCAACGGCCATTCCATCGTTGACGGCGACACAACGCCCTCCACCTACGACGATGCCGACTTTGGCAGCACACCCGTCAGCGGCGGCACGGTGGCGCACACCTTTACCATCAGCAACAGCGGCGTTGCCGATCTGAACCTGACCGGTACGCCTGCGGTCGCCCTGGCAGCGGGCACGCAGTTCGCGGTGACCGTGCAGCCGTCCAGTCCGGTGGGCAGCAACAGCACCACCACCTTCCAAGTCACTTTCGATCCCTCGGCGGCCGGCAGTCTTACGGATACGGTCAGCATCGCCAACGACGACACGAATGAGAATCCGTATACCTTCGTCATCTCTGGTACGGGTACCGTCCCTGAAATGGACTTGCAGGGCAACGGTCAATCTATCGCCGATGGCGACGCTACGCCCACCATCGCCGACGACACCGACTTTGGCAACGCGTTCGCGGCCGAGGCACAAGTGACGCACACTTTTACCATCAGCAATAGCGGCGTTGCCGATCTGAACCTGACCGGCACGCCCGCGGTCACCCTGGCTACGGGCACGCAGTTTTCGGTGCTCGTGCAGCCGTCCAGTCCGGTGGGCAGCAACAATACCACCACCTTCGATGTCGTCTTTGACCCCACGGTGGTGGGCAGCTTCACCGATACGGTGAGCATCGCCAACAACGACACAAATGAAAATCCGTACACCTTCGTCATTTCGGGCGCGGGGACGGTGCGGGACGGGGAGCTGACGCTCAGCAATGAGGTCCGGTATGACCCGCTATGCATCAGATGGTTCCAGCACTACGACTTAACTGCGTCGAGGGGCAATCAGGCAATCACCCTCACCGGCGTTATTGTCACCGATACCCTGCCCCTCAAAACCTACCTGTTGCCGGCGTGGACGACGCCAGGCTACCTCTACAACCCGATCACTCGGGAGGTGGTGTGGGCCGTCGGTGCGCTGGGGCCGGGGGAACAACGTGTCATGCAACTGGAATTGGGCACCAATTCGACCCTGGCCGAGGGGGAAATCCTCTACGACGAGGCGACGGTCGACAGCACGGAGACCGCCCCGATGGCCCCCGCAGTGGCGGAGAACGTGATGACCTGGCAATCGCCGCCATGCACCGCCTCGACGGCCACAGCTACCGCTACCGCCACGAGCACCCCCACAGCCGCGCCGACGCAAACGGCAAGTCCCACGCCGGCAAACACGGCGACGAGCACCGCGACACCGACGGTGACGGAGACGCCACCAGCGACAAGCACCCCCACGGCCACGGCCATTGTGCCTGTCTACAGTCTCTACTTGCCGGTGATCAGCAGGTGGTAGCCGGTCGCTATCTGCTGCTCTGAAAATACCTATCGGGTTTGCCAGGAAGTTCAACTTCTCCAAGGGGTTGAACTTCCTGGCTCAATACGTGCTCCGGCGCTCGACGCTCGACCGAGACGGGAGTATATGACATCAAGCAGTTGCCGCTGGCTTCCCTCTGCACCGGATTCAGCATGATCTGGCCCACGGACGCGGCTCAAGATCATGTCCCCAAGTTGCGACGCTCACCCCACTTCAGTTTCACAGAAAGTTTTTCTTGTGGTATAATTCCTGTGGGGAGCAGAGACCGTGCGAAACGTCGCGCAGCAGAGGAGACAACTTGTCAAAGCACATCTACATCGCCATCGAGGGCCCCATCGGCGTCGGCAAAACAACGCTGGCCCGGATGTTGCGCCAGAGCCTGGACACGCAATTGTTGTTGGAGGTATTCGAAGAGAACCCCTTTCTCCGGGATTTCTACAAGGATCGTGAACGCTTTGCCTTTCAAACCGAAGTCTTCTTCTTGATCAGTCGCTACCACCAACAACGGGTGATCCCCGATTTGCTCGGAAAAGGGGGCTTGACCAGCGACTACCTCTTCGCCAAGAGCCGGCTATTTGCCCACCTCAACCTGCGCGGAGACGAATGGGATTTGTACGAACGCACACACGGCGCGCTGGCCGAACACATCCCCCTGCCGGACCTGATCGTCTACCTGCGAGCGTCCGTGGATGTGCTGATGGCGCGCATTGCTCACCGTGACCGGCCCTACGAACGGGTGATGGAACGTTCGTACATTGCGGCCCTGAGCGCAGCTTACGAGCAATTCTTCGCCGGCTACGATGAAACACCGGTCATCGCCGTAGATACCGACGAATTGGACATCGTGGCGCGCCCGGCCGATTATTCCCGGCTGGAAGAACAGGTGTTGGACGCTTTGCAAGGGGTTGTCTACCAACCTGCTTTGGGCATAAGGAACACAACGCATTGAGCGCGAAAAGGTTTATCGCCATTGCCGGAAACATTGGCGTTGGAAAATCCACACTCACGGCCCTGCTGAGTGAACGTCTGGGGTGGAAACCTTTTTTCGAGGCCGTGGACGAAAATCCCTACCTGGCCGATTTCTATCAGGACATGGAACGATGGAGTTTTCACTCCCAGATATTTTTCCTGTCTCGTCGTCTGCAACACCTTCGCCAGATTCTGGATTATGCCGGGTCAGCCATTCAAGACCGCACGGTATACGAAGATGCGGAGGTGTTTGCCCAGAACCTGGCCCGCCAGGGAAACATGACGGCCAGAGAATACCGCTCTTATTGCGAGTTGTACGAGGCGATGATCCCGTTCATTCCGCCGCCAGACCTGTTGGTTTATTTGCAAGCCTCCTTGCCCAAACTGCTACATCAAATAGGCCGGCGAGACCGGGTGTACGAGAAGGCTATTGATCCAACGTACTTGCAACAACTGAACGACCTGTATGATGCCTGGATAGAAGGATTCACGCGCTGCCCGGTCCTCTCGGTGCCGGCCGACAACATGGATTTCCTCAATCACCCGGAACATCTCGACCTGCTTGTGGCCAAGATCATGGAAAAGCTGCAAGGTCAGGAAATTGTGGTCTTCCCATGATCGCGGAGGGACTGCCGGGGCCAAAGGGCACCGCCGGTGTGCAACTTGCGCCGGGTAGTGTGCCAGCGAAAACGTACCGCCTGGATGGCGACGTCCCGACCCCCTTTCCGGAGGTGGCGGGAGGCGGTTTGAATGGCGCGTCGCGCTCCTTGCCACAGGGGGCCTACACAACATTTCGGACATATTTTGGCGACCGGGTACTTTGCCTCGATGTTCATCTGGCGCGGCTGGAATCTTCGGCCCGTCTGCTGGGAAGCGAGGCAACGTTGGATCGGCGGACCCTGTGCCGCGCCCTGACCCGGATCATCGCCGGGCACGGCTATCCCGAATCGCGCCTGCGCATCACCTGGGCCGTGCCGGCCGGCACGATGTATTGCACCATCTCCCGGTTCGAGCCGCTGTCGCCGGAAATCTACCGGACCGGCGTGCGCTGTATCACGCGCACCATGCAGCGGGATCGCCCCCTGGCGAAGGACACCGGCTTCATCGCGCCGTCGCGACAGTTGAAGAAGACGCTCCCCGACCGTGTGTTCGAAGTGCTCATGTGTACACCTTCCGGGGAAATATTGGAAGGGTTGACCAGCAATTTTTTCGCCGTACAGGGAGACGTGCTGTATACAGCGGGCGAAGGCGTTTTGGAGGGGGTCACCCGGCGAATCGTGTTGTCCATTGCCCCGCGCGTGTTGCCCGTGACGCAGGTTCCCCCGAGCCGTGACGAGATTTCGGCAATGCGCGAGGCCTTCGTCACCAGCTCGTCGCGCGAGATCGTGCCGGTCGTGGAGATCGATGGTCAGAGAATCGGCCGTGGCCGGCCCGGTCCCATGACCGGACGACTGCTCCGGCGGTATCGTGCATTTGTGCGCTACGCGGCGCAGCCCGTGGCCCGGTCCTCTGGAATGATGAATGCAAAATGATGAATGATGAACGATGTGAAGCGTATTGCGTATTGCGTAAGGCCGTTCGCCATGCAGTCTTCACGCAACACGCTTTACGCAACACATAACAGAGACCTGAGATATGATGAAGAAAACAGTACGACCCGGCCGGTTTCATAGATTTGCGAATTGGGCATTGCGAAAGTTGTTCCCGCTGATTCTGCGGGTGCGCATCGTAGGTTTGGAACACGTGCCAGGTGATGGCCCCTTGGTTGTGGCCTTCAACCATACCTCGTTTCTGGATCCGCCCCTGTTGGGAGCATACATCCCGCGATACCTGGTGCCGATTGCAAAGGCCGAATCGTTTTCATGGCCTGTGCTGGGGTGGCTGATTCGCATGTATGACGCGATTCCGATTCGTCGCGGTGCCGTAGACCGGGAGGCGTTGCGCGCGGCCCAGGACGTCTTGCAACGTGGTGACGGTCTGATTGTGTCGCCGGAGGGCACACGCAGCAAAACACACGAGCTGTTGCCTCCGCGGGGTGGCCTGGTGTTCCTGACGACTCGCGGTCAGGCCACGGTATTGCCTGTCGGCATCTCCGGTGTGGGCCAGTTCTGGCACAACTTTTCACGTTTGCGACGCACCCCGGTGACCATGCAGATTGGCCCTCCCTTCCACTTCGTTTACGAGCGGCGGAGACCCGACCGGCGCATGATGGCACAGATGGCGGAAGAGGCGATGTACCGCCTGGCCATGCTCCTGCCTCCGGAGCAGCGCGGTCCCTACGCAGATTTGGAACTGGCCACGACACAGTATATTGAAGTGCATGGTGCGAATTGACAAGATGGGGACTTCCCCTTATAATATAGGTGTTGTGACTGTATGGAGCTATTGGCTTTTGTCCTCAACCAACCTTCGTCATGCAGATTCTTTGTCCAGATAGCCGGCTGAAGGTCCGTCTTGTAGTTCTCAATCTGTTTTCTCCATGATGAAAGAAATTCTGCTCCTCTCATTGTCAGGGAGGTGATTATTATGTGTGGAATCGTGGGATATGTGGGCGACGAGGAAGCATTGCCCATCTTGCTACAAAAACTCAACCTTCTCACGTACCGCGGCTACGATTCGGCAGGTATTGCCGTCTCTCACAATGGCAATTTCTATGTCGAGAAGGCCCAGGGCAAGGTCGGCCAACTGGAGCAACTGATAGATTATTCTATCGCTTCGGGGGTCGTGGGCCTGGGGCATACGCGGTGGGCCACGCACGGCGAACCGAGCCGATTGAACGCGCACCCACACCTGGATTGCTCGGGACGGATAGCCCTCGTACACAACGGGATCGTGGAGAACTTCCTCTCGTTGCGCACACAGCTCGAAGCAGAAGGTCACACGTTTCGATCTGAAACGGACACGGAAGTATTGGTTCACCTTGTCGAGAAGTACTACGACGGAAACGTCACGAAGGCCGTACAGCTTGCCTTGCAACAAGTAGAGGGTGCGCTGGCCATCGTTGTGCTGCACAAAGATGAAGAAGACCGCCTGGTCGCGGCCAAGATGGACACCCCGCCGCTCATCATCGGCCTGGGGCGTGGGGAGAACCACGTCGCCTCGGATATTCCCGCGCTGTTGCACTATACCAACAAAGTTTACGTCATGGAAGATGGTGAGGTGGCCACGATCACCAAGAACGACGTGCTCATCACGAATTTCCGCGAAGCCGTGCAACCGCGCATTTATGAACGGCGGGTCATGGTCATCGACTGGCCTCCGGAAGTGGCGCAAAAGGGTGGCTATCCCCACTACATGCTCAAGGAAATCCACGAACAGCCAGATACCATCGAGGATACGTTACGCGGGCGCTTGCTGGAGGATGGGCACACGGACATCCCTGACCTGCACGTGCTCCCGGAGGAAATACGCGCTGTCCAGCGCATGACCTTTGTGGCTTGCGGAACTGCGTACCATGCCTGTTTGGTTGCCAAGCATCTGTTCGAAACTGTTCTGCGCATTCCCGTGCAGGTTGACGTAGGGTCCGAGTTCCGGTATCGCCAGCCGATCATCGGCCCCGACGAATGGGTCGTGGCCATTAGCCAGTCGGGTGAGACCGCGGATACGATCGCCAGTATGCGCGAGGGAAGAGAGCAGCACGCCAAAGTTTTGGCCATCACCAACGTGGTGGGCAGTTCCGTGGCCCGTCTGGCAGACGGGGTGATCTTCACGCGCGCCGGCCCCGAGATCGCCGTGGCCTCCACCAAAGCGTTTGTGGGACAGCTCATCGGCGTCTATCTCTTGCTGTTGCACATGGCGCAATTTCGCCCCCATGCCCACGCCGACGAGTTACAGGCCATGGCCGGCGAGTTGCCTCGTTTGGCCGGCCTCGTGCAGCGATTGTTGGAGGATCAGGCCGGTGTGCAAGATATTGCCGGCCGCATTGCCCAGCAACCGGCCTGTTTCTTCATCGGGCGCAATCTCGATGAGCCCATTGCCCTGGAGGGCTCGCTGAAACTGAAAGAGATCAGCTACATCCAATCGCAGGGCTATGCGGCGGGCGAATTGAAGCATGGCACGCTGGCGTTGCTCGAAGAGGGAATTCCTGTGATCTGCCTGGCGACTCAGCCGAACGTGTACGATAAGATGTTGAGCAACGTTCAGGAAGTCATGGCCCGGCGGGCTTGGACCATCGGGCTGGTCCCCGAGGGGGACACGGGTAGCCAACACCTGATGGATGACGTGCTGACCGTACCCCGTACCCATCCCTGGTTGTCGCCGGTGTTGGCAGCCGTGCAGGTACAATTGCTGGCCTATCACTGTGCCAATGCGCTGGAGCGGGACATCGATCAGCCGCGCAATCTGGCCAAAAGTGTTACGGTAGAATAGGGTTTCGCGATGAAATCAAATTGGCGCGTGTGGCTTACTCCCGGCCTTGGGTTCAAACGCTGGTTGGGCTTGTTGCTGTTGGGGCTGCTATTCCTGGCCCTGGGGTTGGCGTACTTGCTGACC
Source organism: Chloroflexota bacterium (assembly GCA_013151955.1). Lineage (GTDB taxonomy): Bacteria > Chloroflexota > Anaerolineae > Ardenticatenales > JAADHH01 > JAADHH01. Next base: position 11,289 of record JAADHH010000032.1, read on the forward strand.
CAATTGTATCGCCAGCAGCCATTCCCCGCCGCAGCTTATTACATCACGCTGCAGTTTGTCCCCCGTTGGGGGCGGGGCGTGCTGTTCCTCATCATTGGCCTTGGAAGCGTGGTCCTGTCCCTCAACCGCCTGAGCAATGTGGTGCTCACAGCTTTGGTGCCAGGCCAACAAAAAGAGGGTCTGGCCAGCCTGGTGTACCGCCGGAGCCGGGAGAAGCTCGGACAGCAAATTCTGCTGATGGGAGGTAGCACCGGGCTCTCGCAAGTGATGCAGGGTCTGCAGGAGTACCAACCCAACGCCCATGTAAGCATCCTCCTGGGTGTGTTGGACAACGGCAGGCTTTCGGCACGCTTACGGGAACAATTCGGCCTCCCCGAAGACCACATTCTCTTCCCCACACTTGAGGATGTCAACGTCTGTGCCGAATTGGCCGATGGGAGCATTCTGGTAGGAGAGCCGGAAATCTCTGGCCCACAGGGCGCAAACCTCTCCGGCCGGCCACCCATCGAGCGCGTATTCTTGGGCCTGCGCGTCAGGCGGACGAGTGTTTGGGAAGAGTCCGAGATACCGCCAGAATCGAGCCAGCCTGTCCCGCACCACCCCTCCATACGACCGGAAGTCTTGGAGACATTGCGCCAGGCCGAAGTGCTCGTGTTTGGCCCGGGATGTCTTTACACAGGAATTCTGCCGCTCCTGCAAATGCCGGAGATTGTGGACGCTATTCGAGATAGCGAAGCCAAACGAATCTTCGTTTGCAATTTGATGACCGAGACGGGAAAGACGGCCAATTACACGGTTGCCGATCATTTGCGCGTGATCCGCCGGCATAGCGGCATTGAAATGGACTACGTAATCGCCAACTCTGCCCCCCTGCGACCCGAGATGCTGGCCAAATACCAGGCTGAAGGCGCTGAGCCGGTCCGCTATCTGCCGGATCGCTCCTCCAAGGTCTCCCGTGTTACCTTCGTGGAGACCGGCGAGGAGACCACCTTGATCGAAGGAGCAATCCTGGTTGCCGCCGACGTGTTGACAGAGGCCCGGCAGGAAATCACCGTCTCGGTAGATGGCAAACTGGTGACCAAGCATCTGCTCGTTGTGCGACATGAGCCGCACAAGTTGGGACGTGTGTTGGATCGCCTGCTGCAAGAAGAATGACCGTGACCATTTGGTGCCTATCCGAAAATTGCTCTCCGCCCCCGTCATAATGGTTTTTCCCACAGTCCTGCTTCGGAGACCGCGGAAGTCTCCCTGCTTTTTCGAGCAGACGCAGGTATCTTCTCAAAAAGTAGGGGCGTACCCTTGCGGTCGCCCTACGGGGCAGCGGTCGCCCTACGGGGCAGCGGTCGTCCTACGGGGTAGTGGTCGTCCTACGGGGCAGGCGCAAGGCCGTGCCCCTACCCTGAATTATTGAGAGGATACAGATGCAGCAACTTGAAGAAAGGGTTTCCGGTATTTCCAATGAATAAGCCAACGACAACTTTGATACCCCCCTACGGCGGTAAGCTGGTAGACCTGATGGTGCCGGCGGAGGAGCGCGCACACCTGCTCAATTACGGGAACCGGCTGCCCGCTATTCGCATTTCTGCTCGCATTGCCTGTGACCTTGAACTTCTGGCCACCGGTGCATTCTCTCCGCTGGACCGTTTCATGGGCGAGGACGATTACCGGCATGTGCTGGATGAAATGCGTCTGGCCAATGGACAACTGTTTCCCATTCCCATTACCCTGCCGGTGGAACCCGGTCCGGAAATCCGCCTGGGGCAGGAGATTGCCTTGCGGGACCGCAAGAATCACGTGCTGGCCCTGATGACGATAGAAGAGATCTACGAATGGGACATAGATGAAACGGCACAACAAGTCTTCGGCTCTACGGACTTGCGTCACCCCCTCGTTGCAGAGATGCATCGTTGGGGCAAGCTGAATATCTCCGGGCGTTTACGGGTGCTGAATCTGCCCCCTCGCTACGATTTCCAGGAGCTGCGTCTGACGCCGGCCCAGACGCGGGCCTGTCTGGCCAAATCTAACCATAGCAACGTTGTGGCTTTTCAGACTCGCAATCCCTTGCACCGCGTACACGAGGAGTTGACCAAGCGGGCCGTTTCGGAAGTGGACGGTACCCTCCTGCTTCATCCTGTTGTCGGCATGACCAAGCCGGGTGATGTGGATCACTACACACGGGTACGTACCTACAAGGCGCTGGCCAGTCGTTACTACGATCAAGACCGTATTGTGCTGTCGTTGCTCCCCCTGGCGATGCGTATGGCCGGCCCGCGCGAAGCTGTCTGGCACATGCTCATCCGCCGCAACTACGGGGCCAATCATCTGATCATTGGACGGGACCACGCCGGCCCCGGCAAGGACTCCAGCGGCAAACCCTTCTACGGCCCGTACGACGCGCAGCAACTGGCCGAACAATGCAGCGAAGAACTTGGGGTAAACGTGGTGCCCTTCAAGATGCTGGTCTACCTGCCCGACGAGGATCGCTATGAAGAGGTATCGAAGATCTCGGAGGGGATCAGCACCGCCTCGATTTCCGGCACGCAAGTGCGAGAAGAGTATCTCAATAACGGGAAGCCCCTGCCGGAGTGGTTCACCCGCCCGGAGGTCGCCGAGATCCTGTCCGAAAGTTACCCGCCGCGACACCGGCAAGGAGTCTGTGTGTGGTTCACCGGCCTGAGCAGTTCCGGAAAATCTACGATTGCCGAAGTGCTGACCGTGTTGCTCCAACAATACGGTCGCCACGTGACGCTGTTGGATGGCGATGTGGTGCGCACGAACCTTTCCGCGGGACTTGGTTTCAGCAAGAAGGACCGCGATGCCAACATTCGCCGCATGGGCTTTGTCGCGTCCGAGATCGTGCGGCACGGAGGGACCGTGGTCTGTGCCGCCGTCAGCCCCTACCGGGCAACACGCAACGATGTCCGTAACATGACCGGCAAAGACCACTACGTGGAGGTGTTCGTAGATACGCCGCTGGAAGTTTGCGAGCAGCGCGACACATCGGGACTATATGCCAAAGCCCGGCGCGGCGAGATCACCGGGTTCACCGGAATTGACGACCCCTATGAACCGCCGCAACACCCCGAGGTAAGGGTCAGTACGGTCGATCAATCTGCCGAAGTGAATGCACATAAGATTATGGACTATCTCGTGAGCAAAGGCTTTGTGCGGGACCTCTAGGCGACAAATGAATGCGCTGCAAAATGCGTTAGCACGCTTGACGCTCACCGCTCCACGATTTTCATCCATGGTGGCGAGCAGCCGCTCGTGGGGACTGCTTTGAAAATAACGTGTCAGGTGTCGGGTGTCACGTGTCAAGTAAAACGTGATGCGTGACGCGTAAGACGCAATACGCAA
>JAADHH010000121.1 GCA_013151955.1 Chloroflexota bacterium
CGAGCAGCCGCTCATGGGGACTGTTATGAAAATAACGTGTCGGGTGTCACGTAATCCGTAAAACGTGATGCGTAAGACGCAATACGTTTCACGTCTTCACGTTTCACGTCCCGCCATTTTCATCCTTGGTGGTGCGCAATCGCTCATGATGACTGTTTACAAAAAAGGTGCGGGGCATCATCTTGAGAAATGAAATGCCTCGCACCAGACTGCGTTGAATCTGCCCCGTACTGTTAGCGGTAGCTCTTCTTGTACACCTCCTGGTGGTGCAAATAGTGGGCGGCTGTCGTCTGGATGATAGCGAATCGCTCATCGTCTACGGAACCGACCACTTTGCCCGGCACGCCCAGCACCAGAGAACGTGGCGGCACTTTTGTGCCGGCCGTGACCAGTGCCCGGGATCCGACCAGAGAGCCTTCGCCGATCACCGCCCCATTCAACACCACAGCCCCGATGCCAATCAGCACGTCATCCTCCAACGTGGCCGCGTGTACAATGGCTTGATGGCCCAGCGTCACGCGCTTGCCGATATGCACAGGCTCTCCCGGGTCTGCATGTACGATCGCTCCATCCTGAATGTTTGTGCCTTCACCAATGACAATCTGATCGTTGTCAGCACGAACTACAGCGCCGAACCAAACGCTGGCATGGGGCCCCAAGATGGCATCGCCGATGACGACGGCGGTTTCGGCCACAAAGGCCGTGGGGTCTATTTGTGGCCGTTTGCCTCTGATCTCTCGTATCATGATGCTTTCGACTCCCCTTCGCGCAGGAAGCGCAGCAAGAGCCGTACGCCTACGCCTGTAGCCCCTTGTGCGGCATACGGGTTGCTTCCATTTTGGTCATTGGAGGTATAGGCGGTGCCGGCGATGTCCAGGTGCGTCCACGAATATGACTCCGTAAAGCGGCTGAGGAATGCGGCGGCCGTGATGGCCGACGCCCATCGTCCGGCACTATTCTTGATGTCCGCGACTTTGCTTTCGATCTTCTTTTTGTAGGGGGGCCACAAGGGCAGGGGCCAGGTGCGGTCGCCACTTTCTTCGCCCGCGCGACGCACGCGTTCGATGAGTTGGTCGTCGTTCCCGAAGAGACCGCTCGCCTCATCTCCCAAGGCCACGACGCACCCGCCGGTAAGCGTCGCCAGGTCGATGACCGCTTTGGGTTCATAGCGAGCCGCGTATGCCAGCGCATCGGCCAGGATCAAACGACCCTCTGCGTCCGTGTTGACCACCTCGATGGTTGTGCCGTTCATCGCCTTCACAATGTCTCCCGGTTTGTAGGCCCGCCCGCCGGGCAGGTTTTCCGTTGCCGGCACAAGGCCGATGACACGCACGGGTGGTTTGAGATGTGGGAGCGCGCGCATTGTGGCCAGCACGGCAGCCGCTCCGCACATGTCGAACTTCATGTCGCCCATGTTTTGTGACGGCTTGATCGAAATCCCGCCGCTATCGAAGGTGATACCTTTGCCCACCAGGACGACTGTCTCCGCATCGGATTGAGATGGGGTGTACTCCAAAATGATGAACTTGGCCGGCTCATCGCTGCCCTGGGCCACACCGAGCAACGCGCCCATGCCCAATTCCTTCATGTCGGCTTCTTCCAGCACCCGACACTGCAAACCGAAATCTGTTGCCATGCTTTGGGCAGCTTCTGCCAGCACCCTTGGCGTAACGCTGTTGCCGGGCCGGTTGCCCAGATCGCGCGCCCACATCGTGGCCCGGGCGAAAATCTGTCCAAGGCGCGCGCCTTCTGCCGTGGAAGCCTCGTTTTCACTGCCGGTCACCAGGCGCGCGTCTGTAACCTCTGTCGCCTCATCGGCAGGAATTTCCTTGAACTCTGTAAAGCGATAGAGGCCCAGCAAGATTCCCTCCGTGATGGCCTGGGCAATATCGGCCGTTGTGGATTCGGGTACGGGAAAGGTGGTCGTGGCCACGGCCAGGTCCGCAGCGTTCAGTGTGCGACATCGCCTGGCAGCGGCGGCTACCGAACGACGGACCTGTTCCAACGTTACCTCGTCCGCTTTGCCCAGGCCGACCAAGACGATTCGTTGGGCGGCCACCTCGTCACGCGGATAATAGACGCGTACTTGTTCGGCCTTGCCTCGCAAATCGCCACTCTCAACGAGCGCAGAGAGGGCACCGTCCAGGGCTTTGTCCAAACCGGCATCGGGTGCTGCTCCTTCGGTAATGCCCACCACCAGGGCCCCGCTATCCACCGTGGCGGGGTCAGCAACGATCACTTCGATTTTATTCATTTTTCTCTTCTTTCTGGAAACTATTCATGTATTGACGGTCGATCAAACAATGCGCGGGCGATCGGGGGAACGAACCACCCTCCAGACCAAATTGGCCGGTTGAAATACGATCTCAAAGATGCGGTCCGGCGGCGTCATGACCAGGAAGTGAAGCCGTCCCTGGCCGTCCGTCCACCGGCGACCGACATCGCTCACCGGATGGCGTCTGCCGTGCAACATAAAGCTCTGCGGCGTAATGGTTCCCTGCTCGTCAAAGTGTGCTTCGACTGCGACCGGACCCAAATCTTGCATCTCCGAACGGGGCATCAACCTTCCCCCATTTCGCGCTCGCCGACGACTTTTGCGGGCACGCCTCGCGCTATGGCATAGGGGGGAATGTCCTTGGTGACCACTGCGCCGGCAGCAACCACCGCGCCGTCCCCGATGGTCGCGCCTCCCAGCACGATCACGCCGGCACCCAACCAAACATCCTCTCCGATGACAATGGGGTATCCCGTGCCCCCTTGCAAACGGACTGGTATATCCCGGCGGAAAATATTGTGATTGCCACACAAGAGCTGTACGTTATTTGCCATCAGGGTATCGCGTCCCACGGTGATTCCGGCATGGCCGAAGAAGATGCAGTAGTGGCCAACGTATACATGCTCGCCGAGCGTGACCGCCTGACCATCTCCCGCGACCAAGACACAACTGCGTGAAATCCAGACATCGTCATGCAAGCGAATGGCGCCATCGTGTGCCCAGGCATCCAGCAATGTACCTTCGCTTACCAGCACACGATTGCCCAAGAAAATGCGATTTGGCGCCAACATGCGCACGTTTTGCTCGATGAGGCAGCTCCGGCCCAAGCTGCCCAAGACCGTGCGGTAGATGGTGCCGCGCAAATAGGCCGGGCCGATGCCGGGCAGCCCACCGGTCAGGGTGAGCACCGCACTTTGCCAGAAATAGCGTGACAAACTGCTCCCCCCACTCACACGGCGGATATACCGCTGCACATTCCTGCCCAAGCCGGGCGCAATGCCTTCGTGGTGGTCTCGTTTGGGGCGAATCCCGCCCTCTTTCGCAGCACTCATGGGTTTATGTCCCGCGTTTTCTACAGAGAGCCAGACTCCACGGGAAAGGAAAATGTGTCTCTGCAATATCAAACGCTGTTTCCAGCAGGCGACGGAAGTCAGTCACCGTCCAATTGTGCAAGTGGCCGGCGTCATTTCCCCAGGCCGACAGATTCTTGCCACGCAAGAAATTCGCCAGCCGGAAAAAGGGTTCGTTGGGCACACTGATCAGCGCGTATTGGCTTGTAACGCGCTCTATTTCACGCAACGCTTCCAGCGGTTTTTCGAGATGCTCCAACACCTCGGTACACATGACAAGCGGAAACGCATTATCGGCGAAGGGCAGTTGGTAAATATCTCCTTGAAACAGCCTGTTTTGGGGGTTCTGCTCTCCGTTATATTGCAAGGCATTCCGGTCAATGTCCAATCCCCAAACACACAGGCTGTTTCGATTTTGCAGGAGATAGTGGGTGACGAACCCTTCCCCGCAGCCGGCATCCAGCAACAGATTGGTTTCGGTCCCGTTCAGCAGCTCTGCCAGGCGGCCATGAAACCGCTCCACCAGTTGCCGCTGTAGGGGGTTGGGGTTGGTATGTTTTTGAAAGTTAGAACGTTGCGTAACTTTCACCGAACGAGCTCCAAAGAACAATCTCACGCCGGTCACCGTAGGATGCGACGGACGGAGTATTCATCCGCACTGTCGTAAGCAAAGTTTCGGATCATTTCGCCGAGCAGGCCAATCGAAGCCAGTTGCACACCGACAACCATGGCCAGGATAGCCAGGAACAGAATGGGTCGCCAGCCGATCGGTGAGCCCAGGAACCATTGCACGCTCAGATATGCGCCGATGCCAAAGCCCAGGCTAAAGACGGCGACGCCGAGCCCTCCGAACAATTGCAACGGACGCCGCAGATAGCTGGTCAGGAACAGGACGACCAGAAAATCAATGAGCCCGCGGCCGTAGCGCGTCCACCCATATTTGGATTGGCCGGCGGCGCGGGGATGGTGGACGACCGGCACTTCGGTCACCCGGAACCCCTTCCACGAGACCAGCACGGGAATGAAGCGATGCAGATCGCCGTACAGCTTCAGGTATTCGGTCGCCTCGCGGCGATACACCTTGAACCCGCAGTTGAAATCGTGCAGCCTGACGCCGGTCAGCGTGGCCACGGTCGCATTGAACAGGCGGGAGGGCAGGGTCTTGTCCAGGGGGTCTTGGCGACGCTGTCGCCAGGCGACGACCAAGTCATACCCTTCTTCGAGCACCTCCAACATGCGCGGGATTTCCGCCGGGTCATCTTGCAAATCGGCATCCAGCGTGACGATCACGTCACCCTCTGCCTCGCGGAACCCGACCGCCAAGGCCGCCGTCTTGCCAAAATTGCGGCGAAACTGAATGACACGAACGTGTTGCGGGTCTGCTTCATACAGCGCAACCAACTTCTGGTAAGAACCATCGAGGCTGCCGTCATCTACGAAGACCATTTCGTACGGTCTTTGCAAACCCTCCAGCGTTTCTGTAAGCCGCTGGTACAAGAGATCCAGCGTTTCCTCTTCGTCGAAGAGAGGAATGACCACAGATATTTCCGGCACCTGGTTGCTTACCGTGGATAGTTGTGCGCGGCCAATCGTGGCCACAGACTGTTTGCTCATCGGATCACGACCGGCAGATAAAGTCTAGAGGGGCCGGGCATGGCCGGTCCCAGGCTTACTTCGTCAATCCATGCGTGCCGGGGGTCGGCGCTCCCCTCACGTTGGAGCGAGAACCGGATGGTCAAGTCTTGGCCGTCGAAGTCGCTCAGGTCCAGCCAATAGTGTGTCCAATCCGTGGCGGTAAGGGGCAGGGTGTAGGTCACCTGGCCGGTATCGCCAATCAGGGCAACAGAGAGGTCACCGGGGCCGGTGCCGGCCAACCGGTACAAAAACGAAAGCGTGGGGTCGGTCAGGTCTTGCGGCCGCCACGGCGACTGGCTGACGCTCGACTCGCCCGCGCCGCTGCCCGCGCCGAGCAACAGGGCAAATTGGCCGGAGTGGACGGTCGTCGTCACCACCGGAGAGATCACCCCGCTGGCCACCCACCCGTTCAGGCCGGCCTCGAATCCACCGTTGTTGACGTCGTTTTGCAAGGGGGGCATGATGAAATCAACGCCTGTGACGATGCTGGAGACGGTGATGGCCGGCAACTCCGGAAGGGTTCCGGCGTAGTCTTGCGTGGGGGTTACGATATAGTCGCCGGAGCTGGGGGTGTATACTTCGTAGTAGCCGTCATAATCGCTCTTCCCCACGTTCAACGCATTTCCGGAGGCCTCTACGTCGGCCCCAAAGAGGGGCAGCCCGCGATTGCCATACACATGGCCGGAGAAACCGTATTCGGCGATGGTGGTGTGTGTGTCGCCATCGCCGGCCGGGTACGTTTCGACGTTGCCCGCGTTGTCGTGTGCGCGCACACGGAAGTAGTAGGTTTGGTTTCCGGTCAGGGTCACCGGTGACTGCGGCCCAAAAGTCGCCTGGGTCGTGGTTGTATTTGTGAGCCAGTCTTGCCAGGTCCCACCTGGTCCCACCCGGTACTGCACGTCGTACCGGGCAATGCCGGAGAGACTATCGCTGCCACTCCATTGCACCGTAAAAGCGGTCTGCTTGAAGGGCGAGAGAGGGATCACGCTCGAAATGGGGGGTGTGGCGTCGGTCACCAGCGTGTACGTATCGGCCTGGTCGCCGTTGTACGATTCCCAGTTCCCCGCGCGGTCCTGTGCCCGGCTGCGGAAATAGTAGGTGTGGCCGTATTGCCCGGTGAAGTCTCCCGACACGGCGGATGTATTCGTCAGCCAATCGGCCCAGGCTGCGGATGGGCCATCTCTGACTTGAATGTCGTAAACGTCGATACCGGTGCCCAGTTGGGTACTTCCGGAGTTTCCGGAGTCCGTTCCCGCCCAACTGATGTTGATGACCGGCCCCTCGCTGGTCGCCGGCAGGGCCACGACCGTAGACGATGGCGCTACGGTATCCTCGTTGATCCAGGATAGCGTCAAGAACGTGTCGTACCAGGTGTTGGCTACGACTTCCATTAAGGGGCCATAGGGGTGTACGAAATACTGGAGATAGTTTTGCCAGTTGGGATAGGCGGTTATTGCGTTCCATTGATCCGCCAACAGGTAATGGTGCTCGCTCGCCAGGCCGCGGATGCTGCGATTCGTCTCCTCCGTCTCGTCCCCCTTGTCATCTGAACGGGGGGGGATGGTCGCCAATATCCCTTTGACCGACATGCTCTTGGCCAGGTCCATGTCCGATTTCAGATTGACCGTAACACGGGTCGGCGTGCTCGACTTGTAGTGCGTGATGTCATTGGTCCCTTCCATGACCAAAACGTATTGAGGGGTCCATCTGTTCAACGTGCTTCCCAGGCGGGCCAACCCTTCGGATGTCCACTCGCCGGGCACCCCTTCGTTGATCACTTCGCTGGGATAAACGTGGTCGTCTATGCGTTGCTCCAGAAGTACCGGGTAGGTATCCGGTGCGTTGTAGCCGCCGTAGGTGATGCTATCTCCAAAGGCAACCAGGCGACCGACAACCGTGGCCGGACGCATAGCGGTCGCTGCCATGGTTACGGGAGCCAGGGGCCGGAAACGTATCGCTTCCAGCGGAGAGACGCGCAAGGTGGCTTGCCCATCGCTCCAGGCGACAGCGGCCCGGCCGGCGTGGTCCAGGGCCAGTGCCGCGAATGTGGAGGCCGCACCTGTGGTCGCCGAAATACCCCGAGGGGCGCTCCACCCGGAACCGCTCTGCCGGCTGTAGGCGATGGCCCGGCCGGTGCTCCAGGCCAGATGGACTGTTCCCTGGCCATCAATCGCCATCGCGGGGTCGTGGACGGCGCCGGCGATTTCCGCGCCGGGGACCCGCTGTTCTGCGGCCCAGCCGCCGGCGCTTCGGCGTGTGGCAACAAGGTTGCTCTGTCTTTGTGCCGCATCCCATCCAACCCAGGCGACCCAGGGCTGCCCTTGCGGATCCACGGCCAGCGTTACCGCGTCGTCCGGCGTACCATCCGGCGTGCTCACCCGTTCCGGGGCGGCCCATTGACCCTGCGCGCGATAGGTGGCGAAGATCGAATCGTCACCGCCGGCCTCGTGGCGCGGCCAGGCCACCCAGACGCTGCCGTCACCGCCCACCGCAATGCGTGGCGACCAATCGTACATCCCCGCATCGGAATCGTGAGTCAGTTGCACCGGCGCGGTCCAGTCGGTTCCATCCCACTGGCGGACGAAAAGCTCGTAATTGTCCGCAACGTGCCCGCTCCAGGCCACCCAGACCTGACCGTCCGGCCCGCTGGCCAGGGAGGGAAAGCGGCTCACGATGCCGGGGGGGGAGATTTCCTCGGGAGGAGACCAGTTTCCGGCATCCCATCGTGTCACCCACACGGCGTCATCTGCGCCGGTCGAGCGACTCCAGGCCACCCAGACCCGATCTTGCCCGTCAATCGCCAGGCTGGGCGCGTGATCCCAGGCCAGCGGGTCGGGGGTCACCGGCACCGGCGTGGACCAGCCCTCTCCTTGCTGCCGGCTGAGCATAATCTCGCTGTCTCGACGATTGCCAAACTGCCCCGTCTGTTCCCACACCATCCATCCGCCCCCTTGGGAATCGTAAGCAAGGGCGGGATAGGCCACATCGACGCCTACGGTCATTCCAGAAGTGGTGGCTGCAAACTCTTGACGCTGCGCCTGTCCTTTCATGGGCAAAATCGCCCCGGCCAGGATGACCGCCAAGAGCAGGCCAGAAAACTTTCTACGCATGTATGTCCTCGTATTTCATATTCAAAGCAGTCCTCATGAGCGTATGCGCACGCCACCAAGGATGAAAATGGCGAGACGTGAAGACGTGAAACGTATTGCGTATTGCGCATCACGCATCACGTTTTACGTTTTACCTGACACGTGACACCTGACACATTATTTTCATAACAGCAGTGTCTCACCCCAAGTATCCTAAGCCTTGCAAACGTTTTTGCATGGCCGCCGCTTCTTCTGCATCGTAGAGCGGTGCTTGCGCCGCTGCCGCAGACGAGCCGGAACGGGCCGTTTCATATCGTATCTTGTGCGTGTGCCGCCAGCCATCCGAGAAAACCTCGGCCAGCGACCGGCCGTCGAGGTCATCGGGCAGGGGCAGGTCAAGGGCGTTCAAGATGGTCGGCACAAGGTCAAAGACCGAGGCTCCTTGCACCTGAATACCCGGCTCGATTCCCGCCCCGACCGCAAGGAAGATGCCCTCCGGACAATGTCGCCCCTGCAGGTAATCGGCCGGAATCGGCGCGATGGTCTGCGGTGCCGAAAGACTGTCGCTGGCCAGGTAGGGCTGGTCTCCAAATGAAAAGATGATGTCGGGCATCTTCGGCAACGATGGACCGTCGTACAATTCTTCGCGACGCCAGGCCTGGGCCAGAACGGGCCGGCCCGTTGCGGGATCACGCAGTTCGCGGAGCGCGGCCAGGATTTCGTCACGCACGGCTTCATACTCGGCCCCCGGAAGGACGCATCCGTGCGGTTCGCGCCCCTGCAGGTTGACGAAGATTCCCTCACTGGCCGGGCTGCCGGCATAAGCGCGCGTTCGTGCCCAGTCCAGGGGTATCGCCGCCATCGACTCCAGGCGGCGCGCCAAGCCCATGCGCGCCATGCGACCCACGTAGCGCCGCAGGCCAAGCACGTCGGCACGGCGCACGGTGTCTTTCAATCGCTGCTGCGTCAGCCCCAGTCGCTGGAAGATGCGTTGCGAGGGGTTGGCCTCCTCTTCCGCAAAGGTCAGGTAGCCGTGGCCGGCCAGAAAACGATTTACATGGAAAAAATTTCTCGCCGGACCAAAGCCGTGGTCGCTGATGATGAAGAGGGTTGTTTCGTCGTCCAGCGAATCCAGGCGATGGCCAATCGCCTCATCGGCCACGCGGTAGCATTCGCGCAAGGCCTCTCGAATCTCGGTAGGGGCGGCCACCGTCTCATCTGCCAGGGCGGCCAAATCATTCCAGAAGAGGTGTTGCAGTTGGTCCAGAGCCTGAATGACGTTGATGAACAAATCCGTCGGGTGACGTTGCAACAGATACTGGGCGGCGGCTTCGTGTTTCCCCATCCAGTACCGGAACTCCTCGACCAGTTCCAGCCCGGGGCGCAGGGGGTCGAAGGGGTCTGGTTCGTAAGCGCCAACGGCTGCGCTGATTTCCTCGCGCAATGCGGGCGGGTAGGTAAAATCTTTCGCTGCGGAGGGGGTCAGCAAGCCGGAGACGACATAACCCTTCACGACCGGTGGGGGATAGGTCACCGGCACATTGACCACGCCGATTTGTTTGCCTTGCCGGCTGAGGATGTCCCAAATTGCCTCGCCCTGAATCAGGCGACTGTTGACGAAGGCGCTCTGGCCGCGGTCCTCCCCCGCTTCCCAGAAATCGGTGACGCCGTGCTTCGCCGGATTGCGACCGGTCATCAAAGAGACCCAAGCCTGGGCGCTGAAGGGGGGCACGGTGGATTGCCACCCCCCCCAGGCACCGGCCTGTCGCGCTTCGGCCAGGCGCGGCATCGTGCCGTCGCGGATGAAGGGATCGAGTATGCGCCATGTGGCCCCGTCGAGGCCCAGGACGATGATTCGTTGTGTCATATAGTCCGTTTCAAGTTTGCTGAGAGTGGCGCTGTTGCTTCACTCCCGGCTACCCAGTTCGTAATTCGCATAACGTCCTATCATAGCATAAGTGGGCAGGTATGACAAGTTTTGTCTGCTTTGAAAACCAGATGTCAGATGTCAGATCATGTAGCCCTGGAATCCCCATTCCAGGGCGGGTCTGCCCACCTACCCCCCAAAATTCTGGGGGAACCATCCGACTCCCCCCAGAATTGGGGGGCTGGGGGGGCTTCCGACGTCCGCCGCGCCCCGTCATTTTCATCCTTTGGTGGCACGCGCAGTCGCTCATGGTTGACAAGTGCTGAGCTTTGTCTTATAATTGCCATCATGCAGAGGCACGGGAGAAGTTAGGTGGACAGCGAATCCGATATTCCTTTATGGCGTGGCGGGAGCCATAGTTCCCGTTGCAGCCAGAGCCAACCGCTCTATCGGGCTGCCGGTACCGCCGGGGGATTACTCGTGTAGGGCTTTGGCTAAACGCGATTTTGACCTGCCGGCCTCTGTGACTCGATTCAGAGGCCGGTTTTTTGTGTCGCGCTGCATGGTTCAACCGGCCCGTGCGAAGCTGGGTTTTTCGCCGAAATCTACACCTGAACCTTGGAGATTGCTGCGCAGCCTGGAAAAGAATCGGGCTACCCACAGGGATGCCCTTTGGCCCGAAAGTTAGCAATCCAGACTGGTCGGACCGAGTCGTAATTGCTCCACATCTCAAAGCGGAGGGAGGGAAATATGCTGGACCGCACATCGCTACGCAATCTGGAAAAACAAGTGCTCGAGGGCTACGACCGGCGCGCTTCTGTTGTGGTGCAATCCCTTCTGAAGGGGGTACACCCGGCAGACATCGCCGACCTGCTCGATGCCCTGGACGATGAGGTACGATCGTGGGTTTTCAGTCTGCTGGACGACCGCATCGCCAGTGAGGTGCTCGATGAAGCCCTGGACGAGTCTACACTCGACCTCGTAGAGTCCGCTCCCGGCGAACGGATTGCCGACCTCCTCGAAGAGCTGCCCTCGGACGATGCCGCAGAGTTGCTCAGTGAACTTCCTCCCGATCAAGCCGAGACCCTGATTTCCCTCATGGAGCCGGAGGAAGCCTCGGAAGTTGCCGAGCTGCTTCGCTACGACGAAGATACGGCCGGCCGGCTGATGACAGAGAAGGTCGTCCGGGTTCGACGGCGCTGGACCGTGCAGGAAACGCTGGACTATTTGCGCACGATCGACCCGGAAACCGAGACCCTCGCGTACCTCTACGTTGTGGACGATGACGACCGCCTCGTTGGCGTCGTTCCCCTCCGCACACTGGTTACCGCATTCCCCGGCGCTTTGATCCATGAGGTCATGCAGCCGGATGTCATCTCGGTAACGGTAGATACAGACCAGGAAGAGGTCGCCCGCCTCGTCACGCAATACGACTTCCTCGCCGTCCCCGTCGTAGACCGGCAGGGCCGCCTTGCCGGCATCATCACCCATGACGACGTGGTAGACATCTTGCAGGACGAATTCACCGAGGACATCCAGCGTATCGGTGGCTCGCAGCCCCTGGATCGCTCTTACTTCAGCGTGAGCGTCACTGAAATCGGACGCAAGCGGATTGGATGGCTGCTGCTCCTCTTCATCACCGACACTCTGACGGGGACCGTCCTGCGTTTCTTCCAGGCTGACCTGAGCAAGGTTGTCGCTCTCATGTTTTTCGTACCCTTACTGATCGGTACGGGCGGCAACGCCGGTTCGCAAACGACGACGACGATCATTCGGGCACTTGCTGTCGGCGAGGTGCGCATGCGTGACGCCCTGCGCGTCCTGAGTCACGAATTTGGTGTCGGGCTGCTCTTGGGCCTGGGAATGGCGACCGTGGCCTTCATTCGGGCGGTCACCTGGGGAACCGGTCTCCCCGTGGCCCTGGCCGTCTCGTTCAGCATCCTGGCTATCATCCTCTGGGCAACCAGCCTTGGCTCGCTGCTCCCTCTGCTGGCCACGCGATTGGGGATCGATCCTACCGTGATCTCCGGGCCGGCCATGAGCACGCTGGTAGACGCGACAGGGCTGTTCATTTACCTCAGCATCGCCCGGTTTATCTTGGGGATGTAAAAGATGAAAGTTACTGCTCAACCAGCCCCCCCTATCCCCCCAACTTTGGGGGGAACCCGCTATACTCCCCCCAGAATTGGGGGGCTGGGGGGGCTACCGACCGCTGCTGAGACCATTCTTGCTACCTGGCTGAGTAATAAAAGATGAAAGTTCTCTTCCTTTCGGTAGAAGTTGCACCGCTGGCCAAGGCCGGCGGCCTGGCGGACGTGGCCGGCTCCCTGCCCAAAGCGTTGCACGCCCTCGGCCACGACGTGCGCGTAGCCATGCCGGCATACAGTTTCATCGACCGTACCGCCGCCGGCCTGGAACCGGTGCGCGAACGACTCGAAGTCCCCTTCGCCGGGGGGACGCAGGAAGCACAACTCCTCCAGGGTACCATCGGCAACAGTACGCCCCTCTACCTGATCGCTCAACCGGCCTACTTCGACAGGGAGAACATCTACGGATACGACGATGACGCGCAACGATTCCTCTTTTTCTGTCGCGCGGCATTGCAAGCGGCCCAAACCCTCGGCTGG
>JAADHH010000114.1 GCA_013151955.1 Chloroflexota bacterium
AGCCCAGCCCGTAACAGGGCAGGGTGATCAATATGATGGCAATAAACAGGCCATACACTGCCCGCCGTTGTGCCGGCAGCATCTCGTACCATGATCGAGGCCATCTCATTTCAGGGTTCCCTTGCTGCTGTTAAGAAAACAGTCGTCAGTAGCCAGTCGTCAGATGTCAGTCGTCAGATGTCAGATGTCGAGTGCCACGTGTTGCGTGATACGTGTTGCGTAAGGTCGTTCGTCATGCAGTCTTCACGCAATACGCAATACGCTTCACGCAATACGTTTCACGTCGTTCATCACTCATCATTTTGCATTCATCGTTCTAGAGTCGCGCCGCACCACTTCCGTTCGAAATTATACACCGCTTTAGGCAAAGAGGCAATTGGGAATAACATTTGGCAAAAGCATACCTCTATGATATAATGATCGCGCTCGTTCCGGTCTGGCAGTGTGTGGCCGGCAGCAACCCACCCGGCCGGGTGGGGCATTCCACGAAAGGTGGTGTAAGTTGATGCGTATGCGTTTCGTGTGGGTGGGACTTGTTATTGCGATATGTTCACTGCTCCTTCTTGGTTCCCTCGTCGCTCAAGCCGCACTCCCCCCAACCATAAATGATTTCCCGGGCCAGCAAGTACCGGCTGCGCCCAATCGTCTCCCGCATTTGGGGAATGACCATCCAGGTATCTATGCTTTCTACGACATCTACAATTTCGATCCCAACACCTATCACCTGGTAGGGGGGCACCGCTCCTTCGATTGGAGCCAGTTGGAACCGACCGAAGGCAGCTATGTTTGGACCAACGCGAACACCGACATTGAAGTTTGGCTGAATGCGGAGGCCTCCAAGGGTAAGGCGGCCGGCATTGGCATCCAAACCTACGGACGATATGCCAACGACAACAGCCCGTCTACGCCAAAATGGGTGCGTGACGCCGGCATGGCCACCATTAGTTGTGGCGATGGCCGGGAACTGATCCCTGATTACCGCGATTCCGTCTATCAAGCCAAATATCAGAATTTCGTCAATGCGTTCGCCGCAAAGTACAAGAACGATCCCCGTATCGCCTGGATACAAATTGGTGTGGGCTTGTGGGAAGAGACGCAGCCTGCCTACGGGACCGACAAGAATTGCGTAGCAGCCGCTTTTGGAGGGACATCCTTCGACCAGAGCCTGGCCTGGTTGGACTATGTCAAATGGGTGATCGATACCTACAGCGCGGCCTTCGGCAGCAGCAAGCCGCTCCTGTTGCAATACGTGCCCATCTTCCACGCCAGTTGGGAACGGGATAGCTGGACTCAGTACGCGGCCAGCAAGGGCGTAGGACTCAAGCACAATGGCCTGCAGGCCGATCACAACAATGCCCTGGTTCATTATGCGCCTATGTTCACCTACAGCGACACGATCCCCATCGCCTTCGAAACGTACGGGCCGTTGGGGGGCAGCGCGTATGTGACCGATAGCACGCAGATCTACTGGGCAACGCTGGCCGGGCTGGAAAAACATGCGGACTTCTTTAGCTTCTCCCGCGACATGTTCACCGATAGCCTGACCTTCGACCTGGCGACGAACTACAATACCTTCGACTTTGCCAACCGCTACGCCGGAAAAACGATCACCGACACCCCGGCCGTTTGGGTGGCGCTGCGCAGTTCCGAACACCTGGGTGCGTACGAAAATGGCGACCCCAGCAACTACGATTTCTGGCTCTATCAAGATGATAGTGTCACCCAGGGCCAGACCGTGGCCGAATTCAGCGTGGATGGGACAAAGGAAGGTCGCTACGTCCGGCGTACGGACCAGGCCAGCGGCAATCGCTACATGTGGTTCAACATAGACGACCGCTTCACCTTCACCAACCCGGTCACCATTTCCGTTGTTTACAAAGACACAGGAACGGACTCGTGGGAACTGATCTACGACGCCATTGGTGATCAGAATAAGAGCGCGGGGATCGTCACCAAGACGGGCACAGGCGCCTGGCTGACGAAGACCTTTGTGCTCAACGATGCGCGGCTGTTGAACGGAGAACTGGCCGGTACCGATTTCCGCATTGACTGCCTGAACGACGGCGACGAGTACATCCACTATGTGGAAGTAGCCCGCGAGGGGGGCGGAGGCAGTTCGGGCACAGCCTCGATTGCCGGCTCGGTGAGTTTGCAGGGCCGGCCCGCACCGCCCGATCCGAGCTGGGCCGTGCCCCTCAGCGTGACGCTCTACGCGCCGGGCGGCACCACGCCGCTCTATTCCTTCACACCAACGACCGATCAATCGGGCCAGTTCAGCGTCGGTGGAATCTTGCCGGGCACCTACGATGTGCGGGTGAAAAATGGTCACACCTTGCGCAACCTGCTTTCCAACGTAACGTTGAACGCCGGCAGCAACGCGCTCAACACCGGCACGCTGAAGGAAGGGGACGCCGACGATAGCAACAACATCAACGCCGTCGATGTGTCCGTACTCGCCGGAACGTACAACAAAGGGCCGGGCGACGGTGGGTATGACGCCCGTGCCAACTTCAATGAAGACAATATCGTCAATGCCCTGGACGTTTCGTTGATGGCGGGCAACTATGGCCAGTATGGCGATGTGGTCGTGAGCACGACCGCTGCTCAGCAGACGGTGACCTATCCCGCAGACTCCTCCTTCGTCTCCCCACGGGGCCAGACAGGAACTGTGCAGATCGTGCTCAACCCCGCCGCCAAGACCGTAAACGTCGGCGACATCTTCACATTGGACATCGAAGTGCAGGCCGGCGCGCAGCAAGTCAGTGCCGTGGATGCCTTCCTGAACTTTGACCCGGCACGCTTGCAGGTGGTAGACGCCGGGGGCAGCCCCGCATCCGGCATCGAGATAGGGACGGCTTTGCCCATATCCTTCCTGAATGCTGTAGACAACAGTGCAGGAACGATTGACTTCTCGGCGGCCACGTTCAGCCCCTCTCCGCCCAGCGGCACGTTCACGCTGGCCACGATCCGGTTCAAGGCGCTCTCCGCATCGGCCGGCACCGCTGTGACCTTCTCCACCACGGAACCTCGGCAGACAACAGCCGCTTACCTGGGGACGAACGTTCTTGGGGGAACCACGGACGGGCAAGTGATCATCCAGGGGCCGACGGCCACACCCACCACCGGAACCGTTTGGCTTTACCTGCCCATGCTCTACAAAGATTATGGGCACACGCCCACACCGACAGCAACGGGCACGGAATCCGCGACCGGTACACCGACGCCCACGCTTACCCCAACGAGCACGGCGACAGCCTCGGCCACGAGCACGCCGACCGAGACCCCCACGCCGACTCCTACCGCGACGAGCCTTCCGGTGGTGGTGACGAACACGCTGCAAGGGCCGGCAGTCACGGACGACACCTGGATAGATGGCAGCAATTGGTGGACGAACTATGAGGGCACGGCCACCATGGAAGTCCACGGCGCTCCCGGTGATGGCCGCCAACCCCTCATTCGCTTCGACCTCTCCGGCCTGCCGCCGGACGCGGAAATCCTGACCGCCACACTCAAGCTGTGGGACAACACGGTATCCGGCAGCGGCGCGATAGATGTCGGTGCCTACACCCTTTTGAAAGATTGGGACGTCGCCATGACGAACTGGTACAGCGCCACGAATACCGTGGCCTGGACACTCCCCGGAGCCGCTTCGCCGGACAACGACCGGGTGGCCACGTACGAAGATACTGCGCACCTGACCAGCGCGACGCGCTGGTACAGTTGGGACCTGACCGCCCTGGTTACGCAATGGGTGGCCACGCCCGGCAGCAACCACGGGGTCATCCTGGTCGACCGCACCGGCAATGCGACCATCCACAGCCTGGCCACCAGTGAGTTTTCTGATGCCAGTGTGCGCCCCATTCTGGAGCTGGTCTACCGTACCTCTCTTTCGGGGACCACGCCGACGCCGACATCCACACCCCTGCCCCAGTCGGCTACGATCTCCTTCCAATATGGAGTCAGTCCCGATACGAACTATACCGGCGTGGACGACGGCTATCTGGATGAATGGAACCCTACGGACGCACACTTCTCGGGAGAAATGATCTTGCGCAATGGGCCGCGTCGCCCAATCTTGAGCTTCGACATTTCGGCGATCCCGATCACAGCCACCGTCACCTCGGCAATTCTGGAACTGCGCGCCTCGCCCTACCAGCAATACGACTGGCCGCTCACGGTCAGTGCCTATCGCCTGCTGCGTCCCTGGAACATCTTGGAGACGACATGGATCAGTGCCACGAACACGGTACTCTGGGCTACGGCCGGCGCCGACGGGATCGGCACGGACCGCGTGGATACAGCCGATGACGCCGTGATCGTGGATGCGCCCAACAAGACATACACCTTCGACCTGACCAACATGGCGCAGCAGTGGGTTTCTGCGCCCTCTCAGAATGAGGGCTTGTTGCTGATTGGCGCGGGGAACACGACCGAATATCGCTTCTACGCCTCCGAGTTGGGTGGGCCGGAGAGCTACCGTCCCAAATTGACGGTGAGTTACAACCTTCCGCCCGCCTCGCCGACGCCAACGCCCTCTGCCACGCCAACGATTACGCCTACACCGGTGCCGGGTCGGATACACGGGAAGGTCTGCCAGGATAGCAACAGTGACGGCGGCTGCCAGGTCGGGGAGACGGGTTTGCCCGGCGCAACCGTAAAACTGTGGCAAGTTACCTGCCCGATAGACCTCAGCCCGCCGCCTGGGGATCCTCTTCTTACGCAGACTACTGGAGCCGATGGCCTGTTTGACTTCAGCGACCTGGCCCCCGATGATTATTGCCTGGGTCACGTGCCACCATCGGGGTACACGACACTTTCTCAGGAACAGAGCATACATCTTGTCGCCGGGTCAGATGTCGAGTGGAATTTTGCCGACACACATACCACCGGCCTGTAAGACGAATGAATTCGCCGCCTGATACTGTAAAGTGCGTTGAAACGCACTATTTCAAGGACAATGGCAACCCGTTTCAACGGGTTTCGCGACACCAGGCGGGCAATTCATTGCTCGCTGAGGCTGAGGCTTTTATCCGTGAGTCGTGACACGTAGGAAGCTCCCAGGGTCTGTGCCTGCACGGCATGAAAAGTGCAAAGATAGTGGACGTGACACCAGGCAAGCACAATCATGAGGACCTCGTTATGAATCGACTGCAACATATCCCTTTGCTCTTGCTCTCCACACTGCTCATCGTTTGGGGCATGATGTTGGCTCGGCCGGTGAGCGCCAGGCTGCCTATCGAAGAGGGTGGGCAACCGGCATCACCGGATTCGACGCTCAACTTTTCCGGCACCGTGTATGAGGGGGTGGTAGGCAATTCGACGCCTCTGGCCAATGTCACCCTGCAACTCTACGGGGCGCAGAATACCGCTACCCTCGGCTCCTGGCTGCAAAATGCTACATCTGGGGCCGACGGAACGTACAGCCTGGGAACGAGCAACACATCGTTTGCCTACTACAACATCATCGAGATCGTACCCGACGGGTACTCATTTTGGTCGGCCTCCTCGCACAGCGGGGGGACGGTTGTGGGGCAGACGATCCGGTTTGCCTCCCCGGCTCCCGGCACGTACGCCCAAAACGATTTCTACGACAAGCGTCTGCCGACGGCCACCCCGACAGCCACAGAAACAGCTACCCCGACGGCAACGAATACGGCCACCCCGACGGCCACCGCCACAGCAACTCCCACGCCGACGGATACGCCCTTGCCTACGGCGACCCCCACAACAGGAACCTTGCAAGGGACCGTTTGGAATGATCTGAACGGCAACGCCACAAAGGACGTGGGCGAACCCGGTCTGGCCAATGCCCAACTGATTCTGCGTGACAGTCACAATGTGCTCGTCGGTTCGCACACAACGGGCAGCGATGGTGCGTACAGCTTTCCCAACCTTGCTCCGGGCAGCTACAGCATCACCGAAGTAGACCCGCCCGGCTACACCTCCACGACCCCGAATAGCTGGGTCGTGCCGATCTCGGCCAACACGACGCTGGTGCAAAACTTCGGTGACTGGATACCGGTGACATTCACTCCGACCCCGACGGCCACGGCTACACCAACCGAGACCCCCACGCCGACGCCGACGCCATCCGTCAGCCCCACCCCGGGGACTGTGGTGATCCTGGCCATTGCCCCGGCGACCAGCAACGTCAGCGCCGGGGATGTCTTCACGGTGGATATTCAAGTGCAAGCCGGCGCGCAAGCGGTACAAGCGGTGGACGCCTTCTTGAACTTCGATCCGGCCTACCTGCAAGTGGTGGACTCTGCCGGTGTGCCGACCAATACGGTCATATCGGGAACCAGTCTGGACACGGTTTTCCTCAATCAGGTTGACAATGCCCAGGGAAAAATAGACTTTTCCGCAGCGACCTTCGGAACGCCGCCGGCCGGCACATTTACCCTGGCCACGGTGCGCCTGAAAGCGTTGACCGGAAATCTGGCCGGAACGCCGATCATCTTTTCTACGACCGCTCCGCGCCAAAGTGAAGCCGCTTTTGGGGGACAATCGGTCCTTGGCGGGACGAACGATGGCCTCGTGATCATCGGCGGGCCGACGGCAACACCATCGCTGACGGCGACAGCAACCTCCACGCCCACACCGTCGTCTACGCCCACAGCGACGCCGACGGCTACCACGGGGCCATCGGAAACGCCCACAGCGACGGGAACGGCCACCGCTACTGCCACGGCATCGGCAACAGCAACGGCCTCCCCGACGGCTACGCCCACCTTCACTCCATCGCCGGTAGGGACGGTGCCCACGGCCACCCTCTCACCGACGCCGGGCTTAGACCTTTCCACAGCCCGGCCCCTGACCTGTGGTAGCCACAACGAGGGGGATACAACAGGATTACATCGCGGCGTTTCCCAATATGCGTGCCGCATTTGGGACGAAAGCGGCCCCGAACAAGTTTACGTGCTTACGACGACGCTTACGCAGGACATCACAGCGACCTTGATCTACCCGCCGGTGATCGACCTGGACGTGTTCATTCTGGATGGCCCGAATCCGAACTACTGTGTGGGCCAGACACAAGACACGTATGCTACTTATCACAACGCCCCACCCGGCACCTACTACATTGTGGTGGACGGTTTCAAGGAAGAAGGCGCTCCTCCCTCTGAAGGCCCCTACACGTTGGACGTTAGTTGCCCGCTGGAGCCGGTGCAGGCTACGGCGACGCCGACCATCACGCCATCTCCCACGGCGACGGCGACACCATCCGCCACGCCCGGTGCACCGCCGGACGTCTACCTGCCGATCATACGGCACGACCCCTCCCCGACGCCAACCGTAACCCCGACGCCGAATCCGTACGACATTGGGGTCAATGCCGGCGGCCCGGTGTATACCGATTCTCTGGGGTTCGTCTGGCAAGCGGATGCCAAATATGGCGTTACGGCGGAAGCGCAGCAACCATCCGGCTTGTTCAATCGTTTCTTGTTGCCGGCAGCGACCCAGAATCTCCCTCCCGCAGGCACCTGGGGATACGATCCGGGAACAGCGGTGCCGGAGAGCTTGCAGGTCGGTACCACAACTCATGCGGTCAGCGGCACAAGCGATCCCGCCCTCTATCAGACCGAACATTGGGGAATGTCGGCCTACCGTTTCGATGTGCCCGCCGGACATTACAATGTGGAACTGCGCTTCGCCGAGATATTCTACCTGTATAGCCATCCAGGCGACCGCGTCTTCGATGTGCAGATCGAGGGGCAGACGGTCCTTCCGAACTACGACATCGTCCAGACAGCCGGTCAGTATGTGGCAGTAGTCAAGTTCTTCCCCGCGATCAACGTAACAGATGGCCGGCTGGATGTGGAATTTATCCATCATGCGCCGGAACATGGCTACGCGAAAATCAGTGCTATCCGTATCATGCGGGCTGGAGACTAGCCCAGAAGGAGTCTAACATGAACAGGGTCAACGCAGAAATTCAGAATCGCAGGCGGCTATGGGGTGCCGGCGCGGTACTGATCATGGTCTTGGTTTGGCCGGTGGTGGCCTTTGCTATGACAGCACAAAGCAACAGTGCCACTGCCAGGGGAAATCACGTGTTGCCCGCCAAGCCCGCTATACCAAGCGCCACAGCAACCAGTACGCCGAGTGTCACCCCATCGCCTACGGCGACACCTCCCACCGTTTGTAATGAGGTGCTGGAGGCTCAGATCGAAGCAGAAGATGGCCACGTGGTCGCGCCCATGGTTGTGGTCAGCGACACGACGGCTCTGGGCGGGTACTACGTGCATACGCCCCTGGAAGGCCCGGAAGGGGGATCGGATCGCATTACGGCCACGATCACAACCGAGGGCTTCTATTACGTGCAGGCGCATGTCTGGGGGCCTACGGAGAACAACAACTCGTTTCGTTTCTCGGTGGACGATGCGGTCTTCTTTGACTGGCTTTTCTACGAGGGGAGCACCTGGCAGTGGCAGCAGGTGCGCAAATTCTTTTATCCCTATCCCGAGCCGCTCTACTTTACCGTAGGAACACACTATCTCCAGTTTGCTTTCCGTGAGCGAGACGCTCGCTTGGACGCTGTGCGCTTGTATCGCTGTACAACGTCCCCGCCGAAAACCTTCACGCCGACGCGGATTCCCACGAACACACCGACAGCGACTTCCACCCCAACGAGGACCCCCACCGCTACGGCAACCAACACGAGTACGGCGACGGCTTCACCAACGAGTACGCCGACCAACACGCCATTGCCACGGTTTTTCTTGCCGATGATCATGCGGGGATTTTCCAGATTCTGAGGGAGCGGGTGCATTAGGACTCATGTCCCACGGACACTTCTGTGAATCTGTGCTATAATAAGGGGCAAAGCTTGGCCGTTTCCCTGTATGTAGAAGTTCAACTTCTCTGAGAAGTTGAACTTCTAACTTCTCTTCTGACTTCTGAACGAGGAATGGCCGCTATCTGTTGCGCGCCAATTTCGACCTTGCCTGCCTGATGGCGGGGGGAGCGCGCATGCGCTTATGAGCACTCCTATGAAAACGCGCTTATTTCTTGGACTGAGCATTGTCGTCTGCACGGCTGTCGTGATCGCCGGCCATACATGGGCTTCTGGAATCGACATACCAGGTTTGTCTGTCCAGTCGCCGAGTGTTCAAATCACCGTCTGGCCGGCGCCCGTGCCGCCGGGTGGCGCTGCTCCAATCACCTGGCAAATCTCCGGCGGAACCGTGGTGTCGCACAGCGACATACACTGGGGCATCAAGAGTAGCCTGAATTGCCCAGACCCGCTGCCAAATTCCACCGGGGATCACACGGGGGGCATGGGCAGCTATACCGACTCGTTGACCATGCTTGCCGGACATGACTACCTCTGTTTCCGCGTCCATGCCACCATAGATGGCACAGATTACTACGATCCACCTTTGGGCCATGACCCCGAAATTTTGCCGGCTGTCCTCTACGGCAACGCCGGCAATGGGACCGGCTGGGGCGATGGCGTGAATTATTGCAGCCCGTACAACGGCATTTGCTGGGAAACCGACCATCCCTTTTCATCGCACTACTGGGGATACGTGGGCGGGAGCATCCACCAGGTGAGTGACCCCATCTCCGGCACGCAAGACGTCGCCCTTTACCAGACGCAGCGGCAAGGGATGAGCGCATACAAGTTTTGGGTTTCGACGGCCTACGTGGGCACCTATGATGTGCAGCTCCGTTTTGCTGAACTGGATGTCTCCGGGCCGGGCCAACGGGTTTTCGATGTGCAGATCGAAGGGCAGCCGGTGCTCACCGGGTTTGACCTGTACACCGAGGCCGGAGGAAAGGATGTTGCGTATGACCGCACGTTTCGCGTTACGGTCGCGGATGGCGAAGTGACGGTGGAGTTCTTGCCCCGGGTGGGCCAACCGGTATTGAATGCGATCAGTGTGCGCGGAATCTCGGCCAGTAATAACGCACCGACTGCCTCGCCAACGCCCAGCGCCACCTCCTCGGTGACCACGACAACCGCGACCCCTTCGGCCACACCAACGGGGACCGTTACGCCAACACCCTCTGCCACCTCCGAGGATACAGCCACGGCCACGACCACACCTTCCCCAACCGCCACGGCCACGGCGAGCGCTACGGCGACCCCGTCCACGACCCCCAGCGCCACGGCGACATCCTCGCCTACCACAACCACAGTGCCTGGGTCACCGGCGGCTTCCGCCACGCCAACCGCCAGCGAAACGATCACTGCTACGGCACCGGCTACCGGTACCCCCACCGGCACACCCACGGTAACCATATCGCCTACAGTGTCGGCAACGGCCGCGCACAAGATTCTGTTGCCCCTGCTTATTCTGGGCCAGCGCCGTCTTGTGTCGGGTTCCGGCCCGCATTATCCTCCGTAAGGGGTGCGTGTTGCGATTTGTCAATCTGATGGAAAATTGCCGTGAGCATACACGAACGAAAGGATGGTTGTTATGAAAAGAGATACGTTTTACAGTGGTTGGAATCGATTTGCTCCCAGAGGGCCGGGAAGACTGCTACTGCTCATTGCCGTGATCATGTTCAGCCTGGGCGTTACGGTCGTTTCTGCACACAACATCGTTGGGGCGGGGGAAAGTGGGGCGAAATCGTCGACTCCCCTGCGCCCGGATGGGCCGGCCGCACCAAGCGTGGCGCTGGACACCTTCCCGCCGATGGCCGCTCCGGGGGCAGCCATTCCGGTGAGCTGGAATGTGGCCGGCGGCACGGCGGCCACGAACGTCCGCCTCCTCTGGGACACCACCTCCCATGACGGGGACAATCTGTATGCCAACATGACCGTGCCCCAATCGGGGGGCATGAAAACCTACTATGCGACCATAGGCAGTCCCCGCACAAATGACACCATCTACATCAAGGCACGCGCTACGATTGATGGTACGGACTACTATTCCGCCGAAGCAAAGATCGGTCGCGAGTTGCGCATCAACAGCGGAGCGCCTGGCAACTGGCAAGACACATCGGGTGATTGGTGGTATGGGGACAGAGCGTTCACTCCCCATAATTGGGGCTACGAAGGGGGCACCACGGCCTCTGCGTATGTTCCCATCGGAAACACCACCGAGGACCCCCTCTATCAGACGCAGCGCCAGGGAGCATTTCGCTACCGGGTCTGGCTATCGAATGGCGCGTACCAGGGGCGCTATCGCGTGGAGCTGCACTTTGCCGAACTACAGATGACATCGGCTGGACAGCGCGTCTTCGACGTACAGATCGAGGGGCACCCGGTGCTGCAAAACTTCGACATTTATGCTACGGCCGGCGGCGCTTACATAGCGAACGTCCAGACTTTCGAGGTGCAGGTCATGGACGACGAGCTGGACATAGACTTCATCCCCGTGAATGGCGTGCCGGCGGTGAATGCGATCCGCGTGACCGGGTTGGAGGCGGGCGCGCAGTTTTGCTTGAACGAGGCTGTGATTCGCAGTTGTGACGACACAACCTACAGCGGATCCAACCAACACAGTGCGAACACCATGCGGCTGGGTGGCGTGAACGTCGATAGCGGCGTGCGCTTCCTGAATCTGCCCATTCCGCAAGGCAGCCAAATCACGTCAGCCGGCTTGCAAGTCTATTCTTCCGGCGAACAGTGGGATGAAACCGCTGTCCAAATCTACGGGGATAAAGAAGGCGAAGCCGGAGATTTTTGCTACCCCAACAGCAACGTTCCCGACCGGCCACGCACGGCCGGCAGCGTGACCTGGAATATCAATTCACTGTGGCACGCCGGCAATTCGTATGACAGCCCGGACATTACGCAGGTCCTGCAAGATGTCGTCGCCCAACCGACCTGGGCAGAGGGCAACGACTTGGCTCTGTTGCTGATCGGACAGGGGAGCGCTACCTTCTACCGGACCATCTTCGCTTACGACGGAGACACCAGCCGCACGGCACGGCTCACGGCCTGCTACATCCCCTCGTGGTCATTCACGCCAACACCGACGCCCACGTCCACGCCGACGAATACACCCACGCCGACGTCCACGTCCACGGCTACGCCCATACCCACCGCGACGGCCACCGCCACCGCGACGGCCACGGCAACGTACACGCCGTCGCCGACCGCCACCCCGCATACCCTCTTCCTCCCCGTGGTGATGAAATCATCGTGATCTAAGCGGAGCTTTTACGGCCCAAGGTTGCCAACTTTCCCAAAGTTGGCAACCTTCACCTGATGCTTAGAAGTTCATAGAAGGTCAACTTCTCCGAGAAGTTGACCTTCTTGGCCCAAGGCGTGTTCCGTTGCCCGACACCCCACGATTTTCATCCTTCGTGGTGTGCGCGTCGCGCATGGGGACTGTTATGAAAATAACGTGTCGGGTGTCAAGTGTCAGGTAAAACGTGAAACGTGATGCGTGATGCGTAAGACGCATCACGTTTCACGTCTTCACGTTTCACGTCTTCACGTTTCACGTTTCACGTCTTCACGTTTCACGTCTTCACGTTTCACGTTTCACGTCCGGGCACTGTTATGAAGAAACTGTCATAGAATGCCTTTCCCCCTTTCATTCGATTTTCATGTCACCAGAGTATAATAAGAATGCTTGGATTAGGAATGGCCATCTTTCAAAAACAAGACAAAGAGAATAGACGACTATGACAACAAAGTTGATACCCGCCCAACAAACCGCTTCGCTGTCTGCCACATACTTGGCACGGGACAAACAGCTCTACCAGACCGTCAAGCGCATCCTTGATTTTGTCATTGCTCTGACCTTGTTGGTGATTCTTTCTCCATTGTTTCTCGTGATTGCTCTGTGCATCAAGTTGGACTCTCCGGGCCCGGTGATCTTCTCGCAAAAGCGCGTGGGCCGCTCCGTGGGGAATAACGGAGACGAGCCAACGCTGTTTACCTTCTACAAGTTCCGATCCATGCGTCAAGACGCCGGTTCGGAGGTGCATCGCCAATATGTGCAAGCCTTTATCAATGGGAACCAACGCTTCGTAGCAGAATGTCAACAGAACCAGACTGTGTACAAGCTCGAAAAAGACCAGCGCGTTACCCGGTTCGGACGGTTTATCCGCAAGACCAGCCTGGATGAACTCCCTCAACTTATCAATGTGTTGAAAGGGGACATGAGCCTGGTTGGCCCTCGCCCCGCACTGCCGTACGAGGTGGAGCAGTACAAGCCGTGGCACTATCGCCGGCTGGAGATCATGCCGGGTATCACCGGACTCTGGCAAGTAGAAGCACGCAGCACGGTTCCCTTCAATGAAATGGTCAACCTGGACATTCAGTATGCCGAGCACCAGTCCCTGTGGCTCGATCTGAAAATCTTGTTCCAGACAATACCGACAGTTCTGTCGGGTCGCGGAGCTGGATGATAGCCAAGTGCCCGTTGTGTAGACCTTTCGTCATCAATACGAGAGCCTGGACATGACAATCCAGGCTCTTCTCACTTCTGGCGATTAGCGAAATAACGAAAGAGGATAACTGTCTAACGAAGCTTCGCCTCAAACCGACAAGTTGATGGGACACAGTTTTGCACAGATCAAAAAAGCTTTATCTGTGTTCAGAATCTTGACTCGTTTGTAAAGAACTTGGGGCGTCAAGGATTTCAGCACCTCCCTGAATCTGCCACGAATTTACACGAAAAAAGAAAAAATTCGTGAACATTCGTGTAATTCGTGGCAAAAAGGGGATTGAAACAGGTGTTTCCAAGGTAACCCCTGAACGGTTACGAAAGAGGAACTGGTGACAAGACCCGAATTGATTCGAATTGGCGTAATTGGTTGCGGATATTGGGGACCCAAACACGTTCGCGTTTTCTCCGAGATCGCAAATTCTTCGGTCACGATGGTCTCTGACCTTCGTGAAGAGCGACTGGACCATGTTCGGGAGCGTTATCCGGGTACGAGAACCACAAAGGACTATCGCGACCTTTGGAATCCCGACGTGGAGGCCGTGGTCATAGCGACACCCGTTTCAACACACTACACCTTGGCCAAAGAGGCCCTCTTGGCCGGCAAGCACGTGTTGATCGAGAAACCGATCAGCTTCACCAGCGCCGAAGGAGAAGAGCTGGTCGAACTGGCCGACCGCTACAACCGTACCCTGATGGTCGGACACACCTTCGAGTACAACCCGGCCGTGGAATACCTCCGCGATTACCTCGCCAGCGGAAAACTGGGCAAGCTCTATTACATCTCCGGCACAAGAGTGAACTTGGGCATCTTCCAGAAAGACATAAACGTCATGTGGGACCTAGCGCCGCACGACCTCTCCATCTTGCTATTCGTCCTGGGCATGAGCCCCATTTCTGTGAGTGCGTCCGGGCAAGCCTACGTCCAGGAAAACATCCACGACGTGGCCTATCTGACGCTCCATTTCCCGGGCAAGGTGCTGGCCCACATCCGTGTCAGTTGGCTGGACCCCTGCAAAATCAGACGCCTTACGGTTGTCGGTAGCAAGAAGATGATCGTCTATGATGACGTCGAGCCAACGGAGAAGATAAAAATCTACGACAAGGGCGTAGACGTCCCTCCTTATAGCGATACCTTGGAAGAATTCCACCTTTCCTATCGCTATGGCGACATTACCACGCCGCACATCTCCCTCGCCGAACCGCTCAAGTTGGAGTGCGAACATTTCCTGCACTGCATCGCCACCGGCGAGACGCCGCGCAGTGATGGCCACAGTGGCGTGGAGGTCGTCCGCATCCTGGAGGTAGCCCAACGCTCCCTTTCCAATGGCAGTATGCAGGAGCCCGTTCGGTGAGCCCACCGGAGGCCGCCTCTGCCCCGGTCATCTTGGGCCGGAGCGTCCAGCTCGACGGCCCAGTACAGATCGGTTACCCCTCGGGCCGCCTGCGCATGGCAAGCCCCCTGGTCATTGGAGACGAGGCCCATATCCGCAGCGGCACCGTCATCTACGCGGGGTCGCGGATTGGACCGGGGTTGCAAACCGGCCACAACGTGACCATCCGCGAGCAGAACGTCATCGGCGCCCACCTCCAAATCTGGAACAACTCGACCATTGACTATGGCTGCTGGATTGGCAGCCACGTGAAAATTCACAACAACGTCTACGTATCGCAGTATACCATCATCGAGGATGACGCCTTCTTGGCCCCTGGCGTCATCGTGGGCAACGACATTCACCCCGGCTGCGCCTTCTCCGGCGACTGTATGCGTGGCCCGCACATCAAACGGGGCGCGCAGATCGGCGTCAACGCGACCCTGCTCCCCTTCGTCACCATCGGTGAAGGAGCCCTCATTGGCGCGGGGAGCGTCGTCACCCGCGACGTGCCGGCCGGCGCGGTGGCCTACGGCAACCCCGCCCGCGTGGCCCGCGACCGCCACTCCTTGCCCTGCACCACCGGCATTACCGACAACCCCTATCCCGCTACTCAAGGGCCATAATCGTCGTTCGACTTATCCCTTCTCCGGCACGACAAGACTTGCCCGACTGCCTGTTTGGTGGTATCATGTAGGCGCGACTTGACGTGGCACGGAGAGCGACAAGTCAGGCCGCACGTGACATATTTCGACAGCGGAGAAAGGTTTTCGCGATGGCGACGGACAAAAAAACGCTTGTGCTCCTGGATGGCCACGCCCTGGCCTATCGGGCCTACTACGCCTTGCCGGCTACCCTGGCCTCCCCCAAAGGTGAGCTGACAAACGCTGTCTACGGGTTCACCACCATGCTCTTGAAGGTACTCCAGGAGGTCCAGCCCGATTACATCGCCGTGGCCTTCGACGTAGGACGCACGTTCCGCCATGAACAGTTCCCCGATTACAAAGCCCATCGCGCCAAAACGCCCGAAGAGTTGCACAACCAGATGGCCCGCATTCGGGAACTGGTCGCCGCCTTCAACATCCCCATCTTCACGAAAGAGGGATACGAGGCAGACGACGTACTCGGCACCCTGGCCCGCCAGGCTGCGGAGCGAGGCGTGGAAACGCTCATCGTCACCGGCGATAGCGACATCTTCCAGCTCATCACCCCCGCGGTGAAAGTGCTGATCACCGGCCGGCACTACTCCGATGCGACCGTCTACGACGAGACCAGGATCAAAGAACGCTACGGCATACGCCCCGACCAATTGATCGATTTCAAGGCGCTCGTTGGTGACACCAGCGACAACATCCCCGGCGTTCGGGGGGTGGGTGCCAAAACCGCCAGCAGCCTTTTGCAGCAGTTCGGCTCGCTCCAGCGTGTTTACGACCACCTGGATGAAATCAAGAGTGCTTCCGTACGCAAGAAGCTGGAAGCGGGTCGCCAATCGGCCTTCCTGAGCCAGTCGCTGGTCACCATCCGGCGGGACCTGGCCCTGGCGCTTGACCTGGACGCCTGCCAAACCCACGACTTCGACCGCGCCCGCACGATTGATTTGTTCCGCGAACTAGGCTTCCGGAGCCTTGTGGATCGGCTACCGGCCAGCGACAAGGAAAGCGAAACGCCCAAAACAGCATCCCCGGCAGCAGCATCCACCGACTACCGGATTATCGCCACCGCCGAGGAGCTTGTCGCCCTGCAGAAGCGACTGGAACAGGCTGAACAGATCGCCGTGGATGTAGAAACGACGAGCACCGATAATATGCAGGCCAGGCTGGTGGGGTTGGCGCTCTGCCCGGCCACCGGCGAAGGGTACTATCTGCCACTGGCTCACGCCGGCACAACGCAACGTTCCTTGCTCGATGACAGCACTGCGCAAGCGACATCGAATTTGGATATGGGACAGGTGCGCAGCACGTTGGCCGGCGTGCTGACCAACCCAAAAATTGCCAAGTTTGCCCACAACGGCAAGTATGACCTGACAGTCCTTACCCGTCACCAGTTTGAGGTGCGCCCCCTCACCGCCGACACCATGATCGCTGCCTGGCTGTTGAACCCGGGCAGCCAGGGATTGGGACTGAAAACGCTGGCCTGGGAACGTCTCGGCATCGAAATGACCCCCATCACCGACCTCATCGGCAAAGGCAAAAAGCAAATCACCATCGACCAGGTTCCGGTCGAAAAAGTCGGGCCGTATGCTTGCGCCGATGTGGATATGACCCTGCGTTTGGCCGCATCGCTGACGCCCGAAATACAGGACAAAGGGCTGTGGTCCCTTTTTACCGATGTAGAGATGCCTCTCTTACCGGTACTGATGCGCATGGAGATGCATGGCGTAATGCTGGATGCCCCGTTTCTCCGAGAAATGTCCCAAGACCTGGCCGGTCGCCTGGATGAATTGAGGGACCATATCTGTGCCCTGGCCGGCCACTCGTTCAACATCAACTCTACGAAGCAGTTGCGCACGGTTCTGTTCGATGAACTGGGGCTGCCGGTTATCCACCGGACGAAGACCGGCCCCTCTACCGATGCGAAGACCCTGGAAGCCCTAAAAGGCCAGCACGAGATCGTACTCTTGCTGTTGGAACATCGCCAGTTGAACAAGCTGCGCTCGACCTATGTGGAGGCGCTGCCGAAATTGGTCAACCCCCAGACCGGGCGGGTTCACACCTCGTACAAGCAGACGGGAACGGAAACGGGCCGGCTGTCATCCGCGGACCCCAACTTACAGAACATCCCCATTCGTACACCGCTGGGGCGACAAATCCGCCGGGCCTTCGTGGCCCCGCCGGACCACCATCTTGTGGCTGCCGACTACTCGCAGGTGGAGCTGCGTGTCCTGGCGCACCTCTCCGGCGACGAAAATCTGCAAGCCGCCTTCATTCGTGATGAGGACATCCATGCTCGCACCGCCGCCGACATCCTCGATATCCCCCTGAAGAAGGTCACGTCAGAGCAGCGGCGATTGGCCAAGTCCATCAATTTTGGCATCGTCTATGGCATGGGGGAATATGGCCTGGCGCAGCGTACGGCACTGAACCAGACCGAAGCGCGCCAGTTCATAGAAAGCTACTTCGCGCGGTACCCGGGGGTCAAAGCCTACCTCGATTCGGTCAAGCAACAGGCGCGGGACCAAGGCTACGTGGAAACGATCCTCGGGCGGCGGCGCTTCTTTCCCGAATTGCGTGCCGGTAGCCGCGCCGGGGGGATGATTCGCCGCGCTTCCGAGCGGGCCGCGATCAACATGCCGGTGCAAGGCTCTGCCGCAGACATCATGAAGCTGGCCATGTTGCGCATGGACGAGGCGTTGGGCCGCCAAAACCTGCGTACGGCCATGATCTTGCAAGTCCACGACGAACTTGTGCTGGAAGTGCCGGCCGATGAACTGGATACCGCCAAAGCGCTGGTGCGTGAGGTGATGAGTGAGGCCTACAACCTGGCCGTCCCCTTGAAAGTGGATGTAGAGGTCGGGCCGAACTGGAGGGATTTGGAGAAAACAGGATGACATTGCGACATCGCATTGCTGAACTGATCCAACAAGCTGTACGCCGGGCACAGAAGAAAGGCGCTTTGCCCCCCTTTGACTTGCCGCCGGTTGTCGTCGAATTGCCACGCCAGGCAGAGTGGGGCGATTATGCCTGGCCGGGCGCACTGCCATTGGCTCGCGTGGCCCGCATGGCGCCGGTAAAGATCGCCGAAGCGGTTGTCGCCCATCTGCCGCCCAACGATTTCATCGCCCGTGCCGAGGTCGCCCACCCGGGGTTCCTCAATTTTACGCTGGATGACGGCTGGGTGGCCCGTCAGGTTGAGACCGTGCTCGCCGCCGGTGAGCAGTTCGGAGGGGTGAACATCGGCCAGGGCCGCCGGGTGCAGGTGGAATTTGTCAGTGCGAACCCCACCGGCCCGCTGACCATGGGCTCCGGCCGCAACGCCGTGTTGGGCGACGGGCTGGCCAACGTGTTGCACGCCGCCGGCTACGACGTGCAGCGCGAGTACTACGTCAACGATGCCGGTACCCAGATGCGGCTCTTTGGCAAGACACTCTACGCGCGCTATGCCCAAGCCCTTGGCCGGGACGAACCGGTACCGGAAGATGGCTATCATGGCGGCTACATGATTGACCTCGGACAGGAGGTTGTCGC
>JAADHH010000104.1 GCA_013151955.1 Chloroflexota bacterium
GATGATACCTATGCACGACAGGAAGCCCTGGGATTTTTCAAAGTGGGGGCCACCGGCGTGCCGCGTACCCGCGTTACCATCGAGAGTCTGAACGCACGCGAACTCGCCAGCGGAACCGATCTCCAGGTACACGTACGCATCACCGACGACTCCGGAACCCCTATGTACATGGCCGGCGTCAGGGCAAAAGCCATGTTCCGCTCCCAGGGATGTACCGCCGATTGGGACGGCCGTTGCACGATCACCCTGAGTACCACGGGACGCCCTCCCGGCCTCTACACCGTGCAAGCCGAATACGTGGGCAGCGGGAACCCACCCTACGGCGGCTCGTTCGACAACAAGAGTTTCTTCATCACCAGCGGGCCGCCACCGCAAGAACGTCCCGTCCCCCTCGTCTATCTGGGCTGGGACTGGGACAATACCGATCCGGCTCAGCACCCCAACTGGGGGGCCTTCGGCGGTACGATTGCTCTGGAATGGCGTGACGTGTACGGCGCTGGAGGATGGGGTATCTTGGAACGCTACCTCGGGCCGGCGAAAAACATGCACATCACCCTTCCCGATGGGCGCGTCGTACCCAAACCCTACATCATCGGCATCTCCATTTACCAGACGAAAGATGTCTACAGTTCTCCCGCGGGGTATTATCATCGGGACCTAACCCCTGGGGCTGTGCAGGCAGCCATCGGAGGGAGCTACGTCATTGATGGCGGCCCGAACTGCCCCGGTATCAACGGTCAGCGAGGTCGGGCCGTGGCTCCGCGATATGATGACCCCAGGTGGCAGGCCGCCTACCGCGATACCGTTTTGGCGTTGCGAGATTGGCTCAATGCCCACCCGGAATACAACGATGTGTTGGTCGGCTTCCGGGTCAACGCCGGAATTGACGACGAAGCCTTCAAAACAAAAAACGTCAGCGGCTGCAACTTCGATGACACCTTCGCCCAAACCGTGAATGATGGCAAGTTCGAAGGCTGGATTCACGCCGCCATCAGCTATTGGAGAGAAGCCTTCCCCAACAAACCGGTGTTCCTCGACGGATCGTTCCGCGAATACATGGGGGAATACGACACCCCCGTCGGAAACAAGTGGAACGGGGCCATCCCGCATGGCTATGTGGTGCCCTACAAATCGATTTCTCAACAGTTCGGGGGCATGTTATATCAATGGTACCCGGACCTGCCCCATGCGTTCGAGAGTCAGAATGTCCCCTTCTTTTTTGGAGGAATCGAGCCCGGGCCGCATCTGTGGGCCGGCAGCTATTGGATGTTCCTACAGATGTTGTCCCAGCACCCCTGGTGGGTAGACGTACACGGCGAACATTATCAATCGTGTGACAACCTGCCCGGACTCTGCGATTGGGTGAATGCCCACCTGGGCGTAAACGCCCGAACGACACCGTCCGTATTCACCGTTATGCGCGAAGTGCAAGACGCCGACCGCAAAGAAGCAGCTACCACGGCCAAAGGGGCCGGCTGGTGGAGCCGCAACTATGGCGATTACAATTTCTACCTGTACCGCGTGGAAACGGTCCCCGGCGGGGGCACCGTTCCGGTGCAAAACGTACAACTGCCGGCCGCAGCCCAGAACCAATATTACACCCTCTGGATACACAACACCTGGGAAGGGATTCCATCCGAACCCTACGTGGCACGCCGAACGGGAAAGAGCGGCAGCGACCACTACATGTATTTCGATATTGACGA
Source organism: Chloroflexota bacterium (assembly GCA_013151955.1). GTDB lineage: Bacteria > Chloroflexota > Anaerolineae > Ardenticatenales > JAADHH01 > JAADHH01. The sequence goes on from JAADHH010000104.1 coordinate 1,707, forward strand.
CTCCTACCCGTATGCCGAACAAGACCCCACCGCGCAGACACTCTATTGGCGCATCCGCGTTGTCTACCTGGACCAGGGATCGGACACCTGGAGTCTGGAGTACCCAACGAAAAATGGCACGGTCAAAAAATTGACGATTCAAAAGCAAAACAGCGGAGCGTGGGTCGAACAGGTCTGGACGCTTACCGACTTTTATGCCAACAATCAATTCGCCGGCGGAACAGACTTCCGGTTGGATGACAACAGCGACGGTACGGACACCTTCCACCTGGCAGAGGCCAGCGGCTCCGGCACCCTCCCCACGCCACGGCCAACGCCTCCCCCGCCGGCGCCCACCGCCACACCAACGACCACACCTGTCGGCCCACCGCCAACGGCCACGGAGACACCGATCTTGCCGCCAACCTGGACGCCGCTCCCTTCCGCCACACCCACACCGGGCACGCCGCCACGAACGTTGGACAGCCGGCACGTGGACACGCCCCCTACACTGGACGGACTGCTGGACGATTGGCCTGTCACATCCGCCATTCAAGTTGACGCCACCACCGCAGACACCGTTGCTGCCCAGCCGCCGGCCCTCTCCGATTTAAGCGCCACGGTACGCAGCGTGTGGGACGTCAACAATCTGTATCTGGCTTTCGAAGTCACAGACGATGTGCTCATCGCCGATTCAGCCGCCCTTTGGCACGATGACAGCATTGAGCTGGGATTGGACGGGTTGCACGATTACCAATCCTTCCAACACGACGACCACCAATACACCTATGCCATAGATGGACGATTGACCGACTATGCCTTGCCCACCACAACCTCGACGTGGGCTTTGAAACGGACAGCCAACGGCTACACGGTGGAAATGTCTGTTCCCTGGTCCGAGTTGGGCAGCATTTTCCCGCAAATAGGCCGCCGCCTGGGATTCACCGTCGGCCTGCACGATGATGACAATGGTGGTGGCTACGATTCTTACCTGATTTGGGAAGGCTACAACACGCAGAACTCTTCCATCGACTGGGGCGACATCCAACTTGCGGACGGGCCGCCGCAGTCGCCGACCCCCTCGCCGCAAGTGACGGCCACGGCCACTGCCACTCGCACAACAACACCCCAACCAACAGCGACAGGCACACCCTTGCCGACGGCCACGGCCACGCCGTCGCCCACCGCCACGGACACGCCGGTCCCGACCGGAACGACCTCGCCCACAACCTGCACCTGGAGCGATGACTTTTCCGGTACAACCCTACAAAACGGATGGTCATGGGTGCGCCAGGATGCCCAACACTGGTCACTCACCGCGCGCCCCGGCTATCTGCAGATTCGCACACAGGGGGGCGAACTGGGTGGGTCGTACAACGATGCGCACAACATCCTCCTGCGAGACGCGCCCACCGGCGACTTTACCTGGGAGACGACCGTAGACTTCTCGCCGCAAAGTAATTACCAACAGGCCGGCCTGCTCATCTACCAGGACGACGACAATTACATCAAGCTGGTGCGTGTCTATGGGGATGCGCAGAAGGCCGAATTTGCGAACGAGCTCAACCAGGCCTACACCGGCCAGACCGCGTTCTTCAGCGGGGTGCCCAGCTTCCTGCGCATTCGTCGGGTCGGCGACCAATACATTGGCGGGTACAGCGCAGACGGCCAAACTTGGACGGAGTTTGCCCCGTTCAGCAACACAAACTTTAGCAACGTCAAGCTTGGCCTGCTGGCTACCAATTCCCTGGGTGGGCTGACGGCCATTCATGCCGATTTTGATTCCGTTTGTGTGAAAGGAACAGGAAGCCCTCCGCCCCAACAGACCGCTACGGCAACGGCCACGACGGTTCCTTCGACAGCCACGCCATCACCAACAGCCACGCCGTCGCCCACGGCTACGGCGACCGCGACCGGGATGCCAACACCGCTGCCCACGGCCACGCAGCCGGCAACCAGCACGCCGACGCCGACACCGCGACCGACGTTCACGCCGGCGCTGCCCACGGCCACGCCTACTGTTGCCCCAAGCCCTCAATCCAACCACTATTTGTTCGGGGTTGTCAACGATGTGGGCTACCACTACAACGACGAACGACAAAAGGGGCTGGAAATCACAGTCCTGCCGCTGCAGTGGGACATCTATGAATATCAGCCCGGAAACTATAACCTGGTTTACATTTCGTACATCCAACAGGAATTGGACTGGTTACGCTCGCAAGGATGGAAAGTGATCCTCGACCCCGGGTACCAGCACGCGCCGGACTGGGTCTTCAACTACTGCCCCGACGGCTACTTTGTCAACCAGGCGGGCGATCAATACAAACAAACAACCGGTGCGCCTCCTGCGAATGGGGTGTTCGACCCTTGCGTCCGCGGCTACATTGGCTCCTATCTTGGACGGGTCTTCCGCGATTTGGGCACAGATTTCTACAGCGTCCGCATCGGCGGGGGGCCAGACGGCTACTTGCAATACCCGCCCGCGGAGTATAACACACACAAAAACAGCTACTGGGCTTTTGACAAGAATGCGCGACAGGTTATGCCGGCTGACGTAGACCTGTGGGTTCCGGGAACGATGGACAATGCCAACCAGCGCGTTCTGAATGCCGGGTTTGAAGAATCATCGGCACGCTACACACCGGTCTTGGATTGGATTGTGCCCGCCGGCTCCGATGCCTCCACCACGACCGTGAACCCACGACAAGGTGGGCACGCCCTGCGCGTCGCCGCCGGCGATGCCGGCGTTTACCAATTTGTGCCGGTCAGCCCGAACACAAGCTACTATGTCGGCGTCGGGTTCCGGTCGGACGGGACGGCCACCGCCAAGGTGAAAGTAGAACAGGTGGGCATCAACCTGGACCCCTTCACGTGGCCCCTGCCCCGTGAATACCAGACCACCAGCGCCACGTGGCAGTACACAGGCGAAAACATCACCACAGCCGGCAACGCTCACTATTTGCGCATCTCCCTGCAAGGCACGGGCACAGGCAACGTCTTCTTCGACGATCTCCAGGTCGTACAAACCGGGTATCCGGCCACATCAAACCGTCGCGCGCTGGGGCGTATTTTCCTCGATGCCTATGTCAACAACCTGGTCGATTATGAAAACTGGCAGATCAGCGAAGTGCGCCGCTCGTATGCCGGCCACATCGACGTAGCCATCGGCTCCAAAGGGGCCCTGCCGGAAGAGCTCCCCGAAGCGTGGATGAGCGACCTGATCGGCGCATCGCCTGCCGAAAAGCGGGGCGACCTGCAAAGCGGTCTGTTGGTAGACCGGCTCATCGCCGGCATCTCGGACACTTCCCTGGTGGACGTGTATCTGGGGGATCTCCTTGGCCCGGCCGGAGTTGCCGCGCAAGATGCATCCAACAACGCCAGCACCTGGAGCGCGGCCCGCTGGGTCTCCGAACAAACGACAAGCCGGGAGTTGCCCGTATGGGGCGGAAATCGCGATAGCGGAACGGCGAGCGACCTGCAACTGGCCGTCCAGCGCATGCGCGATAATAACTTCTGGGGGCTGTTATGGTCGTCCGAATCAGATTTGTACGGCACATCCGGCCCTGGCTGGGCCACAATTGACGACTACGCCTCGATTATAGCCAGCTTCTGTAATCTCCAGAGCGACTTCACCGGTGATGGCAGAGTGGATGGGGCCGACGTGGCCATCGTGGCTCGGACATGGCGCGCATCTTCGGGCACACCGGCATACCAGGCACGCTATGATTTGGACCACAACGGGGTCGTGAATCTTGCCGACGTGATGTTGGTCGCGCAAGAGGTGGGCAACGGTTGCCAGTAGCGACCGGCCCGAATCTCCCTACTTTGACAATGTCACATTCGAACGCCTGGCGAATGAATTCGCGGCTACGTGGGGCGAAGCTGCCCTGCGGCAGCTAAACGAGGCCACTTCGCCACCGGTAGCACGCGGTTTCAACCGCCGTGCAAGGAAATGTGACATTGTCAAACTACTCGGCCATTTTTTCGATTTCCACCGAAAGGGATACACCACCCTGCCTCCCTACTACTTTGCCCTGCCCTGCGAGCTGTGCTATAATTTGAGAGTACTTGTTTGCCGTACTCTTCATTTACCACCAAGGCACGTATCTTCTCAATAAAACGGGGTGGGGCGACCCAGAAGTTCGACTTTTGGTAAAAGTCGAACTTCTTCGCCCCGGAATATTGAGAAGAGATACCAAGGCACCAAGACAAAATGGTTCGCTCCTGTTTTTCTTTGTGCCCTCGTGATTTGGTGGCTCATTGGCTTGTCAGCGGTGTGCGTTGTGGGGGCAAAAATGGAACGCCTATCGGATCGGAAAACAGAGGGAACGGCCCCTTTGCGCATTGCCGTAATTGGTGGCGGCCCGGCCGGCGCGTTTTTCGCCTGCTATGCTTTCCATTATGCTCGCCAGCTAGGGCGCACCATTTCCGTTGACATCTTCGAGCCGCGTGATTTCTTCCGTGCGGCCCGGCCGGGGTGTAATATGTGCGCCGGCCTGATCCCGACATACGTCCTGGACGAGATGGCAGAAATCGGTATCTCCCTGCCCTCGCGTGTGATCCGCAGCCGCATCAGCGATTACAGCTTGCACATGTCTGCCGGCACATTGGACGTTGCCCAGCCGGACAAAAAAGCTGCTGTAGTCAGCGTGTTCCGCGGAAACGGCCCGCTGCAACCGCCGCCGGAGAGACCGATCAGCCTGGATGCCTTCTTGCTCAGTGAAGCTGTTTCGCGAGGAGTCCGTCTTCGCTCCATAGCAGTGCGCGCCATCGAGGTGGGACACGAGCCCCGCCTGCGCACCATGAGCGATGAAGTGGAGCGGTACGACCTCGTTGTCCTCGCCGCCGGCGTGAACGGACCACAGATCCACGTAGAAGGAATACCCTACCGCCCTCCCAAAACCCAATCTATGGCCCAGACGGAGATATTCATGTCTCCTGACGCTATTCAATCCTTGGAGGGCCGGGTACACATCTTTCTGCCCAGCGACAAGAACCTCATGTTTGGCACGTTGGTCCCGAAGAAAAACTATGTGAGCATCTCTCTTCTGGGCAACAATTTGTCCCGCGACAGTCTTTCCCTCTTTCTCTCTCGCCCGGAGGTTGTGGGACAGCTAGGCGTCCAATCGCGTGCAATATGTGCCTGTCGCCCGCGCATTGCCGTCTCTCCGGCCAAGCCTCTATACGGGCCCGGCTTTGTGGCCGTTGGCGATAGCGGTGTCACCCGGTTGTACAAGAATGGGATCGGCAATGCGCTGCGTACGTCACGAGCAGCAGCCCACACGGCCATCTTTTACGGCCCCTCTGGAGACGCCTTCATTCGCGGATACGAGCCCCTCTGCCGCGAAATCATTCAGGACAATCGCTTTGGCCGCTTTCTGTTTTCATTTACACACGTCTTCCAACATCGATCTGCACTGTCTCACCCGCACATGATGACCGTCAAATGGGAACAGCAGCAGCCTCCCCGTCGCCGGCGATTGAGCCGTCTGATCTGGGGCATGTTTACCGGAAGCGACCCCTACCGCAAGCTATTTCTCATGTCGATGGATATACGCGTGCAATACCATCTGTTCAATTGCCTGATTGCGGACACCTGGTATGGCAGAGACTTGCACAGCGTGCTGGTAACGAAAGGGAGCATGGAACTATAATCATGGATAGCATGGGACCTTTGCAAAATGGATCAAGTGTAGCGATCATCGGCGGGGGACCGGGGGGGACTGCTTGCGCCATAGCCCTCCTCCATCAAGCAAGTGTGTTGGGGCGCACCATCCACGTGACCATCTACGAAGGCAAGATATTCGCGGAAGACACGCATCACAATCAATGTGCGGGCGTCGTCTCTCCTCCCATCACAGACATCCTGGAGAACCAATTACGGGTGTCATTCCCGTTTCAACTCGTCCAGCGGAAGATCACCGGGTATGTCTTGCACGGCAACCGGCGCGCCCTGGTACTCGACGGTCCGGAAGACAAACCTTCCTACGCGATGCGCAGAAACGAATTCGATCACTACATGCTGGAGCAAGCGCGACAGGTCGGCGCAACAATCGTGCGCGGTCGCGTGACAGACCTGGAATTTCACGCAGATGGCGTTCACATCTACAGCGAAAGCGATTACCGCCACGTGAATGTCGTGGTCGGTGCTTTTGGCCTGGATGACGGCACCGCCGCCGTTTTCTCTCGAACGACGAACTATGCGCAGCCGCGCTTCCTGCAGAGCATTGTCACCAAATTCCATCCACCCAGCGAGTTCATGGGACCGGGTGTGTGCCGCATCCACGCCTTCCTGCCCGCTGCCCCGCAAATCGAGTTCGGGGCGATCACGCCGAAAACCAATCACGTCACCATCAACACGGCCGGCGCCCACCTCGACACCCACTGGATGGAAACCTTTCTTTCATCTTCCGGTGTTCATGAGGCCATACCCTTTCCGGCGGGAGCCGATTCGCTGGACACATTGCACCTCCCCTATTTCAAGGGCCGCTTTCCGATTTCTATTGCCCGCAATTTCTACGGGAACCGCTACGTCCTGGTCGGTGACGCGGCCGGTTTGGTGCGCGCCTTCAAAGGCAAGGGCATCAACTCGGCCTGTCTGAGCGGAATCTGGGCTGCCCAATGTATGTTGCGCAGTGGTATCTCGCGCCAGGCCTTCGCCGACGACTACGTCAATTCGTGCCACGCCATCCTCATTGACCTGCCTTACGGCAAGGCAGTACGCCGGCTGGTGATCCTTGGCAGCCGGCTCGGCTTGGTAGACCGCGTGATTGCCACAGCAGAGCGTGAGCCGGCCCTGCAACAAGCCCTCTTCGACGCCGTCTCCGGGCATCGCAACTACCGCGACATCATCCTCGACCTTCTCCATTTTCCCCTGCTATGGAGACTTGGGCGCACCTTTGTCAGCGTCCCCCAACCGGCGGGATAATGATCAACGATCAATTGATCGGTCAGGTTTTCCTTGATCAATCTCCGCGAGTCTGATTGGCCTGAAACGCAGTCGTGCGTAACGCGACGGAACACGTTTCCGCGCCGGCGTCCGGCTCAAATTCCACTGCCCACGGCTTTCAGCGCATGGCCGTAAAAGTGTTGTTCCCGCAGCGCGAGCTTCCGTGCGGCGGGAGCGACAGATTCCAGGGCCGCGGGGTCTTGTTCTTCGCTGATTTGTTTTAGCGCCATCCCTAGATCACGCCAGTTTCGGGCAATGTCAGACATCTCGTCGGCTAGGTGTGCATCCGCAGCCGCCGGAATCTGGGTCTCCACTTCCTGCAAGAATTGGGCATAGAGCCGGCGGAAGAAGCCCCCGCCGGTGCCCCGCCGTTCGATGACCTGGTAGGCGAAGCGCACACACCATACCCAATCGTCGGTTTGATCGGGCCAGAAGGGCAGCTCGTCGGCCCACTCGAACATGTTCTCGATCCCGCCATATCCCCGGTCGCCTTTCAACATCCGCCGGGCGTTTTCGATGATCGCGGCACGCATGGCTTCCGGCAACGGCACGGTGGGGTTCTTCGCATCGAGGATCATCCAGGCGTTTTGCGTGGGGAAGGGGGGGATTTTCGAGTCACGGGCGCGGCGGAGCGAGTCGTAGGAGACTTCCTGCAGGCCGGGGAAGTCGGTGTCGGCCAGGTAGGCCGTTTCCGTGGCGTCGTCGTAGCCGACGAGCAGCACCCGGTGGAGGGTGAAGGGGGTGCGCGTGTTGTAGTAATCGAGTTTGCTCAGGTCGGTCTGGAGCAGTACCGGCTTGCCCAGGGCCACCTGTTCCCGTACGGCTTCCCACGCCCGCGCCGAGTCTTCTTCGGTGTGCCACGCGTGCGGTATGCCGTGATGCCGGCACAAGTCGGGCTCCAGGGTCAGCGTACGGCCCATGACCTGGCGCGTGGGATATAGCTTGCTGCCGCGAACGTAGTAAAAGGCCAGGGCAGCGCCCAACCCAAAGCTCAAACCCTCGGAATAGTCATGCCCGTAGAAGCGCAAGAGGTCGCTCATTGCTGTGGAGCCACAGTGGACTCCGGTTTTGTGTTCGAATCCGGATACGAAGGCTTTCATGTTCGTTCATCCTTTGTCTGGTGGCAGCCTGTTGAGCTGGACTTTATACAAAGTGTGGCGGCGCAATTCAGAGAAAAGCAAGACAAGCGCGGTAGGGCTTGCCCTGACCGCAAAAGAAAGGGCGAGAAGAGACTGACCTTGCCCGAACGTATTATACACCTGATGCGGCCCTTTGCGCAAGCGCCGACCCGGCTGGTTTGTGTATCTTTTGCCGTGTGAATTGAGAAAGTAGGGGCGGGACACCCCCAATGAATCGCGCACTTGAGTCTTGGGACGGAATAGGGTATAATTGAGGGGCGTTGTTTTCCAGAGGCCCCGATATAGAAAGGCATGAAATGGCGAAAGAGGAAACAGACAGCACATCACCCGTCGAGCGCATCTGTACCCAATGCGGCCACCGCAATCCACTGACGGTTGCCCGGTGCGCGCAGTGTGACGCGTCCGTGGAAGAACCCTGGCTGGCGAAACGGGACCAGGTGGTGCCGGTACGCAACGCTGAGATCGGCGTTGCCCTGGCCGCCGGCACGGCGATGCTCCTTCGGTTGGCCTGGAACATCTGGCGGAATCGCGAGTGGCTGGGAAAATTGGCGACCCTTGGTCCCACTCGCCCCACTTCCGCCGGCCCACGAACCCCCACCGCACACTCCGTGCTGAGGGGCTATCATCTGCGGGCCTGGGGCGACCAACATCAGGTCCGCCAGTGGATACTGGATCAATGGCAGTTAGAGGCAGATGAATAAACCTATTGTCGCTTTGGTTGGCCGTCCCAACGTCGGAAAGTCCACCTTCTTCAATCGCATGGTCGGTGCCAGGAGGGCCATCGTCGAAGATCAGCCGGGTACTACACGCGACCGCCTCTATGGGGATACGGACTGGGGGGGAGTCGAGTTTACGCTCGTTGACACGGGGGGGCTGGTGCTGTCGGAGGCCGACGATTTGGCGCAGCACATTCGCCAACAGGCGGAGTTGGCCATGTCCGAAGCCGATGCCATCGTCTTTATGGTGGATGCCAAGAGCGGCTTGACCCCGGCCGATGAGGATGTGGCCGGCTTGCTGCGGCGCAGTGAGAAGCCCGTGCTGCTGGCCGCGAACAAAGCAGACAACGAGGAGCGTCGCCTGGCCGCGCTCGAATTCTACGCGCTCGGGCTGGAAGAAGTCTTCCCCATTTCATCCCTCCATGGCACCGGTACCGGTGATTTGTTGGATGCCGTCGTTGTTTCCTTACCCCCCACCGTCGAGATAGAGGAAGAGGACACCTTGCGTGTGGCTATTGTGGGCCGGCCCAACGTGGGCAAATCCTCTCTGGTGAATAAGCTGCTCGGGCAGACTCGTACCATCGTCAGTCCGGTACCGGGAACGACGCGCGATGCCATAGACAGTACGTTCGATTGGCAGGATACCCGCATTACGATGATAGATACCGCCGGTATCCGCCGGCGCGGGAAAATCGCTGCCGGCGTGGAAAAGTATTCCGTGCTTCGTGCGCTCCGCGCCATCGGCCGGGCGGAAGTCGTGTGCCTGTTGCTGGATGTCGCGGAAGGAGTAACCGCCCAGGATGCGCACGTCGCCGGGTACATCCTAGAAGCGAACCGCAGTATCATCATAGCGGCCAACAAATGGGACCTGATCGAAAAGGACAACCACTCCTTCACCAGCTATCAGAAATATCTGCGCCGGGAGTTTCGCTTCCTTGATTATGTGCCGATCCTTTTCATTTCTGCCTTGACCGGACAACGTGCCGGTCAGGTGCTGGACACGGCGATAGACGTTTTCCACGCCCGCCACCGGCGCATCCCTACGGGCGAACTAAACCGGATCATGCAGGACGTGACCGCCCGCCACGCCCCTCCCTCGAAACGAGGCCGCCGGCTCCGCTTCTATTATGCTACACAAGCCTCCGTGGCCCCTCCTACTTTCGTATTCTTTGTCAACGACCCTGAACTGGTCCATTTCTCTTACAGGAGGTACCTGGAAAACCAAATTCGCAACCATTTTCCCTTCCCCGGCACCCCCCTGACATTCCAATTCCGGAGCCGTGCGGAAAGAGAATGAGGTAGCGAGTAGGCCAAGGATGGACGAGAGCGGTGACACTGACACTGTGCGCAGTCCCCATGCGAAATGCTGAAAAAGAAGAACGCGGGCCATCCTTGATCTCGCGACTCTATTGGACAGCGTGGCTTTGGCGGCAATCTCGCCAGGCGGTGAGCGACACTCGTTCCATACGCCACCCTACGGGCGGACAACTGCAAGAGCTGGTCACCCTGGCTTATGAACAAACGGAATACTACCGGCAAGTTATGCAGCGCGCGGGCCTCCATCCCGCCGACATTCGAACGCCGGCGCACCTGGCCCGCTTCCCGATCACCGGGAGGCAGGCGTTGCAAGAAAGGCCGCACGCATTTCGTCCAAAATCTGTCGCCGGGCCGGGCCTGGTCATCCAAAGTAGCGGCAGCACCGGACAGCCGGTCGCGGTACGCTACGACGAAAAGGCGTTGCTCCAAAACATGGCTGCCAGCCGCCGGGAATGGAAGCCTCTGGCACACACTCTGACCAAGCCCGGCCCTTTGCGCAAACTTTCCATTCAGCCACCCGGCCCCACACGCTTTGACCGCATTCATGCTTTCTGTCACCAACGGGTTTGGGTGCCGGCGAACTTTTTGCCCAAGCGCCACACAATGCCCATGTCTACGGACTTCGCGCAAATCGTGGAGAGCATGAACCACATTCGTCCCGATCTTTTGGTGGCCCTCGGCTCCTTTGTAGATGCCTTTTTTCAACAGATTCATGATCGCCAGCTTTCGTTCCACCCTCCACGGGCCATCCAGTATTTCAGCGACCATTTGGGCGACCGCACGCGCCGGCTGCTCCGCGATGTGTACAACATCCCCGTCTTTGGCACCTACACGGCGGTAGAAAGCCTGAAACTGGGGTATGAGTGCGAGGCGCACCAGGGGTTCCACCTGCACCCCGACTTGTGTCTTGTGCGTATCGTGGACAAGGCCGGCGCGGATGTTCCGGAGGGGGAGTTGGGTGACGTCGTGATCACCAACCTGTTCAACCGGGGAACGCTGCTGATCAACTATCGTTTGGGTGATCTGGGCCGGGTGACGTACGAACCATGTGCCTGTGGCCGCACGTCCCCGCGCCTGACCCGGCTGGAGGGACGCATCGACGAGGTCTTGGAATTTCCCGATGGCCGGCGAATCTCCGCGTTCAGCTTCCTTTACCCCCTCTTCGAGAGGAACGGCGCTCCCGGTATCCGGCAATATCAGGCCGTGCAGCTTGCAAGCGACCGGCTGGAGATGCGCATTGTCCCCACCCAGGATGCCGATTGGCCCAGCCTTGCGCACCGGCTGAAAATGGCGCTTCGCCAACAGCTTGGCCGGCAGATTCACGTAGAGATGCAGAAGGTGGCGCACATCGATCCGGAACCGTGGGGGAAGACGCGCCGCTTCATCCGCTTGCCGGGAGATAGCGGCTGATGCTCTGTTGCAAAGGGGTCAGCAAGACGTTTCCTTCCCCGCAAGGGGACGTCGAGGCCTTGCGCCAGGTCGACTTGTGTGCAGAAGCGGGAGAATTCGTTTGTCTGATCGGCCCCAGCGGGTGTGGCAAGACCACCTTGCTGCGGCTGATCGCCGGCCTGATCCCCCCCACCACCGGCCAGATTCTGTGTCCCACAGAAAATGGAAATAGCCCCATTCGGACCTCCCTTGTTTTCCAGGAAGGGGGGCTATTCCCCTGGATGACTGTGCTGGACAACGTCGCCTTCGGCCTGGAGATGCTCGGCGTGCCCCGCCCTTTGCGGAAAAAGCAGGCGATGGACTTCCTGGCCCAGGTTGGCCTGGAAGCCTTCTTGCACCATTTCCCCTACCAGCTCTCCGCCGGCATGAGACAGCGCGCTGCACTTGCGCGTTCTTTTGTCACCGGCGCGCCGGTACTCTTGATGGACGAACCTTTCGCCTCGCTCGATACGCAAATGCACTGGATTCTCGAAGAAGAACTCCTGCGAATCTGGCGAGAGCATCGCAAGACCGTCGTCTATGTGACTCATGATGTGGATGAGGCGTTGCGCTTGGGGGACCGCTTGCTCGTGCTCACGGCGCGTCCTGGCCGAATCTGCTATGAATACACCGTGCCGCAGGAATACCGGCGTAGCGCGGTGGGAAAGAACGAGACGTGGAAACAGGAGGTACGCCAAGAGATTTGGCAACTGATTCGTCGCGAGGTGGAGCGCAGTTTGGCCCGAAGCTGAACGTATCGGCGTGGGTTCCCCCGACGATCCTGCTCTTTGCCCTGCTGGCCGTCTGGGCCGGTTTGAGCGGGTTGGGCGTGCTGGACAGCTTCTTCTTTCCCTCGCCACAAAAGGTAGCCGGCACGTTGTTGCAGATGTCCACGAGCGGGGAACTGGCCACGGCTCTGACTGCCACCCTGGGACGCGTGTTCCTCGGCTTTGCGCTGGGCGCATCTGTGGGGGTGGTGGCCGGCTTGCTGATGGGCGAATCGGCATTCTTGCGCACGCTCTTCGATCCCTGGGTCTCTGCCCTCTACCCCTTGCCCAAAATCGCCCTGTTCCCCGTGCTGGTCCTCTTTCTCGGTGTTGGGGAGCAGTCCAAGGTGGTTATCATTGCCCTGGCCGTCTTGTTCCTGACCTTGATCAACACGATGTCGGGGGTTCAAGGGATTTCCCCGCTCTATTTCGATGTGGCACGCAACTGTGGGGCGGGACGGTGGCAGGTTTTCCGGCGCGTCATCCTGCCCGGCAGCCTGCCCTCCATCTTCGCCGGCTTGCGTCTGGCCCTGGGTATGGCCCTGCTCATGGCCGTTGCCGTGGAACTGGTCACGGCGCGACAAGGGTTAGGGGCGCTCCTTTGGGTTTCGTGGGAAACGATGCGTACGGATAAGCTGTATGCTACCCTCCTGGTGGTCTCGGTTGTGGGTTGGAGCTTGAATGCGGGCCTCGCCCGTCTGGAGGTTTGGGCTATTCCCTGGCGGGAGCATCGCTAAGGCATTCATCATGGTTCCCCCTGCCGGCAGAAAGAGACCGTACACGCTCGCCTTGGTCCTCCTGCTGGGCATCGCCATCCTCATCCGCTTCGTTTATCTTCATGCGGACACGCCCCATTGGGTGGGAGCCTGGTGGCTGAACGATGAAGGCTGGTGGGTGCGCAATGCCCGCAATCGCGCCCTGTTTGGCGTCTGGTCGTTTGGGGATTTCGGCCAGGGGCTTACCGGTGCTCCGGTCTTTACGCTTGCCAGTTACCTGAGTTTTCACTGGCTGGGCCTTGGTCTCGGACAAGCCAGAATGAGCTCGGCGACTGCCGGCGCAGGGACGTTGCTCCTCCTCTTCTGGTGGCTGCGCCGTCAATGGACGAATTGGGACGCCTTGCTGGCCACACTTGCCTTGGGCCTGTCCTACGTATTCTTCCTCCACAACCGGCTGGCAACCCCCGAATCGCTGGTCGCGTTTTGGTTGACGGTTGCGGCCCTGGCCTGGAGCCGTGGTGAGGAAAATCGCCTTGCCTACGTTTTCAGCGGGCTGGCGACGATGCTGGCCATCGGGAGCAAGGTCACAGCCGTTTTTTTTCTCGCGGTACCGCTGTTTGTCGCGATGTCGCACCACCGGCCCGACCGGCGGGCGCTGCTTCGCCCCCTGACGTTCTTCTACCTGTCTGCCGCCATTCCGCTGGCCGTGGCGTTGTGGGTAACGCACCCAGACGGGGCACGGATAATCCGGTTCTTCGTCGCCTTCTCCAAGACTCAAGGGGCCATGTCTCCGCTTCGCTTGCCCACATACCTGGCCGGATTCTTGATGCTCCCGGCCTTTGCCGACATAGCGGTTCTCTGGACATTGTGCATTCTTTTCTTTGCCCGTTGGAGGAAAGGCGGGCAAGCACTTGGCGAATATCGTGTGGAGAGGTTTGCTGCGGCTTGGTTGCTGTGTGGATTGGCCTTCCTCGCCTTTCTGGACCACTTCTGGCGGCACGCGGCCATTTTGATGCCGCCCATTGCGGTCCTGGCTGTGTCGTATCTGCGCAACACGCGGAGCATGGATTTCGAGGACGCCCCGTCCAAGTTCACGCGGCTGCTCTTGCTTTACCCGCCATTGCTGATCGCCATGCAGGGCTTATATCCCCTCATCGAACCGGCCTCCCGCCGTTTGAACGTCGGTCGTGTGGCCGGGTTGGGGCCGGAAGCGCAAGGGGCCATCGCCCTCCTGCTGGCGAGCGTGCTGGCTGCCCTTTTGCTCGCGCGACGGGTACACCTTCCCGAAAGAGTCTACCCGGGTGCCGCGGCCTTGTGGGCCGCACAGGCGACGTTGCTGGCCGGCCTGTTTTGGCGGCTCGGCTGGGTCGCGGGCGTACAGGGGCGGCTGCTGCCGGTGGTCAACCCGGGGGCGGTGGCTTTGCTGGGGACCGGCCTGGCCGGCGCAGCCCTGTGGCGGTGGAAACCGGTGAGGGCGCGGGCTGCGTTCGCCTGGCGTGGGTGGTGGGTGGTGGCCTTTCTGCTGATCAACGTCCCCCCGCTGGCCGGCTACTTCGCCGCGCCGACGTTCACTGTGGCCAACGTCGGCCAGCGTGTCGCCGGCTACGTGGCACCGGGCACCGTGGTCACCGGAGGACGGGCCGATACAGTGTTGCTGCCCACGCCGGTGCGCGTAATCTGGGAGCCGTCGCGAGAGAAAGGGTGGTCATCCTACACGGGGCCTCCGCCAAGTGAGACTCTGTTGGTGACCGTGCCCTGGAACCATGAACCGCAACGGACTCTTTCTGCCGGAGCGCTCGTGGCCGGGTTCGCCATTTGGCCGGCGGCTGTGCCGGGGCGGGAAAGTTCCGTGCAACTGGTACGTGGACGGTTGGAGTGAAGGGCGCCAACTTTCCGAAAGTTGGCACCCTTCAACCTTCAAGTAAGCCACCATCACGGGAACCGCGGCGCAAGCCCCAGATTGCCCGAAAGTGGACAAACACCTTGACTTGCGCTATAATGAAAGTCGTTCGGGTTACCCTTCGATGAAGGTGCTACCCCTTGCTCACAAAGCATCCGAAAGACACAGCACAAAGGACGTTGGAAAACGATGTATCAGGCACCACGTGGCACTCAAGATATCCTGCCGGCCGACCAACCCTATTGGCGTACCATTCTGCAAACAGTGGAACGATTGGCTCAGACCTATGGCTACGCTCGCATAGACACACCCATATTCGAGGACACATCCCTCTTTGAACGAGGCGTCGGGGGGGGCACCGACATCGTGGACAAGGAGATGTATTCCTTCGAGGACAAGGGGGGCACACCCATCACCCTCCGTCCCGAATTTACGGCCGGGGTGATGCGTGCCTACATCGAACATGGCATGCGCACGTGGCCCCAGCCGGTCAAACTCTACTCCACCGGCCCCATTTTTCGCTACGAGCGCCCGCAAGCGGGCCGCTTTCGCCAGCACCACCAGTTCAACGTGGAAGCAATCGGGGCGCAGGACCCGGCGCTCGACCTGGAGATCATGTCTGTCGCCTGGCAGCTCTACACCGAGCTGGGATTCGGGGGGCTTTCCTTCCAGTTGAACAGCACGGGATGCCCGCAATGCCGGCCAGCCTATCTGCACGCGCTCAAGGCCTACTACCAGCCTCACGAAAGCGCAGTGTGCGACGATTGCCGCCGCCGGCTGCAACGCAATCCGCTGCGTGTCCTCGATTGCAAGAAAGAATCGTGTCAGGCCATCATCGCCGGCAGCCCGCACATCATTGACTATCTTTGCGCGGAATGTGCGGAGCACTTTTCGCGGCTGCGACACTACCTTGACCTGCTCGGACGGCCCTACGAACTGAACCATCGCCTGGTGCGCGGACTCGATTACTACACCAAAACCGTCTTCGAAGTGTGGGCCAGCGGAATCGGTGCCCAAAATGCGCTCTGCGGCGGCGGGCGATACGACGGTCTGGTCGAAGAGCTGGGTGGCCCTCCCACCCCGGGCGTCGGCTTTGCTTCCGGCCTGGAGCGCATCGTCTTGCTGATGAAAGCGCAAGACATCGAACCGGAATCGCTGGGGCCGGCCCCCTTCCTCCTGGCTTACCAGGGTGCGGAGGCCAAAGATTCTGCCGTCCGTTTGGTCAACGAGCTGCGTGCCGGCGGAATGGGAGCTATTTTGACCTTTGGCGACCGGAGCATGAAGGCGCAATTGCGGCAGGCAAACCGCAGCGGTGTGCGTTTCGTGCTGATCATCGGCCCCGATGAACTGGCCGAAGCGCAGATCACCGTGCGCGACATGGCCGGCGGCGCCCAACAACGAATTGCCCGTGCTGATTTCTTCGCTTGGGCCAAAGAACGGGTGCTTTGAGCGAAAGGGACATCTGGTGCAAAATATTGCCCTTCTTTACCATCCGAAGATTGTTGAAGCGGAGCGACTGGCTCGCCAGGTGGCGGAGACTCTGGCCCAAACCGGGGTCGCCGTCCATCTTCAATCTGCGTGGAAGGTGGATGCGCTGCGTGACCGGCTGGACCAATTCGATCTGCTGATCACTTTCGGCGGAGATGGTACGATCTTGCGGACAGCACGGGCCTGCATCCCCCACAGCCTGCCTGTCTTGGGGGTGGATTTTGGGAAACTCGGGTTCCTGGCCGAGCTAAAACCGGAAGAGGCGCTCGACAAGATTCCGAAGGTGTTGGATGGCGACTATTGGCTGGAAGAGCGGATGTTGCTGCACGTCGAACACTTCCGCGGCGACGATCATTATGCCACCTACTACGCCTTGAATGACGCGGTCGTCGCGCGAGGTGCATTGCCCCGCGTTCTGGAGATTCATCTCTCCGTCGATGGCGCCCCGGTCACCACCTATCTGGCAGATGGCCTGATCGTCGCCTCTCCGACCGGTTCCACAGCATACGCGCTGGCCGTTGGGGGGCTGATTATGGCACCAGATGTCTCTGCGTTTATGGCCATCCCCATTGCCCCACACCTGAATGTTGTGCATGGCTTGATTGTGCCCGCCGGAGCAGAGATGCAAGTGATGGCCCACACCCATCATGGAGCGGTCCTTTCCATCGACGGGCAGATTGACCTGCACTGGCATAACGAAGACCACCTGACCATTACCATCGGAGAGGAGCGCAGCCGGTTGGTGCGCATGAGGCCACAAAATTATTATTACGCTACCCTGGCCCAGAAACTGGGGCAGGGGCCCGGCGCACACCACCGGTTCCGCACACGAAAGTCTTTCCCATGACCAAAGTTCCCGAATCGGAAATCCAGGACCTGTTGGGCGAAGGCATTGCCGCAGCACGGGCAGGCGATAAAGAGGAAGCATTCCGGCTGCTCACCCGCGTAACAGAGTTGCAAGAAAACAACGCCGAGGCCTGGCTGTGGCTGAGCAGTGTGACCGATACGCTGGCAGACAAGCTCGTCTACCTCGAACAGGCGGTAGAACTGGCCCCGGACAATGCCGAAGCCCGCGCGGCACTGGAACGGGTGCGCAAGAAACAGCCCGCGCGCACTCCCTTGGAGGGGGAAGAGACGCTCCACTGCACCTGGCACCCGGAACGGGAGACGCTGCTTCGCTGTAACCGCTGCGGCCGGGCGATGTGTACGGAGTGTGCGGTTCGCCATCCGGTGGGGTTGCGTTGCAAAGAGTGTGTACGCCAGACGCGTTCACCGGTCTACGATGTGCGCCCGGAAAGTTTGGCCGTTGCGCTGGCTGCCGGCACGGGCATTTCACTCCTGGCCGGCTTCATTGTGCCGATGTTTGGGTTTTGGAGCATCTTCATTGCCCCGGTCGCCGGCGGATTTGTGGCCGAGGCCATCGAACGGAGTGTGCCACGCCAGCGTGGCCGTCCCATCCAGGTGGTTGCCGGCGTCAGTGTGGTGCTGGGTTTGCTCCTCGCGCAGGGACTGCTCCCCATTCTGTTGCGCGGTTTGCCGCCGGCCGCTTTCGTGATCCTGGCGCTTGGGGCACTTTTCAATCTATTCAATTTGATCTACCTCGCTTTGGCCATCATCACAGCGGCCAGGCGTCTGCGTTAGAGTAAACCATGCTTGCTGAATTATCGATCACTGACTTTGCGATCATCGACCAGTTGCGGCTTACCTTCGCGCCGGGATTACAAGTGCTGACCGGCGAGACGGGGGCCGGCAAGTCCATTATCGTGGATGCCGTCAGCCTGCTGCTGGGGGGGCGTGCCGCTGCCGACGGAATCCGTGCCGGCGCAGACCGCGCCTACGTGGAGGGCATCTTCTCTCTGGAGAACGACCTGCCCCCAGACCTGGCCCCTTTGCTGGAAGAACTTGGCATTGGAGAAGGGGATGGCACCCTCATTTTGTCGCGAGAGATCAGTCGCCGGGGACGCAACATCTGCCGGGTCAACGGGCGGGCGGTGCCCCTCAAAACCTTGCAAGCGGTCGCCGAGTCGTTGGTGGATATTCACGGACAGACAGACCACCTCTCCTTGTTGCGTGTCCGCAATCACGTGGACTTGCTGGATCGCTACGCCGGCACAGAGGCCCGGCGGAAAAAGGTGGCCCGGCGCGTCCGTGATTTGCGCGCCATCCGCCAGTCCCTCGCCGAATTGCTGCGGGACGAGCGCGAATTGGCCCGGCGTACAGACCTGCTGGAGTACCAGATTGCCGAAATCGAAGACGCGCAATTGGACATCGAGGAGGAGAAACAGTTGCGGCAAGAACGGCGTCGCCTGGAAAACGCGGCCCGTCTGGCCGAACTGGCCGACTCGTCCTATAACGCTTTGCGCGCGGCGAACGATGGGGGCGACGCCCTCCTGGATCGGCTGGAGGCGGCCGCTCGCGACCTGGCCACGCTGGTGAGCCTGGAACCAGAGATGGCCCCCCAACACGAATCGGCGGAGCAGGCCTTCTACGCCTTGGAAGATGTAGCCGATACCCTCTTGAAGTATCGTGATGCAATCGAATTCAATCCCAGCCGTCTGGAGCAGGTGGAAGACCGGCTGGACCTTTTGTTCCAACTCAAGCGAAAATATGGGGACACGATTGCCGATGTGCTGGCCTTTGCCGAACGGGCACGGGCAGAGAGAGAGGCCATTACGCACAGCGCAGAGCGAATTGACGAATTGCGTGCCGCGGAGGAATTGGCTTTGCAAGAAATCGGCGAATGGGGTGGGACTCTTTCCGCCCTGCGCCAACAAGCCTCAGCGGAGCTGGCCGAGGCTGTGGAAAAGGAACTGGATGACCTGGGCATGTCGGTGGCACGCTTTCAGGTGCGCATTGCCCAGCAGCAAGCGGATGATGGTGCCCCGTGGGAGGGCCGGCGCTATGCCTTCGACGCGACAGGGCTGGACAAGGTCGAATTTTTCATTGCGCCCAACCCCGGTGAGCCACCCAAACCGCTGGCCAAAATTGCCTCCGGCGGCGAGACCTCCCGCTTGATGCTGGCGCTCAAGACCGTGCTTTCCCAGGCAGATGAAACCGCCACACTCATTTTCGATGAGATTGACCAGGGCATTGGCGGACGAATCGGCGGCATCGTGGGGCGCAAATTGGGTGCCCTTGCCCGGCACCATCAGGTCTTTTGCATCACCCACCTGCCGCAGATCGCGGTTTACGGCGATGCGCACGCGCACATTCGTAAAGAAATCGTGGGCGAACGGACCGTTACGCGCGTGATTCCGCTGGATGCGGAAGGACGCCTGGACGAATTGGCCCAGATGCTTGGGGTGACCGGCCAGGCCGGCCGGGAAACCGCTCGCGAGATGTTGCAACAGGTGACTGCGTGGAAGCGGGGAGCTGAAGTCGAAACGATGAATGCGGAACGATGAATGATGAACGGGGAGCGTCAAGCGTCGAGCGTGAAAACGCGTTACGCAACACGTTTTACGGATTACGTGACACGTGACACATGACACTTATTTTCACAACAGTCAGGAGATACGACATGAAGTTCGATGGAAAAGTGGCCCTGGTCACCGGCAGCGGGCGGGGTATTGGGCGGGAGATTGCCCTGGAGTTCGCCCGGCGGGGAGCAAATGTGGTAATCAACTACTTTCGCAATCCAGACCCCGCCGAGGAAACAGCCCAACTGGCGCGGGAAGCAGGTGTAGAGGCTCTGGTTGTTCGCGCCAATGTCGGCGATCCACAGGCCATCGAGCAGATGTTTGCCGAGGTGGAACGGACCTTTGGGGGCATGGACATCCTCGTCTGCAATGCGGCGTCCGGCTATATCCGCCCGGTGATGGAGCAGAAAGTGAAGGGCTGGGACTGGACGATGAATATCAACGCGCGATCGGTCCTGTTTTGCGCCCAGCAGGCCGTCCCGTTGATGGAAAAACGGGGGGGCGGGCACATCGTAAATATCTCCAGCCTGGGTTCATTTCTCACCCTCCCGAACTACGTGGTGATCGGCGCGTCGAAGGCGGCGGTTGAGACCATCACCCGCTATCTGGCGGTGGAGTTGGCGCCCAAGAACATCACGGCGAACGCGGTATCGGCCGGTGTGGTGGCCACCGATGCCTTGAAATATTTCCCGAACAAAGAGCAGATGTTGGAGCAGGGGCGCGCGCGCACGCCGGCCGGGCGGTTGGTGACCCCGCAGGACATCGCCCAGCTTACCGCCTTCCTCTGCAGCGACGGCGCTACAATGATCCGCGGGCAGACGATCATCATCGACGGCGGCTTCTCGCTGTTGCCGCCGGGGTAGCGCTGCCTCACCCTTGAATGGTCGCCAACACGCGAGCGAGGTGCAGGAATAGTCTGCCGGCCTCGCTCAGCAGCGCGGGCCAGGCAAGCGACCGCGTAGGGCGCACGTGCTCGAAGATGGTGAATTCGGTGTACTCTACCGCAGTCTCCGAGGCCAGGCTCTTGGCCAGGCGACGCGTCTCCACTGCGGGAATGTAGCGGTCGCCGGCGTCGCCCATGACGAAGACCTTCGCCTGCACCCGGCCGGTGCGGTAGGCCGGCGACAGGCGGTGCAGCATGTCTTTCTGCCGGGCGGGCAGGTGGCCCAGCAGGGCATCCACCTGAGCCGGGTCACGGTTCGTCAGCAGGCGGTATACGGCCTGGGCCGGCGGAGAGAGGTCGCCGGCGGCGGCATTCGTCGCCCCGTTCTCCGTGAGCAACTGTTCCAGGATCGTCCGGTCGCGCGGTTCCTCCAGCCCCTCGATCAGGTGGCGCGTCAACGCCGAGGCGACCAGTTCGTCCGGTTCCCACGGTTTTGACGCCTCCCCCTCGGAGACCGTGCGGGTGGTGATTGCTCGAACCATGTTGCGCAGGTCGTAATAACCACTGAAGAGGTGCAAGAAGGCCACGTCGGCGGCGATACGTTCGTCTGCTGCGGCCAGGACCGCAAACGAGGAGCCGACGCAGAAGCCGACGAACCCCACGTGATCGGGGGCCACGAAGTCGCGTTGGCGCAGGTACTGGAAAGCGGCGACCAGCGACTCGACCTCTTCCGGGGCCAGATGCCCTTGCTCCAGAGCGGTCGAATGGGGCATCATGACCACGATCCCCTCGCGGGCCAGCGCCTGGGCCAGACCGGCCAGCGGAGCTTCGGTGTAGTCGGGGTAGAACCCGAGCGCCAGGATGATCGCGCTGTGCGGCCGGTCGTCAGGGGGACGGTAGAGGTCAGCGAGGTTGGTCGTCCCGCCGGCGGTGTAGCTTACCTGCTCGAAGCGCGGTGGACGGGTGACAAGTTCCAGCGGCGAGACCGGTACGGCGGGGAGGACGTCGGCGACCAGAAGGGCGGCCTCGACGGCGGTACGGCCCGGGGGAATGGCCACGCCGGCTGCACAGATCGCCAGCACGGCGATGACGATGGCGCATCCACCCCTGAAGCGCGAATTACGAGTGGCAAAGCGCGTCCCGCTGCTCCCTTCTGACATAGGCGCCATCCCACCGGGCTGGCCGGCTAGTCCGGCAAAGCGACCAGAATCTTCCCGTATCCGAGGGCGCTGGCGTCGAGCACAAAAATCAGACTGTGGGCACCCTTCGGTACCTGGAAAGCGACCTGGCCGTTGATCTTCGTGCCGGGGGCAATCTCGCTGTCGGAAATTTCCTTCGCCGCATCAATCGAAGCGGTCAGATCGAGATCGTATTTCTGGCCTGTTGAGTCCTTGAGATACATTTGCAACAGGTAGAGTTTCAGCACAGTCGAAATCCCCACCGGTTCGGTGCCCCGGTTCTCGATCGTTGTGTCCACAACCATGAACGTTTTGCCCGCGTCTGGCTTATTGCCGCGGAATTCCGGCATGGGGGTGATGTCGTTCACGGTGAGCGTCAGGCCGGCGATCTCCATGCTGTCTCCGAGGGCAAGCATTGTCTGCCCAGGCTCGGCGGCCAGTTCGGCCGGCACATCCACGGCAACCGGTTGCGGGCCGAGTTCAACGGTGATGCTCTCGGCACCGAAGAGGGCATCGTGGAAAACGAAAACCAGGCCTTGGGCGTCTTGTGGGACCTGAAAGCCAATCTTGCCCCGTACCCGCTCACCCGGGCCGATTTCGCCGTCGGGGTTGCTGGCGCCGGCAGCGAGGTTGGCAACGGGGTCGTACCGGTATTCCTGCCCGTTGCTGTCCTGCAAGCTGGTCTGGAGCAGCGAGGACATGGCGGTGTCGTTCTGGCTCTGGTTGCGCAGCAGGAGTTCCACGGCTACGAACTTTTGTCCGGGGTCCGGCTTGTTGAATTTGTCGCCTGCCGGGGAATCCCAGCCCAGGACGGTCATCTTCAGATTGCCGATTGAGATAACGTCGCCGATCTGAAAGACCGTTTGGCGCGTGGGTGCGGGCGCAGCGGTTGGCTCTGGGGCCGGGGGTTTTGTGGGCGCGGGCGCTTGGGCTTGTGCCTCCGGTGTGGCGGAGGGGGCTGCTGTCGCCGGGATGGGCGTTGCTGCCGGATTGGGTGACTCTGCTTGCTTCGCCGTCAGGCTGCCGCAGGCCAACGTGCCCAACACGAACGCCAGCGCGACGAACAACGGCACGTGGGAACGGTTCTTTGTCGTCTTATTTGTCATCGTGATCCTCCATGAACGTGTCGGCGCGCCCGGTCTAGTC
This sequence comes from Chloroflexota bacterium, assembly GCA_013151955.1. GTDB lineage: Bacteria > Chloroflexota > Anaerolineae > Ardenticatenales > JAADHH01 > JAADHH01. The sequence goes on from JAADHH010000104.1 coordinate 24,732, forward strand.
TGTATCGGGGGGGCTGGATTGGTTGCGGCTCGGGTCTATTCTACCACGAAGCAAGTACGTGGTCAAACATTGCCCATGCTGGGCTTGCGCAGAGGTTCCCGTGAGGGTCGCTTACTTGCTCGAAATGGACGACAGTCCGCGTTTCCGGACGGCGGATGGCCATCCGCCAGCAGGCTGTCGGAGCGGGCTAATTCTATTAAGTCTATGCTGGGTTGCCGAAACGCTAGGAGGCCGGCCGGTAGATGATCGTGTCGGGTTTGAAAGCGGCCCAGGCAAACCAGAAGTGGTCTCCGTGAATGATGGGCTTCAGTCTCTGGCCCTTCAGCGGGCCGGCGATGGCCTGTCCCAGAACGTTCCAGGAGCTTCCGGTTTTCGTATCGGCAATCGTAAGCCCCTTCTGTTCGAAGACCAGTTTTTCGCCGTCGAGGATGGGGTCGAAGACGCCGGTCGCGCCCACGTCTTCCCCGCGAGCGATCTCGCCGGCACCCAGCGCGCTACTCGTTCCCCGTGTGTAGAAGACGACAAGGTCGTGCCCCCCTTGCGAATCGTTGATGACGGAATATTCTGCCAGAACGCGATAGGGGTAGGCCACGTCCACGGCTTGCTGCCCCCCGGGATCTTTGAACGTGACGGTGACGACACGCTCCATGGCCTGGAGCCGATCATCGAGCTCGCCATCGAAAAGGAAGGGACGGCTGCCGATGGTGTCGTAGCCGGCGTAGGGGTTCCGGCCGTAGCTGCGGTTGAATCCCGTGTCGCGAGAGAGGACGATTCCATCAGGGTAGGCGGCCTGGAATTCGGCGAAGCTGACCACACTCGAAGGGAAAAAGGAGAGTTGCGTGCCGGTCAGGTCCCCGATGATCGCTTCGCCGGTGAACTGCTGCCACAGACTCTCGGTGGTACGGTCGTACATCACCAGGTCGGAGTTGCGGAGCAGCCCGGATGTGCCGAATTCGTAGACGTTTCCGTCCAGCCGGCGGTCAAAGGTGATGGCGGAGTTGCACAAAGGGCAAAAGGTGACGATAACCGGTATGTTCCCCACCGTATCGTTCACGATCTCGTGCCAGGTAAGGATTTGCAAAGGGTAGGCCCGCACGTCGCCATTGATTTCCAGGGCAATGACCGGTTCGTTGTCGGCCAGCCATTGCTGTGCTTCCTCTTGGCCGATGAATTTTGGTTCGTCGATAGACGGAATCCCGTCACGTGGCGGCCCGCCGGAGAGCAATTCCGTGTAGTCAACTGTGTGCTTGTTCCAGTTCGTGCCCCAACTTTGCGTGGCCGAACGCAAACTGCTGGGACGGTTGTCTTCGGTCAGCACGACCCTCTCGCTGCCGATGGCACGCGGTGTGGAAATTGCTGCTTTGCTGCTGGCGTCGGGTTGTGGGGTGTTGTCGCTGATCGCGCTGGTGCAAGCGGCCAGGAACAGGGGGATTGCTACGGCGAATAATCGCCAGGGTATGCGTTTTTTGTCTTGTCCGAACATCGCAAGAATCCTTTCACTGCTGCTTTGAAAATAAGTGTCAGGCGTCAGATACTGGCCACACGATGCTTAGAAGTTGAACTTCTCGGCCCAATGTGTGTTCCGTCGCCCCCCGCTCCGCGATTTTCGTTCTTGGTGGCGTGCATACGCTCGTGGGGACTATTGTGAAAATAGGATGCCAAGGTTGCCAACTTTTGGAAAGTTGGCAACCTTCAACTTTCGCTTCAGGGGGGAAGATGGTTAGAATGCGGCGTATGTCAGAGCAACAACGATTCCGAAAACGATATGGCCCATCAACTGGCCGGCCATGGTCATGGGGCCGGCTTCCATGCTGGGCGGGCGGGGGTGCATACGCATCATCATGGGCATCGTGCCGATGACAATGACGGCGTGGACAACGCCAAAGATAGCGCCCCAAAGCCAGGATACACTTCCGATTCCTACACTCCATGCCAGGGCGTAAAAAATGGCGAACACAACGCCCATCATGAAGTGGGCTACAACGCCAATGGTCGTGGCCGTACCTTCATCTTCTGAAAACATCGAACCCAACATACCGATGATGTCCATCTTTGGCATACCCATCATTGGGGCTGCTTTCATCAGCAGGGTCATTACAAATGTGCCGACGAGACCGGCTAGGACTGCTCCTATGATACTCATTGTTACCTCTCCTTTGTGATATATGTGGCTGGTCGTCACGCAAGTGAAAAGCCTGCGGTACGTTCATAAATAATCAGTGCAGTTTCGTGATTTTGGGCCAGCTTGTTTGCTGCCTACGTACCACAGACGATACAAGGAGGGCGTATCTTACGAGGGAATCAGATGGGCGCACGATTCAGAACAAGGCAAATCGTACAACTGTTGCTCGATGAAGAGGTCCACCAGTTTTGGGGAAAGGTGCCGGCCTTTGTCTTCGGTCAAGATGTCCAACGCGCGTTGGGTGGAGAATGCCCGGCGATAGGGGCGGTCGGAAGTCAAGGCGTCGTAGGTGTCAACGACGGCCACGATTTGCGCCAGCAGGGGGATGTCCTCCCCGGCCAAGCCGTCGGGATATCCGCTGCCGTCCCACCACTCATGATGTGCGCGAACGCCGGCGATGATTTCATCTATACCCTCGCTATCCAAGTGGCGCAGGATGTTGGCGGCGATCTCCGGGTGTTTACGGATTTTTGCGAATTCCTGCTCGGTCAGTTTGCCGGGCTTGTTCAATATGGTGTCCGGCACGCCGATCTTGCCGAGGTCATGCAGAACGGCCGCCCGGCGCAGCAGGCGACGGTCACGACCCTCCAGTCCGATGGCTTCTCCCAGGCTTTCGGCCATGCACATGACCCTGCTGACGTGTCCGCCGGTGTGGTCGTCCTTCGCTTCAATCGCCTGGGACAACGCAGCGACCACGTCCTCATGTTCGCGGAGAGCGCGAAGGTGCAGCTCTTTTTGGATAGCGCTATACGTGAGGTTGCCTAATGCCCGCACGGCGGATACATCCATAACGGAAGTTGGACAGGCTCTTGAGAAGTAGAGGTTGATCACACCGTAGGGTTCTTTTTGGTGAACGAGCGGTATTGATATGCCGCCGGTAATACCAGCAGTTTGTGCCAGTTTCTCCCATCCTGTATCGTTCTGTGTCCCAGGGCCAAGCGTGAGTGGTTTTCCTTGTGCCAAGGACAGCGCATTGAGCGTCGATTCGATTTGTGCAAGGGCTGGCCGTTCGTGTGCTGCCGCCTCATGCACCGGACAGGAAGCGAGTGCTGCTTCTACCGCCTCGTCACGCAACAAGTCGCCTTCCACAAGATGAAGACAAGCGTGACTGGCACCGTAGTACGATTTCAGGCGGTGTATCAAGGATGTCAGAATTCCTTCCAATGAAGCGTGCGAGAGATCATCGGCAACATCCAGCAATAAATGGAGCAAATCTATGTCCGCGGAGATGAGACCGTTTTCAGAAGATTCGTGCTTTATGAAAGACAATAGAGACATGCCAAACCCCTTGCCAACATTGCTTGGTTATTCTCCCCTTTCTTGATCGGCAAAGACCGCGTTTTCTTAAGTGCGAGTGTCCTCCAAGTTTCAGACGTTTCTGATTTGTGTGATCTTACTGCGCATCGCAATGTTCAGGGGCTGTCCCGCAGATGCTAACGTTTGGTGAGAGAGAGGCTTCTGCTTGGTGCCGGCGGCCCGGCAAGCCCACCGTAGCTCTCAGCCACGAAACGCAAACACCCATGCCGCTCCGTGGTGGTAGAGCGGTCGGAAGTGGGGACTGGCGACGAGTGCACCGATGGTGAGGGTACCCCCTTTGGCACCCACGTACACGTGCGTCACTTTTTCCGCACGCAGCATCTCCAGAAATCGTGTGTCGTCCACCGACGATACGGTGGCGGTTTCCTTGGCCAGTTCGGTGATCCGGCGAATGTAGTCCGGCGAACCGTAAATGTAGTGGGACATGGGCAGAAGTGCGCGCCGGCCCGTCAGGGGGGTGAGCCAATACCCGCCATCGCTTCCGGTGTAAACATCGTTTTGCCAGAAGCGCGTGTTGATCAGGAACAGGGCGTCGGGGGGCGTGTTCTGGCGTACCCAGGTCAGGGCGGCCCGGTCATCGGCGGTGGCCAGTACGGTCACGGGATTGACCACATCCGCCAGGCTCCACGCGCCCCACAGGCCGACCAGCACGATTGCCAGGCCCGTGGCCGGCTGGATGAGCAGGCGCCAGTGCGGTGAAAGTTGCCGGTGTGCGATCTCCAGGAGGTCGGCCAGCACATAGCCGCCGAGTATGGCTATGGGCAGGAAGAGACTGATCACCGCTGTGGCGTTGTTGATCAACCAAATCGGGCGCAGCCCCACGAGATTCGGGTTCGCCGCCAGCCCGACCAGCCCGACCCACAAAACGACCGTGAGCATGGCGCGGTTGCGACGGATGATGGCCCAGATTATGCCGGCGGTCGCGAGGGCAAGCAGGGAGCCGTTGTGACGAATCCTTACGAATTCCCACGGGAAGGCACTGTATGTGGCACTGCTGACCAGTCCTTCCCTTGCCGAAATGAAGGGGAGGAGAACGTGCTGGCCGAGGTTGATCAGCCAGGGGGCCGTAAGCAGCACCACGGACAAGGCCAGCCAGGCCGATCGTTTCCAGGTCTCGATGCGCTTCCGGCGCGTCGTCACGCTGCGCACCAGCAGATAGGCGACCACGTAACACGCGTAGTAGACCAGCACGCGGTAATGAGTCAGCAGCAGGCCCGAGACGCCCAGCGCCGCCAGCACCAGGTGGCGTAGTTGCCGGTCGGATGGCTGGAGCCATTGCCGCGTGGCTACCATGCAGACGGGCAATAGGGCCAGGCCGGCCAGTTGGGTGTAGCGTCCCCAGCTTACGTAATACGCCGGCATGAGGGACACGAGCCCCACGATGAGCATAGCGATCAGCCCGGCCAGCCGCCGGCCGGAGAGATGGCGAACGAGCAAATAGACCGGGAGGATCAACAGTGCGTTCAGGGCCTGCCCCAGCCCCAGCAAAACACGCGGCACGCTCATGCCGGTGAGCCAGGAAAACGTTGCGGCCAATGCGTGGAAGCCGAAGTGGTAAACAAATTGGTCAACCGGCATCAGCGGGCGATATGTCGTTGGAAGGCCGCCTTGTTGCAAAAAAAGTTGCGTCACGCTGGCGTGGAAAACCGAATCGACCCACAGGGGGAGAACCAGATCGCGGATTTCCAGATAACGGACAGCGACGGTGACCAACAACACGAACCCCCAAAGGAGCAGAAAGGGTTTGCCCGGTCGTATCGCTCGCCGCCAATAGCGGTGATGGCTTTGCTGGAATCGCAGAATGGCGACTGCCGCGATCGCCAGCACTGCGAAGGCGACGAACAGTAGCAGCGACCGGTTGATTCGCAAGCCCAGGGTGCGTGCCCAGAGAAAGGCCAGGGGAATCAGCGCCAGACTCAACCCAAAGGAGAAGGCCAGTGCCTCCGGCAAATCTGGTGACTCGCCGGGAAGAATCAGGATGTAGGCCACAAAGCCGGGCAAAAACAAAAGCAGCAACAGGGGAACGGCCAGCAGGCCGTTGTTTCTGATGCCGTCAGCCAGGTAGCGTAGCAGCATGGGGACATCTTCTTCGTAGTAGGTGCGGAAGGTCCAGTCTCCGGGGGCCTTCTCGTCGCCGATCCAGGTTTGGCCGCCGCCGTAGACATCGAGAGCAGATTGCTGCAAGGCAATGCGTGCGGACTCCGGACCCCTAGCCTCCAGCAAATAACGTTTTCCACGGGAGTTTGCCTGGCGCGGGAAAGAGAACTGGTAGAATTCGTTGGCGTGCAGGTCGGCCAAGCTGGCGGTGCCGGTGGCGATGATTGCGGCCGATGGCGCATCTTGTCGTAGGGTCAGGGTGATGGCCGGCCCCGGGTAGGGATTCCCGTTTGTCGCAGGCAGACTGGCCGGCATGAACTGCACAGCGCTAAGGTGGTCATGAGCCGGAACGAATGACTGGGCCAGCGCGTGGCCGTTGCTAAGGGCCGGGGAGGCGTTCGTGGAAAGGGGTTGCTCCTGGTCGAGCCGGAGGCGATAGGGAGCACAGGCGAGAAGCAGCAATGCTCCCAGGAACAACGAAATCAGGATGTAGGTTGGTTGGGCAAAGCGCGTGCGCACAATCCCTCAATAGGGCAGGTTGACATACAATTGACCCAGAGCGATTGTTTTGTCCGCCGTTACGGGTATCAGGAGATCGTGCCCGCTGTTCGGGTCTGGAATGAGCAGTGCTCCCAGGGGTGTGCGGATCACCAATGTGTAGGTGCCGGGGGGCACATCCACAAAGGCGAATCGACCGTCTGCTCCCGTGTTTGCTTTGGGCGCGGCGTTCATGTCCAGGGCGGCAACAGAAAGGGTGTTGTCTGCACCGGATAGTATTTCGGCCAGAAACAAGTCTGCACTCGTGATCGGAATGTCTGGTTTGTTTTCCCGGTTGAGGGTGCCCGTTATCGTACCGAGGTCAGGCTGCGAGGTGGGGACGGGCGTGGGCGCTAGCGCTGCCGCCGTTGGCGAAGCGTCTATGACCGGTCGCACAGTTGGGGCCGGAACGGGTTGCCAGTAGCAAGCGCTGCTCATCAGTGCCAACAGGAATAGCATCGGTATCGTTCGCTTGAAAGCCAAGAGTCTTTGTCCTTTCAGAATTTCAGGGCCTGGAGCCAATTTTACCACGGCGGCACGCTTTTGCCAAATATTGTTTCTGGTGTTGGGTGCGTATATGGTTCGGTGGAAATCCGACCGGAGGAAACAGTGTCCGTCCAGCGTTTTGTGCTATACCCCCTGGTGTGTGAACGTTGACACATCACAAAAAGCAGTGTATAATTATAACAATTAGTTGAAATGAAAAACTGTTTTGAGGTACTCCTTTGCACCTGAGAAAGATTGAACTACAAGGCTACAAGAGCTTTGCCAACCGGACAGACTTTGCCTTCAATGGGGGCATAACGGCCGTCGTTGGCCCCAATGGCAGTGGCAAGAGCAACATCGCGGATGCTGTGCGATGGGTGTTGGGTGAGCAACGACAGAAATCGTTGCGGGCACGGCGCACAGAAGACCTGATCTTTGCGGGAACCGACCGGCGCGGTCAGGTTGGAATGGCTCAAGTCTCCATGACCCTCGATAACAGCAGCAATTGGCTCCCCATTGATTTCGCCGAAGTAACCATAACGCGCCGTGCATACCGCTCTGGCGAAAATGAGTATCTGCTGAATGGCACCCGAGTTCGTCTGCAAGACATCACGCACCTTTTGGGTCAGGGCGGGCTAAGCAGCAACACATACACGGTGATTGGGCAGGGGATGGTGGATGCTGCGCTCTCTTTGCAGCCGGTCCAGCGCCGCAGCCTCTTCGAAGACGCGGCCGGCTTGGCTGTATACCAGGCGAAACGGGATGCAGCTCTTCGTAAACTGGCCCAAACCGAAGAAAACCTCCAGCGTGCGCAGGATATCATCCACGAGATTACCCCCCGGCTGGGACGACTCCGCCGGCAGGCTGAACGTGCCGAAGAGTACGGCCAACTGGATGAGCAACTTCGTGACCGTCTTCGCCTGTGGTACGGCTATCGCTGGCACCAGGTCAATCGCGGCATTCACAACTCCGAGGTGCAGTTGCGCCAGTCACGCGCCGCGGAAAGCGAATCTGCAGCGGCCCTTGTCGAAGCAGAGAGCCAGCTTGCAGAGCTTCGGAAAACACAAGTGGCCCTTCGCCAAAGGCTTGAAGCCGATCGGGCGGCCCAGGCCCAGCTTCGAGAATCCCTCGAGAATCGCAACCGTGAACTATCGGTCATGCAGGAACGAGCCCGGCTGGCCTTGCAACGCCGGGAAGAACTGACCACCGAAATTGTTGCCCTGCAAGAGGACATGCGGAATCGGCAGGCACGCATCGCGGAGCTGGAACAAGAACTTGCCAACCTGACAAAACGGATGGAGGCCCAGAAATCCACCCTCGCTGCGCGGGAAGCCAAGCTGGCCGAAGCCGAAAAGCGGACGCACAGCCTGAAAGAATCGCTTGCCCAGTTGCGCCGTGAGCGCGCTCAGTTGGCCGCACGATTGACCAAAACCGACCGCGACTTGGTCCAGATTCTTTCCCGACGCAAGGAAGTCGAACAGGATCGTACGGAGCACCAACGAATTATCCAGGAGCAGGAGGAGAAGACAACCGCCATCGCCGAGCAGATGGTGACCATGCGAGCCGAAGCGGCCGAGTTGGCGCAGCAAATGTCCACGATTTCTACGCAACATGCGGAAAAAGAAGCAGCCCTGCGGGCGGTTCAGCGCAAAAAGAGAGCGTTGGAATCACAACTCCAGGAGGTCGTCTCCGAATTGCGCGCACTCCAGGCGCGCTACGACTTGCTCAGTCGTCTTCGGAAAGAGGGTGCAGGCTTCGATGCGGGCGTGCAGGCACTCCTGCGGGCGGCGGATAGCGAAGGGTTCAAAGGATTCATCGGCCCCGTAGCTCGCCTGTTCCGCGCACACGAGCAAGTCGTGTTGGCTATCCAGGCTGCTCTGGGTGCTCGGGCGCAGGCCATTGTGTTCGACACCTGGGATCATGCCGAACAGGCTCTGCTTTGGCTCCAGAAGGCAAATGCCGGCCGGGCCCAACTCCTGATCGCCGACTTGTTGCCCGCCCCGCCCCGCTACCAGGTGCCCAAGAAGCCGGGGCTGCTGGGCTTGGCCGTAGATTTGGTCGAATATCGCCCAGAAGATGCGGCGATTGTGCGCGCTCTGTTGGGACCGGTGCTGGTTGTGGATAGCTGGGAGACGGCCCGGCAGTACCGGCGGGTCGGCGACCTGACCGTTGTGACCATCGCCGGCGAACGCATCGGTACCAACGGCGTGCTGGTGGCCGGTACCGGCGAACAGGCCGCTACGAATATCCTCGCGATGGAGCGTGAATGGTATCCGCTGGCAGAGCAGATCGAGACTCTCCGAAAGCGGCGCAACCAAAGCCAACAGCGCCTCGAAGAAACAGCGCGCCGGGAACAGAACCTTTCGACGCAGTTGGACACGTTGGCCGGCAAACGGGCCGTGCTTGAAAAAGGGTGGAATTCACTCCGCCAGAACCTGGAAAAGGCCGAACGCGAGCGGGAACGGGTGACGCAGGAACTCGAATGGCGTCAGGAATTGAAAGAAAAGGGGGACAAGAACCTCGCTACCCTGGTGCGGAAACAAAAGACGGCTGAACAAATACTCGTGCGCCTGCGCAACGAGCAACGCGACTTGCAACAGCGTCATGCAGAGCTGGAGGAGCAACTGGCCAACACCCGTGTGGAGCGGTCCCAACAAGAAGTGTCTCAGGCCCGTACTGCGCTGGCCCTCCTTGGCGAACAAATACAGACACATCACACACTCTTACGCGACCAGCACCAGACCCTCGATAGAATGACGCAGCAACTGGCCCGGCGCAAAGAAAAACAGACCCAACTGCACGCGCAAACCGAAGAATTGCAATCCAATATGCACGATTCGGAGGCACTGCTTTTGGAATCCCGTACGACGTTGCAATCGCTGGCGGAGCGTGTCAACCCGGCCCTGGCGGAATTGCAAGGCTTGGAGGATGATCTCGTTACGCTGGAAGAAAAAGTCTCGACATCCCGCGAACGCCTGCGCCTGTGCCAGGAAACGACACACCAAATCGAACTTGGGCACATACAGAACAAAGACGCACTGGAGCACCTTGGGAAGCAGATGAGCCAGGATTTGGGGCTGGTGGAACCGGAGGAAACACCCGAAGGCATACCCCACCAATCTTTCCTCCCCCTGGAATCGCTGGTCACCTCCCTTCCGGCCGTCTCCGTCTTGCCCGATGGATTGGAAAAGGATGTGCAACGCCTGCGGAGCCGCCTGGGTCGCATGGGTGCCATCAACCCCGACGCACCCAAGGAATATGCAGAGCTCAACGAGCGCCACGAATTCCTGACAACACAATCTGATGACCTTGCCAAAGCTGCTCAGGACCTGCGCCAGATTTCTGCAGAACTGGATGAGGTCATGCGCGAACGGTTCCGAACAACCTTCGACGCCATCGCCGAGGCCTTTGAGCGCTATTTCCATCGCCTTTTCGATGGAGGAGAAGCGCACCTCATTTTGACCAACCCCGACGACTTGACCAACACGGGAATAGACATCATGGCGCGCGTTCCGGGAAAACGACGACAGTTGATCTCCCTCCTCTCCGGTGGCGAGAGGTCCTTGACGGCCGCGGCCCTGATCTTTGCCCTCCTGGAAATCAGCCCTACCCCTTTCTGCCTGCTCGATGAAGTGGACGCTATGCTCGACGAGTCAAATATCGGCCGGTTCCGGGATACGCTGGTTGATCTTTCCCGCTCTACCCAATTTATTGTCATCACCCACAACCGTGGTACAATCGAGGCAGCGGACACAATCTACGGCATTTCGCTGGGGGATACGGGCGCATCTCGTGTAGTCTCCCTGAAGCTCGACGAAGCTGTACAGATGGCCAAATGAGCGATGAGCTTGTCCTGATTACCACTGGCGGAACCATCGCCATGCGCGCGCAGCCGGACGGGGGAGGCGCTGTGCCCGAACTGGGGCCGGATGAACTGCGTGCTTTCCTCCCGGCAGATATCCTCGATCGGATCACGTGGCGCGTGGAAGCGTTCTGCAACATGCCCAGCGCCCACCTGACCCTAGACGATCTGTGGAAACTGCGGCACATGGTCGGCGATTGGGCCGGCCGGGCCGGTGTGCGCGGCGTGGTTATCACCCACGGCACGGACACGATGGAAGAATCTGCCTATCTGCTGGACCTGACTTTATTGGCAAGCTGCCCCATTGTCCTCACCGGCGCGATGCGCTACGCCTCCGAAGCGGGTTACGATGGGGCGGCCAACCTGCTCGACGCCGTCCGCGTGGCCCTTTGCCCCGACGCACAGAAGCAAGGAGCCGTGATCGTCATGAACGGCGAAATCCATGCCGCGCGCTACGCCAGCAAAATGCACACCCTGGCCCTGGACGCCTTTCAATCGCCGGGCTGGGGGCCAATCGGCCGTATCGAGGGGACGCACGTAATCTTCAGCCACCGGGTGGAACGTGAAATACTTCCGGCGCGCCGCCTCGAACCGGATGTGCACCTGATCAAGCTGGCCGCCGGGATGGATGAGAGCTACCTCCAGCACTTGATCGCCCGTTCCGTGCGCGGAATCGTGATCGAGGCGATGGGCGGAGGCCGTGTGCCCCCCTGGTGGGTGCCGGCGATTCGGGAGGCTGTGGAAAAAGACATCGCGGTGGTCATTGCCTCGCGCTGCGCCGCCGGCCGCGTCTACGATACCTACGGCTTCCCCGGCGCCTATCGCGATCTGGAGGCAGCCGGCGTCATCTTTGCCAATGGTCTCAACGGGCCGAAAGCACGCCTCAAGCTGATGGTTCTCCTGGGGGCGCGCTGATGGGTGAAGAGAAGCGGGTGGAAGAAATGTACGGCCAGCCTGCGGAGACAACGTTGCGTTGGCCAACCAACCCGCCGGTGCGCCGTTACCAGCTTGCAGCAGATGCGCTGCTGCTCGGCAGCGTTGCTTTGGCCGCCTTCGCCTTCGTGCAATCGCGACCCCATTTGCTGCTTGGCAGCGCGACCGGTGTGGCCATGGCGTTTCTGCTGCAACGTTGGGAGCAGCGACTCGGCGAACAGGTCGCCGCCGAACGCGAGCGAATCTGTCGCGAACTGGGCTGCGTCGTCATGGGGATGACCCACCAGGCGGGCGGCATCCCCTACATGAAAACGTACCTTCGCCCTTCCCAACCGGTGGTGTTGGGCTTGAGCGAGACTCACCTGACCATCTATCTCGATGATCCTCTGCGCGTTTACGTGACCATTCCGTTCGGTGATGTGCTTCGCATATTCACCGGCCTGCCGGCAGAAGCGGACGCCGTCTGGGACGAGGACAACCTCGATGTGGAACTATCTTCGCCGGCGGACAGTCTCAGCGTGGTTGCGCGCTTGGGTGGCACGAAGGCCTACCGCCTGGTGTTTCACAAATTCGAGACCGGAATGTCCGCACACGATTGGTACGAGCGGATCAAGGCCCGGCTGGCCGCGTAACGTTCGGCCGCACCACCCGACGCTTGCCGATTCCTCCCTTTTCCGCTATACTCCGTCTTGCGTGAAACCTCAACTGACGACTGGCGACTGCCATCTGACGACTGACAACCTAATGACCGACAACCGGCTGCTGATAGCAATTACAAGTTTCTTCGCCCTGCTGCTTTGGGCTGCCCCCGTCACCCAGGCCGGACCGCCGGCACCGGCAGGCTGGCTGACGGCTGTGCAATACCGTGGCGGCCAGGACGACATCGTCCTGCGCGACCCGGCCGGCCGCGGACACGTGCTCACCGCGCCCACCGTGGACGACCGCGACCCGGCCTGGTCGTCCGACGGCCGGCGGCTGGCCTATGCCTCCCGTCGCCAACGCAACTGGGACATCTACATCCTGGACCTGGCCACCGGAAAAGACCGGCGGATCACGAACAACCCGCACTACGATGCCCATCCCACCTGGTCGCCCGACGGACGCTACCTGGCCTTTGAATCGAGCCGCGAAAAAGACCTGGACATCTTCGTTGCCGATCTTCAGACCGGCCAACTGCGCGATCTCACCGAGAAATCGTCGGCCCACGACTACGCGCCGGCCTGGTCGCCCGATGGCGAGTGGATTGCCTTCACCACCTGGCGCGACCGCAACCGTGAGGTATACGTCATGCGGCCGGACGGCACGATCCCCATCAACCTGACCCGTAATCCGGCCCAAGATGAGCGCCCCGTCTGGTCACCCGATGGGCGTTGGCTGGCCTTCGTCTCCGATCGCGATGGGGGCCGCGCGGTGTACGTCATGCAATTTCCGTTGCAGCCGGACGAGGCACCCCGTCGCATCTCCTGGTCCGGCTACGACGAGTCGCCGGCCTGGTCACCCGACGGGCAATGGCTCTGGTTCGTCTCGCCGCGTGCCGGCGGACGCCCGCTCTATGCCGTGGATATGCGCGACCCCCGGGCCACACCACAACAAATGACGCCGCCTGATGCCAACTACCGGTCACTGGCGAACAGCCCGCAGGCTTTGACTGAAACCGATTTGCCGGCATTGACTCCTCGCGCAGCGCCGCAACCCCTGTTTCGCGAAAGCGCAGAGCGCCAAACGGGCGAAGGGCCGCCCTATCGCCTGGTCAAGCTGGCCGACGTGGACACCAACAGCCCCAAACTGAGCGCGCGCGTAGACGATAGCTTTCGTGCGCTGCGTGCTCGCGTGCAGGACGAAGTGGGCTATGATTTCCTCGCCCGTCTCAGCGACGCCTACCGCCCGCTCGACTTCGATAGCGATGGCTCCGACTATTTGAGCTGGCACAAAGCCGGCCGGGCCATCGACACGCTGGTGGACCTGGACCGTCGCTCCAGATACCCGATGATGGAAGTGGTGCGCGACGACCGGCGCACGGAGACCTATTGGCAGGTCTACCTGCGCTGCGCGGAGCAGGACGGCTCTTGTGGCGAACCGCTCACCGACGCGCCGTGGGACCTCTCCTACAAGGCACGCTGGGAGGACGCCCCCGATGAAGGGGGGCACCCAAAATCGGCTACCATCGGCTACTACGTGAACTTTGGCCGTCTGGCCCGCGACTATGGCTGGATGCCGATCTCTTCGTACGATGACGAGACTTTTAGTTGGAAGGAAGACAAGACTGCTTTGGAGTATTGGCACTTCCAAAACATGGATAACATGACCTGGTATCAAGCGATGCACGAAGTGCATGGCGATCAGACCATCGCCGATCGTTTTACCTGGCAGGATGCAGCGCAGCACGGCGTACCCCCCTTTGTGCGCGCGGCCAAGGGCTTGCCGGTACCGGCAGAGGCCTGGCGGCCCTACCGGTTGGTGATGCCATGAACGTCAAGGCTCGGGTGCAGGATCAGTTTGGACGGTACGTCGGACGGTACGTAGACAGTCCCGTTCATGCGCGGGGTGCCAGTCTGGTTCGTCTGGTGGAATTGCTCCGGCCACGCTCGGCCGATTGCTTGCTGGACATCGCCACGGCTGCCGGGCACACAGCCCTGACCTTTGCCCCGCACGTGCGCCGCGTCGTGGCCACCGATCTGACGACGGAGGCCCTGCCCAAGGCGCGTGCGCTGGCCGAATCTCGCGGGCTGGTGGTGCCGCTGCTGGCTGCCGCAGACGCGGAAGGGTTGCCCTTTCCCGACGACACCTTCGACCTGGTCACCTGCCGGCTTGGCCTGCATCACTTCCCACACCCCCGGCAGGCGGTCGCCGAAATGGTGCGGGTGTGCCGCCCCGGCGGATCGGTCGGGCTGGTGGATAACGTTGTACCGGAGGACGAAGGGGCCGGCGCGTTCATCAATCAGTTCGAGGACTATCGCGACCCCTCCCATTTTTGCGAACACCCCCTTTCTGCCCTCAGACGGTTCTTGGAGCAAGGGGGGGCACAGGTCACCCACACCGAAGTGGAACCGAAGACGATGGATTTTGTAGCCTGGGCCTGGCGTATGGGCGTTTCCGAAGAAGGACAGGCCCACTTGCGAGCGATGTTGGATCGTGCGCCGCCGGCAGCACGCGCTTCATTGCAACCCCGTCTGGAAGAGGGCGCGCTCAAGTTCAACCTGCTAGAAGGCCTGCTCGTTGGTGTAAAGAGGGAAGATTGACTACACCGGTCGTTGAACGATTTGAGGGTGGCACGCTGCCCCGTTGGGCACGCCTGGCGACGGGCCATGCCCGGCTGGAGCATTCGCGCGACACGATACGATTTGTCGTGGGCGGGGCCCGCTCGACCGGCTTGTCCGATGCGCAGATTGATGATTATCATGGCCTTTCACCGCGGTCGTATCCCTGGCGGCCTCCGGTCAAACTGGAAGTGCGCGCGCGCATGTCCCACCCGGCGGAGCAATTGCTGGGCACGGCCGGCTTTGGCTTCTGGAACGACCCCTTTGCAGGGCAGCAAGGAGCGACCACAGTAGCACCGAATAACGTCTGGTTCTTCTTCGCTTCGCCCCCCTCGGATATGCGCCTGGTGTCCGACGTGCCGGGGTGTGGGTGGAAGGCGGCCATGCTGAACGGAGGAAATCCGCCCGGCTGGATCGTCCGTCTGGGGGCGGCGGCTCTGCGGCTGCCGGGACTTGGTCGGATGGCCCAGCGCGCGGAACGCACCCAGGTCCGCGCTGCCGAATGCGCCCTGGAAGGCGTGTCGCTCACCGAGTGGCAAGTATACCGCCTGCACTGGTTGGCGAAGGAGGCCCGTTTTTGGGTGGGCGACCGTGAGGTTCTTCGTGTGGAAAACCCTCCCACCGTCCCCCTGGGGTTCGTCGTCTGGATGGACAATCAGTGGGCCCGCTTCACGCCCGCCGGAGAATTTGCCTTCGGCCTGCTCGACGTGCCACAAGAACAGTGGCTGGAGGTGGACTACGTGCGCATCGAGAGTGGTCCGGCCGGTCGTGAGAACGAAGAAGAATGACGGTATCCGTATGGCAAGATGAGGCAGACAAGCTACAGCGCACGTGCGATGTAGCAGTCGTCGGTGCGGGCATTGTGGGCTGCACGCTGGCCCGTCTGCTCGGCGACGAGGGCTTGGGCGTGGTGTTGCTGGAAGCGCGGCACGTCGCCGCCGGTGCGACCGGCCGTAACGCCGGCATGGTCCTCACCGGCCTGGCGGAACACTACAACCGCGCGGTGCAGACTTATGGACGCGACCGTGCCCGCGAAGCGTGGATGCTGACCATAGAAAATCGCGGACGACTGCTCGATTGGGCCGCTCGATTGGATGTGCCGGTGGAACGGACGGGCTGTCTGCTCCTGGCTGTAGACGAACCGGAAGTGAACGACCTGCGTGAATCGGCCCGCCTGCTTGCGGAGGATGGCTTTGCCGCCCAATTCGAGACACGTGACCCGCTGGGGCGAGGGTTCCGCGCCGCATTGCTACAGCCGGACGACGTGGCCATGGACCCCGTCGCCTTTACGGCCGCCATGCAAGCCAAGGCCCGCGCCGAACTGCTCACCGGCTGCGAGGTGCGCGCTTTCGATAGCGGTGGCGATGGGCTGATTGTGTACGCTCGCCGGGCGACTGTACGTTGCCAGACAATGGTGTTGGCCGTGAACGCTTATGCCCCGCTGCTCGATCCGTACTTTTCCGGCAAGGTATACCCCACGCGGGGCCAGGTGTTGGCCACTGCGCCCTTGCCGCCGCTATTCGCGCGACCGGGCTATGCCGATCACGGCTACGAATACTTCCGGCAGCTCCCTGATGGGCGGCTGCTTCTCGGCGGCTGGCGGCAGCACTACCGCGCGGAAGAGGTCGGCTACAGCGACGAAACAACCGGTCCGATCCAGGCGGGCCTGGAATCGTTCCTGGTCCGGCACTTTCCAGAGGCGCAGGGCGCGATCACACATCGTTGGGCCGGGGTGATGGGCTTTTCTCAAGACGGCTTGCCCCTGCTGGGCAGCTTGCCTCGTGAACCGCGCGTCTTCTTCGCTGTGGGCTTTACCGGTCACGGCTTGGGGCTGGGCATTGTCGCTGCCGAACGACTGGTGGATTTGATGGTACGAGGCAAACAACCGGGGCTGCTTTCCGCCCGCCGGTTAGGATAGAGGTAAGAATGACTCTTTTGCAAGCCAGTGGCATCATCCTCGCCGGCGGGCGGAGCACCCGCATGGGGCGGGACAAAGCCTTTGTCGAGGTGGGCGGCCGGCCGCTCATCGAGCGGGTGCTGGAGCGCGTGCAGCAAGTCGCCACGGAGACGATCATCGTTACCAATAGCCCGCAGCAGTATGCACACCTGCCGGCGCGTTTGGTGCCGGACGTTGTACGCGGGAAGGGGCCGCTCGTCGGCATCTACTCCGGCTTACAGGCTGCCCGGCACGGACTGGCCGTAGTCGTCGCCTGCGACATGCCCTTCGTACAGCCGGACTTGCTGCGCTTCATGCTGGCCCGGTCGCCCGGCCACGACGTGGTCATTCCGCATACAGGGGTGTCTGCCCCACCGCGTGCTCTGCACGACCGGCCACAAGCCGGGCCAACCGCCAAGATGAGAGGATTGCACCCCTTGCACGCCGTCTACCGGCGCACCTGCTTGCCGGTCATCGAAAAGCTGATCGACTCGGACGACCTGCGCGTGATCGCCTTCCTGGCCGCTGTGCGCGTGCGCTACCTGGAACCAGACGAGATTGAGCGCTTCGATCCCCACCGGCAATCGTTTTTCAACGTCAACACGCCGGCGGATTGGGAGCAGGCCTTGCGCATGGAAGGGGGCAACCCACGACCGCGCTGATTGCACATCTCCGTTTTCTGTGCTATGATACCGAGGCGATTGGTGCCTGTGTTCTTCCATTACTGCGAAGACAGAAAGCGTACAAAATTTGGACTTGGGGATGATGATAGACAAAGCCATTAGTCACGATCGAGGATAGGTAGGAGCCAAATAGGAATTCCGGCGCTACGGTTACGTGGCACGTTTCACGCAATACGCATTACGCATTAGGAGTCAACCATGTCACAACGAAAAGTATTGATCACCGGAGGGGCCGGCTTCATCGGCGCGAATCTGGCCCACCGGCTCATCGGTCGAGGCGACGACGTCACCATCTTCGATAACTTGTCGCGCCGCGGCACCGATTCAAACCTGGCCTGGCTGTACGACGAACATGGCCCAGACAGCTTCAACTTCGTGCGTGCCGACTTGGAAGACTACCCGGCGCTGTTGCAGGCCGCGGAGGGCGTCGAGATCGTCTACCACCTGGCCGGGCAGGTGGCAGTGACCACGTCGGTGACCGACCCGCGCTCCGACTTCATGGCCAACGCACTGGGCACCTTCAACGCGCTGGAAGCGGCGCGACACGCCGGCAATGATGCGGCCTTTCTCTTCGCCTCGACGAACAAGGTCTACGGCGGCATGGAAGAGGTCGGTGTGGCGGAGGACGAGACCCGCTATCGCTATGCCGAACTCCCCGATGGTGTGCCGGAAACACAGCCCCTGGACTTCCATTCCCCCTACGGCTGCTCGAAGGGGGCCGGCGACCAGTACGTGCGCGACTACGCCCGTATCTATGGCCTGCGCAGCGTCGTCATGCGCCAGTCGTGCATTTACGGATACCGGCAGTTCGGCGTAGAGGATCAGGGCTGGGTGGCCTGGTTCATCATCGCGGCGGTGCTCGGCCGGCCGATCACGATCTACGGTGATGGCAAACAAGTGCGCGACGTCCTCTTCATAGAGGACCTGCTCGATGCGTACGACGCAGCGGTCGCGCACATAGATCGCGCTGCCGGGCAGGTTTACAACATCGGGGGCGGTGCAGAGAACGTGATGGCCGTGTGGACGGAATTTGGCCCCCTGCTGGAACGGCTCATGGGCCGGCGCATCCCCGTTTCGTACGATGACTGGCGGCCCGGCGACCAGCGTGTCTACGTCTCCGACATTCGCAAATCTGCTCGGGAACTGGGCTGGCGCCCGCGCGTCAGCGTGGAGGAAGGTGTACGCCGGCTGTATGAGTGGGTTGTCGAAAACAAACACTTGTTTACGTGAAAGTCGTAATAGAGGAAAAGACCATGGCCCTGGCAAAAATAATCCCAAAACATCGAGAACAACCACCGTTTGTTCCACCGAGCCCCATCTACTACCCTGAATCGGACGGTGAACCCATGGCAGAAACCGATACACATCGCAATCTGATGATCTACCTGATCGAAGCGCTGACAGACCACTATCGAGATGACCCGCAAGTGTACGTGGCCGGCAACCTATTCATGTACTATGCCGAAGGGGATCCCGCTTCGGTTGTTGCCCCGGACGTGTTTGTGACATTCGGTATCCCCAAAGGCAACCGTCGGGTGTATAAAGTGTGGGAGGAAGGCAAAGGCCCTGATGTGGTCGTTGAATTGACCTCCAAAGGCACAATGTGGAAAGACCGGGGCGCAAAAAAAGGTATTTACGAAGCCTTGGGGGTTACGGAGTATTTTTTGTATGACCCCCTGCGTGAATACCTGTCGCCGCCATTGCAGGGATACCGGCTGACCGGCGATGGCTATCGAAGGATGGAGGAACAGCCGCTGGTCAGCCGGATGCTGGGCCTGGAACTGCGGGACGAAGAGGGTTTTTTGCGTCTGTATGACCCGAGAACGGGCGGAAAGCTGCTGACTCCGCTGGAGGCACAAGCCGCTCGCCGCCAGGCCGAGGCCGAGTTGGAGCGCTTGCGCACAGAACTGGCAGCCTTGCGCGGTAAATGAGGTGTGTAGATGAAAATCCTCTTTGCACTCACGTACTACCGCCCGCACGTCAGTGGTCTGACCATCTATGTGCAGCGATTGGCCGAAGCACTGGCCGCCCGTGGCCACCAGGTAACGGTGCTCACGTCGCACTACGACCCCGGTCTGTCCCGTGAAGAGTGGATAGATGGGGTGCGCGTGGTCCGTGCCCCGGTGCTGTTTCGCATCAGCAAGGGGGTGATTATGCCCACCTTCGCTCCTCTGG
This sequence comes from Chloroflexota bacterium, assembly GCA_013151955.1. Taxonomy (GTDB): domain Bacteria; phylum Chloroflexota; class Anaerolineae; order Ardenticatenales; family JAADHH01; genus JAADHH01. The sequence goes on from JAADHH010000104.1 coordinate 44,197, forward strand.
CCACGCGCCTGATCGCGGAACACGATGTGGTGAGTATCCACCTGCCGCAGTTCGAGGCCGGGCTGCTGGCCTTCCTCGGTCGCTATGTCGTGCGCCGGCCGGTGGCCCTGACCTATCATTGTGATTTGCAGTTGCCGCCGGGCGGGTTCAACCGCCTGGTGGATCGGGTGGTCTTCGTCATGAACTCGCTCGCCGGCCTGTGGTCCGATGCGGTCGTAGCATACACCGAAGACTATGCCATGCACTCGCCCTTCCTCTCACAGTTCCCCGGCAAGCGCCGGGTGATTCCCCCTCCGGTGGACATGCCCCAGCCGCCGGAAACACGTGTGGCCGCTTTCCGCCAACGTTTTGATTTGGAAGGCAAACCGGTGCTCGGCTTTGCCGCCCGTCTGGCCGCCGAGAAGGGGGTCGAGTATGTTCTGGAGGCGCTGCCCCTCATGCTGAAGGCGCTGCCCGATCTGCAAATCCTCTTCGCCGGCCCGTACCGCGATGTGCTGGGTGAGGAAGACTACTACCGCCGGTTGCAACCTTTGCTGGAACGCTACGCCGATCACTGGACCTTCCTGGGCACGCTGGCCCCGGAGGAGATGGCCGATTTCTACGCCGCCTGCGACTGCACGATCCTGCCAAGTATCAACTCCACGGAGAGCTTTGGACTCGTGCAGGTCGAATCCATGCTTTGCGGCACACCGGTCGTGGCCAGCGACCTGCCCGGCGTGCGCGTATCTGTGCGGACGACCGGCATGGGCCGCATCGTACCCATCCGCGATGCGCAGGCCATCGCCGGAGCGGTCGTAGACGTGATTCGCCGTCGCGCGGACTACGTCCGGCCGCGCAGCGAGGTGGCCGGTCACTTCAGCACCGGACGTACCGCCGAGGACTATGAAGCGCTGTTTGTAGATAAGATTTCGCGCGTGGCCCTCGAAGGGCGGTTGTGGGGGCCGGCCAAGGCGCTGACCGGGTTGGCCGCGCTGGTAGGACTGGGCTGGGCGTTGCGCTCGTCCCGGCGAGGCAGAGGATAGCAGGTTTGAAAGGGCATTTGAGATTGAGTTTGCCGAGAGGGAGTCCCTGTTGTTGAGCACCGCGCCTGAATTCATGGAAATCATCGAGAAGTCCAGAGCAGAGTTCAAAATGGGAAGAAAACTGTCACTAGAGGAGATGAAAGAAGAAATTGCCGCCATGCGTTAGGGCATCAGTCGCAAGGTAAGGATTCCAGAAAAATGTCACTTTCGACACTAAGTCACGACCGAAGAGAGGAAACACCGGAAGCCAAAGCACGATGGTTTCAGTCGCTGTCGCTCTCGGAGCGGATGGATTTGCTCTGCTCCTTCACCGACCTGATTCTGGCTAACAATCCTGGGATTATGGAGCAAAAAGATGCTCAACCGATTACAGGGCGTGTTCGCGTCCTTTCACAAACATGATGTCAGATACGTTGTCATTGGCGGCATCGCCGCCGTTCTGCATGGCGTGCCCCGTGCCACATTTGACCTGGATATTCTGATCCAGGCGACCCCAGACAACGCACAGCGATTGCTAGATGCGCTTCTGGAAGCCAGACTTGGCACGGCCTCTCTCATTTCGGCCGACGAACTGCTTGCCCACGAGATCACGATTTTCAAAGATCGTGTTCGGGTCGATGTACAAACAGCTACCCCGGGCTTGCTCTTTGAAGATGCCTGGCGCAATAGAGAGAAGATGAAATACCAGGGCCAGACATTCTACGTCGTTTCACGAAATGATCTAATTGCTTCCAAACGTGCTGCCGGCCGTGAGGTTGATCTGGAGGATGTAAGGCTGTTGGAGCTGCTCGATGAGGACTGAGAGCCACCGATGGACTACCTGACCCGCCATCTGCACGAAGTACCCGCTTTCCGCGCACTGCTGCGAAGCATCGAGTGCCGCCTGTTCGAGGAGGCCGGCCCGCTCGAGCCCCCGGTGCTCGACCTGGGCTGCGGGGATGGCCATTTCGCCAGCATAGCCTTCCACGCGTCCCTCTTCGCCGGCTTCGACCTGGACGAACCGTCGGTGCGTGAAGCGGCGACCCGTGGCATCTACCGGCACCTGCTGGTGAGCAGTGCGCCGGCCATGCCCTTCGCCGGGGCCAGCTTCGCCACGGTGGTCAGCAATTGCGTCGTCGAACACATCCCCGACCTGGAGGGCACGCTGGCCGAGGTACACCGTGTCTTGCGACCGGGTGGGCGCTTCCTCTTCGGCGTGCCGAGCGACCGCTTTGCCGACATGCTGCTGGGCAGCACGCTGCTGCGTCGCGTGGGGCTGCGTGGCCTGGCCGGCCGCTACGGCGGCTGGTTCAACGACCATTCGGCACACTTCCACACCGATCCGCCCGCTGTATGGCAGGAGCGGCTCGAACGGCTGGACTTCACGGTCAGCCGCTGGCAATACTACATGACGCCGGCCGGGCACCGTGCATTCGACTTGGCCCACTACCTGGGCGTACCAAATTTGATCAGCCGCAAGTTGACAGGAAGGTGGGTTTTGTGGCATAATCCCGTAACGTTGCGATTCGTCGAACGGTGGCTGCGGCCCT
>JAADHH010000049.1 GCA_013151955.1 Chloroflexota bacterium
TGTGCGAAGCCTGTGTAAATCTGTGTCCCCTGCCCTTTTGTCAACTGCCCCGTCAGGGGCCACATTTTCTGAGCGAAGTCTCGGACAATGCATAGATTCTTTAGAAAGGAAATAGTGGTGTTACCAGAATTTCGCAACGAACCCTTTACAGATTTCTCGAAGCCAGAAAACATAAGCGCATTCCAGTCCGCATTGACGGAGGTGCGGAAGCGCTTCGGCAAACGGTACCCGGCGATCATCGGTGGCGAGCAGGTTGGCGCAGCGGAAACGTTCGACTCAATCAATCCGGCAAACCCGCAGGAGGTCGTGGGCACTTTTGCGAAAGCGGATGTGGCGCTGGCCGAACGGGCCGTGCAAACCGCATACGAGACCTTCCAAACCTGGCAATACGTCGCACCGGAGGAACGGGCCCGCTACCTCTTCAAAGCCGCTGCCATCATGCGCCGGCGGAAGCATGAGTTTTCGGCCTGCATGGTCTATGAGGTGGGTAAGAACTGGGTGGAAGCGGATGTGGATACCGCCGAGGCCCTTGACTTCCTGGAATACTACGGGCGACAAATGCTGAAACTGGGCGGGCCGCAGAGCCTAACGCCCTATCCGCCGGAGGAGCTCGACTTGCGTTACATTCCGCTGGGTGTGGGGATGGTCATTCCACCCTGGAACTTCGGCTCGATCATGGCCGGTATGACCGCGGCAAGTATTGTCGCCGGCAACACCGTGGTGCTCAAACCCTCTAGCGCCGCACCGGCGGTAGCCGCCCTATTTGCCGAGATCATGGAGGAGGCGGGGCTCCCCCCAGGCGTACTCAATTTCCTGCCCGGCCCCGGTGGATCGATCGGCGACTTCCTGGTCGGCCATCCGAAAACGCGGTTCATTGCGTTTACCGGGTCGAAGGAGGTCGGCTTGCGTATCAACCAGCTTGCAGCGCAGCCGCAGCCGGGGCAAATCTGGATCAAGCGCTGCGTCTTGGAGATGGGCGGCAAGGACGCCGTGGTGGTGGACGAAACGGCAGACTTGGACGCGGCAGCAGAGGGCATTGTCGTCTCCGCGTTTGGCTATCAGGGGCAGAAATGTTCTGCCGGCTCGCGGGCCATCATCGTACAGGATGTGTACGATGCGCTGGTGGAAAAAGTCGTGGCGCGTGCCCAAGAGATTACGGTCGGGGATATGACGGACCAAAAGAACTGGATGGGCCCGGTCATCGATGAAGCGGCTTTCCGGAAAATCATGAACTACATCGAGATTGGCACAGAAGAGGGCCGGCTATTGTTGGGAGGCCACGCCCTGGATCGCCCCGGCTACTTCATCGAGCCTACGATCTTCGCGGATGTGCCCCGCGATGCCCGAATCGCGAAGGAAGAGATTTTTGGGCCGGTCTTGAGCATCATAAAAGCGCAAGACTTTGCAGACGCTCTGGCCATTGCCAACGACACTGAGTACGGCCTTACCGGTTCGCTGTACAGTCGCAATCGCAGCCATCTGGAGCGCGCGCGCCGTGAGTTCCATGTCGGCAACCTGTACTTCAACCGAAAATGTACCGGAGCTTTGGTCAATGTGCATCCGTTTGGCGGCTTCAACATGTCCGGCACAGATTCTAAGGCGGGGGGGCCAGATTATCTTTTGCTCTTCACGCAAGCGAAGAGCATTGGAGAACTTCTATAACGCTTCGATTACGAAGTTGCGGGCACGAGCGGACAACTCCAAGCAACAGGTTCAGTTGCCAACACTGTCGGCAGGCAATTTGACCAGTGTGCTGACCAATTCGGTGATTACGTCTTCCGTGGAGAGGCTGCGAGTGGGGTCGTGCAGACACTCCAAGGCGTGGTCTCGCGCCAACAATAGACTGGCCCGATCGGCTGCAGAACGGATTGCAGCCAATTGGGCCAGTATTTCTCGACAGTCGCGCTGCTCTTGGAGCATACGTTGCACCCCGCGAGCCTGTCCTTCCAACCGTCGCAGGCGACGCACCAGGTCATCCTGTACGGCGGGGGAAAGATGCAAGTTTCCTCGTGGCTCGGTTCCAAAGGGCATATAGGGTCGTGCTCCTTGTGATTAAGTTGGGGGAACCACCGGTTCCCAAGTGTTAGATACCTCAGCCAACAGGGCCACAGTTGCTGGCCGCCAGCGGGCTGGGGATGGACGTATCGCTTGCGAATCCGCTGGTACCGAAGAGAGAGAACCCTTTCCTGATGTCCACGCTACCACACGTGGGGCAGGTGAGGCCCTCTTCGTCTCCAGACGAACGGATGAACTCTTCGAATTTGGTTTTACATTCTTGGCAACAATATTCGTATACTGGCATGCGAACGACCTCGCCTCCTTCGTTTGCGTAAGTACCTTACCAATTAGATTCTATGCGTTGTCCGAGACTTCGCTCAGAAAATGTGGCCCCTGACGGGGCAGTTGACAAAAGGACAGGGGACACAGATTTACACAGGCCTCGCACACAGATTTTTCTGAATGTTTTATCTCTGTTTTTGCCACGGATTACCACAGATTTTCACGGAAAAATCAGTGAAAAAACTGAAAATCTGTGGTGATCCGCGCAATCTGTGGCTGAAAATGCTGTGTTATACCGGTCAAAACGATTTTCGCCAGACTCCAGATTCTAACTTTTTGGGCCAGAAAACCTTTGCCACAAGACCCACAAATCATCGTTACTTTTTCATCGCGCCATTCGTGGCTATGCTCCGACTTTGGTCCACTTTATCGGGGTCAAGAAGCCAGGGAGCGAACTTGCTCCTTCACCTTCCCTGCCGGCAAGAAACCGTTATACCGTTGAACTACATCGCCCTTGCCATCCAATATCACGAAGGTTGGCACAGCACGTACGCCGTACCGCATGGCTGCTTCTCGGCCCAGGGCCTGGGTGATGTCCAGGCGTATCACCTGCGCTTGCTTGCCTAACTGCTTCTCCAGCCCATCGACGATGGGTTTGGCCACCAGGCAGGCCGTTCAGAAATTGGAGTAGAACTCCAAGATAGACGGCCTACTCATCCTGATCCTCTCATCGAGCACTGCCAAGGAACCGATTTTCGTTGGGCGGGTGCGCAACCAAAAATAGCCGACGATGAAGAGACCTAGCAAGAGGACAGGTATGCCATTTGCCTGAAGAAAGGTTGTCATGAGACTCAGCCGTTCAACAAAGCGTCTACGCGGCTCTGTAATTGCGGCTTGGGGAGTGCCCCCACGATACGGTCGGCCTCCTCGCCATCTTCGATCAAGAGCAGCGTGGGGATGCCACGCACGCCATAGCGCATGGCCCACGCCGGGTTCTCGTCGGTGTTTACTTTGGCGACCACCAACTTGCCTTCGTATTCTTTGGCCAGCGCTTCGACGGTGGGCGCGACCATCCGGCAGGGGCCACACCAAGGAGCCCAAAAGTCTACCAGAACAGGGAGCGTAGACTTCAATACCGTCTCTTCAAATGAATCATCCGTCACGTGAATCGGTTTACCGTTTTCCATTTGTCGCAATACCTCCTATATCTTGATGAATCTCAATATGCTTTTGGCTCTGCCGGAGCCATCGAACAGTTTCTCAGCAGCCTTACCCAGGGAACAATTCCCCGGCACGCTGAAAATGCAACGGACATACAGCCTTGTCCAAATACCCCTAGGGGGTATACAGTATACCATACTTGCTATCGGGTGTCAAATCTAATCCGTCATGGGCTTGCGCAGCGGTTCGCCGCAAACCCCGAAATGTAGGGGGAGGGAGAGACGAGGGGACACCCCTCGTACTCCCCGGGCATTCGCTGCACAAGCCCGTCATTCGGGCATAGCGCAAAAGGCCCTCGGCTTTCTTGATGCCGACTACGGTCCTTAGATGCCAACGTCTGCAAGAATCTTACCTCTTGCACTGGGAAAACCCGCACGAGGCCCAGTCAGGAGACCTTCACGCGTAACTAGCTGACGACTGGCCGCCATTTTCAAAACAGTGCCCATGAGCGATTGCGCGCCACCAAGGATGAAAATCGTGGGACGTGAAACGTGAAGACGTGAAACGTATTGCGTGTTGCGTATTGCGTATTGCGTCTTACGCATCACGTTTTACGTTTTACGTGACACATGACACGTTATTTTCAAAACAGCAGCCACCAAAACAAAGCGCACAAAGGAGAAGGAGTCACATGAATCATCGCACGAAGCAACCGAATTCTCGCATGTGTTTCGTTTGTGGTGTTGAGAATCCACTGGGCCTGAAGTTGTCCTTTTACCAGGATGAGCAAGACAGGGTCTGGTGCGATTTCACGCCGGACGAAGCATACCAAGGTTACCCCGACCGCCTGCACGGAGGCATTGTAACAGCCGTGCTCGACGAGGTTTTGGGGCGGACGGTCATTGGCCAGGGTGTTTGGGTCGTGACAGCACGGATGAACCTGCGTTTTCATCATCCTGTGCCACTGGGCGTGCAGCTCACCGCGGTGGGAGAGATTTCGAAGCAGCGGAGCCGCCTGATAGAAGCCAAAGGCGAATTGCGCTTGCCAGACGGGGTCGTAGCCGTAGAAGCGACCGCGACCTATCTCCGCCTTCCCGACAGCGAGACCGAAGGAATGGAGGAAGCTTTGCAATTCTGGCGCGTAATTCCAGACGAATAGGGTGCGCTGATTTGACATAAAGCCTGTTTTCTCCTATACTGGACTGGCCTGCAGGGAGCCACGTGTCTATACTGGGAATCGGCCATGCCCCTTGCACGACCACATTGCCTGCAGGAATTGCAGCACGGGCGTCCGATCCAAATCGTATTCTAGATTGGCACACTTTCTCTTATGAAGGAACATCCCCACACCGCGTGGGAAACATTGCACCACGAGGTTGTCACCTGCGCGCGCTGCCCGCGACTGGTGGCGTGGCGCGAGCAAGTCGCGCGCACGAAACGGCGCGCATATCGTGATTGGACGTACTGGGGGCGGCCTGTCCCAGGATTTGGAGATGTACATGCGCGCTTGCTGATCCTGGGCCTGGCACCGGGGGCCCACGGGTCGAACCGCACCGGCCGCATGTTCACCGGGGATGGTTCCGGTGACACCTTGTACGCGGCCCTGTTCAGAGCCGGCCTGGCAAATCAGCCATCCGCTGCGGACCGGAACGACGGGTTGCAACTGCACGGCGCATTCATAACAGCGGTAGCCCGCTGTGCGCCTCCCAAGAACCGCCCCACGGCCCAGGAATTGTCGAACTGCCGGCCATTCCTGCAGAGGGAATTGGAGCTTTTGTCCTCCGTTCGGGTGGTACTGGCTTTGGGGCGCGTAGCCTTCGATGGCTACCTGGCACTGCTGCGCGACCTGGCGTATGACATTCCCCGGCTCGCCTTCGGCCATGGCGTACAATATGATCTGCCTGGGCCGTGGCCGACGCTCATAGCCTCCTATCACCCCAGCCGTCAGAATACGCAAACAGGGCGACTAACCATCGACATGCTGGACGAAGTGCTTGCCCGGGCCGTGAACGAAACCAGCCCCATCCAGCGTGCATAGTTAGTTGAAACGAATCTTACACAAAGGGGGTATTGAAAAAGCCTGACGCGTGTGATATAATATAATTGAATAAGAGGGCCTCCATGTTTCGTTTTTCTGCAGCAAGAGAGGGTCCCCTGATTCGTGTTCCTGCGTTTTCGCCCAAGACATTCAACTTCTCAGAGAAGTCGAACGTCTAACTGGCTATTTTGACCCGTCTGCTCTTTTCAGCAGGAGCTGGAAGGGAGGTGACTCTGGATAGCAAGTGTAACTTATTCTGTCCGCAGGTGAGGGCAAAAGGTACGGAGCTAATCGCTTGTGAATGACGTTTCGGTCCCTGTTGTTGTCAGGTCGGCTAAGAGATCAGAGAGGAGGCCCCGGATGAAGAAGTTGTCCCGTCGCGTGCTTTTGCTGGTAGTCGTGGTCCTATTGTTGCAACTGGCGATTGGTGTGATGGCCACCAGTGCAGATGGTCCATCGGGTTATGGGTACTACAACTATGGGTATTACCATGGCTATTGTAACTACCGGTATCCCACCTACTATCCGACATACTATCCCGCCCGCACAACCTACACCTGTTGCTACAACGGAACGTACTATTATCCCTCGTACTACCAGGGGTACTACGGAGGATACTACGGAGGATACTACGGCGGTTATCGCTGGTAGCAACGCAAAAACGGAAGTACTGCCGGCGACACTGTTGCAGGCCCAGAACAGTTGAGGGGACGAAGATTTCGTCCCCTCTTTTTTGTGAAGATCGTGTTCTCGCAACACTTCACGGGACAAGCAATAGAACGCCAAATCATAAAGAGTGAAAGAAGATGCCAACTATGAGCCGCACCTTTGTAGCCATTGACCTGGAAACAACGGGCCTACAGCCCAAATCAGACGCCATCATCGAAATCGGTGCCGTCAAGTATCGAATTCCCCGTTCCCCGGAAGAGGATGCGGTGTTGGATTCATGGTCGACGTTGGTAAACCCAGAACGCGTCCTCTCACACCGCATCCAGAAACTGACCGGCATTACCCAAACGGAGGTAGATGGGGCACCCCTCGTGCGCCACGTGCTAGGCCCTCTTTCGCGATTTGTGGGAAACATGCCGGTAGTCGGGCACAATGTAGCCTTCGATCTGGGATTCCTGCACAAACTTGACGTTCTTCGGGACAATGCCGCCGTGGACACGTTCGAAATGGCGTCCATTCTTATGCCGTATGCCACCGGCTACAGCCTGGGCCGCCTGGCCGAGCAATTAGACATCGCCTTCCCCACACGCCACCGCGCCCTGGAAGACGCAGCCATGACCAAAGACTTGTTCCTGGCCCTTTTCCAAAGAGCCTGCCAACTGGACCTCCCAATCATCCAGGAAATCAACCGGCTGGCAACCTCGGTCAATTGGCCGCTACGAATGATCATGTCGGAGGTGGAACAATCTAGGGCACGGTACGCCTTCGTAAACGCGAGTATCGGGGAACAGGTTCAAGCACGATCAAAAGGGAGCTTCCGGAGCACGCACCTCCCGAAACAGACAGAACCTCCAACCAGGCTGGAACCCACATTGCGCGCCGTCCCCCTCGACGAGACAGCGTTGGTTTCAAGCATTGAAGCGGGGGGGATGTTTTCTGCCCGACTTCCCGGCTTCGAAGAACGCTCCCAGCAGATCCACATGCTGCGTGTGGTGACGAAGGCTTTCAACCGGCAACAACACGTCATGGTAGAGGCCGGTACGGGAACAGGAAAATCACTGGCCTATCTCCTGCCCGCGATGTACTTTGCCGTGGACAACAACAGGCCGGTGGTCATATCCACCAACACGATCAATTTGCAAGACCAGCTTATCCACAAAGACCTGCCCGACCTGAAACGGATTCTTGGCGTGCCCTTCCAGGCCGTCGTCCTGAAAGGACGAACGAACTATCTCTGCCCACGCCGGCTGGATAGCATCAAAAAATCCGGCGACTTGACCCCCCGCAACATGACCACGCTGGCGAAAATCCTGGTCTGGCTGGAAAGTACGGTGACCGGTGACCGCTCTGAACTCACTTTGATCCAACAGCGTGGCGAGTTTGCTTTCTGGCGCAAGGTCTGTGTGGACGCGGATGCCTGCCAGCCAGAAATCTGCCGCTACGAGCAAAATGGCCGTTGCTTCTTCTATAACGCCCGCCGGCAGGCTGAAGCAGCCCATATTATCGTCGTGAACCACGCGCTGCTCATGGCCGACATGATGACCGATAATCGTGTCCTGCCTGAACACCATCACCTCGTCATAGACGAAGCCCACCACCTGGAGGCACAGGCCACCCACCAAATGAGCGTGGTCTTGAGCCAGGACAAGATAGAGCAATTGCTGCAAGAGATAAGCCAACCGCATGGTGCCGGCAAATACTCCGGTTTCTTGGCCGCGTTGCTGAAGAGTGTGGAGGGCAGCGAGGCACCGGCAACCGCAAAATCGCAGATTCAAGACCTGGTCCGGTTGGCCCAGCGCGAAACCGCTACTTTCGGCCCCCCACTTTACACACTGTTCCGCGTTCTTCAACAATTCCTGGATGACCAATCCCCCAAGCGAGGCAATTATGACACACAAGTACGCATTACGCCCGCCCTGCGCGCGCAACCGGCCTGGGACCAAGTGGAGCAAACTTGGGAAGACCTGGGCATCCGCCTGAAACGAATCGCCGCAGCGCTCAAGCAAATCTATCGCCCTCTCGAGACGTTGGAAAGCGCAAAAATCACAGGGTATGCCGACTTGCTGCAAACGCTGGCCGGTTATTATGAACACGTTCTTGAATATTGCACACATCTGAATGGGATGATTTGTGAGCCGACCTCAAACACCATCTATTGGGCAAATATCCGGGCGAAAGACGGCATCCTGGAAATTCATACCGCGCCGCTGTACGTGGGGGACATGTTGGCGAGCGGTCTTTTCGGTGACAAAGACACGGTGGTCCTGACCTCCGCCACGCTGCAAGTGAACGGAAACTTTTCCTACACGCAAGATCGGCTCGGACTCGACGATGTGCAAAAGGCACGTGTAGGTTCTCCTTTTGACTACGCGAAATCCACTTTGCTATACGTCCCGACGAATATCCCCGAGCCCGGCACGCCCGGATATGCACAGAGCGTACACCAGACCCTGATAGACTTGTGCCGGGCAACCCGCGGGCGCACGCTCGTACTCTTCACATCGAAGAGTCAACTCACAGCCGCCTACAAAGCCATCAGCGAGACCCTGGGCGAAGCCGGCATCACCGTGCTCGCCCAATACCACGACGGCTCCAGACGCCAACTCCTGGAGGATTTCAAGAAGCAAAGTAACACGGTACTCCTCGGAGCACAAAGTTTTTGGGAAGGCGTAGATGTGCCCGGGCCGGCGCTCAGTTGCGTGGTAATCGCCCGGCTCCCCTTCCCCGTGCCCAGCGACCCCGTTTTCGCAGCACGCAGCGAAACATACGAAAACCCCTTCATGCAATTTGCCGTGGCCCAGGCAGTTATACGATTTCGCCAGGGGTTTGGGAGATTGATACGCCATAAATCGGACAGGGGTGTCGCGGTCGTCTTGGACCGCCGGGTACTGACCAAGCGATATGGCCAGCAATTCTTGCAATCGCTGCCCGAATGCACCACCCGGCGAGGCCCCACGCACGACTTGCCGACAGTGGCCGTACGCTGGATAGAAAACGAAGAAAACTCTCATAACGGTTAGCAGTTTGTCGGAGAAAGAATCATGGGACACAGATTTGCAGGATAAACACAGATTTTTCGATAATCTTTGCCTGAAATCCGTGTTTCTCTGTGAGAATCTGTGTCCTAATAAGAAGAAAACAGACCTCTCCGACAGCCTGCTAGGACGAGCACATCGCGCCGGGCAAGCATGGTGCCCCCCGTCGCCGACCATTACGAAGGCTCAAAATGAAGGGAAGGGAAATGAAAACAACGGTGATGTCACCGAAAGATAGTCACGCTTCGCACAAAAATGAGCCAGACAACCACGAAGCGAACAGCCTGGTGCAACGGGCTGTACGTCAAATCCTAAGCAACATTGGGGAAGATGCCAATCGCTCCGGTTTGCGGCGCACACCGGAGCGGGTTGCCGCGATGTACAACGAGTTGACGCGGGGTTACCAGGTTGACCCCATCGCCATGGTGAATGACGCAATCTTCGAGATCAGCTATGACGAAATGGTGTTGGTGTGCGAGATAGATTTCTACAGCCTGTGCGAACATCACCTCCTGCCCTTCTTTGGCAAGGCCCACGTCGCCTATCTGCCCCGGGGACGGGTCATTGGTCTCTCCAAAATCCCACGCATCGTGGAGATGTACGCCCGCCGGCTGCAAGTCCAAGAGCGCATGACTGTGCAAATCGCCGACTTTCTACAAGAGGTCTTGGACCCGCAGGGAGTTGGCGTCGTGGTAGAAGCAACGCACATGTGCATGGCCATGCGTGGCGTGGAAAAACCGAACAGCCGCATGATCACCACAGCGCTGAAAGGGCGGTTCAAAAGCGATCCGCGCACACGCAGCGAATTCCTGGCCCACATCGACCGGCAGAGGAGTTGAGCTGCTCGCTACTCGACAAGCTGTTGCAACCGGCTCAAATTCTCCACGTCTTCGTGCATGTCTTTGCTCTTGGGCGTCTCCAATAGCCCCGGAAGATCACGAAAACGGGGGTCATTCAAAATGAAACGGAAAGGTTCCAGCCCCAATTCTCCTTCACCGATGTGGGCGTGACGGTCTACCCGGCTGGCCAGCCCCTTCTTCGAGTCGTTGAGATGCCACACTTTCAGGCGGGAGAGGCCAATGAGTTCGTCGAACTGGGCGACCATCTCCTCATACCCCTGGCGCGTACGCAGTTCGTAGCCGGCGGCAAGCAGATGGCAACTGTCGAGGCAGGCACCCAAGCGGTTCGGATCAGCCACCAGCGCAAACACCTGGCCGATCTCTTCCAGCGTATGGCATAGCGTCGTGCCCTGGCCGGCAGTCCCCTCCAGGCATACGATGACCTGCGCCTGGGGTCGCTCGCGGGCCGACCGGTCCAGCGCCGCGGCAACACGCGCCAACCCCGCTTCCACGCCGGACCCCACGTGTGCCCCAGGGTGGATGACCAGATAGGGGATCGCCAAAACATCACATCGATCCATTTCCACAAGGAGGGCCTGGAAGGATTTCTCCCAGAGAACATCATCCGGAGTGCCCAAGTTCAACAGGTACGAAGCGTGGGTGACAACCGGTTTGATGCCGGTCTCCGCCTGCCGTTCGTGGTAGCGGGCGATTTCCGTATCCCGCAAAGGACGCGCCCGCCACTGATTGTTGTTCTTGGTGAATATCTGGATTGCTTGACAGCCGACCTTTTCTCCCCGATCAAAGGCGGTATCCACACCGCCGGCGATTGACATGTGTGCTCCCAAACGCATAGTCGCATCCTTTCCTCATCCAAACTGCTTGCGCAGCATGTCGGCAAACAGAGCGCCATCAACACCCTTGTCTTATTGTACCATGTCCGCCTTTCCGCCACAAATCGAAACAAGGCAGGGTAGTGTATACAATTCGGCGGAAACAGAAGTTCGACTTCTGGCAGAAGTCGAACTTCTATGCAGAACTTCTACGCCCCGCCGCACGGTTCTATTTGACAAAACCGAGTTTACGTGATAACATGAAGCGCTTCGGTGTGGAAGGCACATTTCCAACTTATTTAGCTGTAACACTCTTATCCAGAGGGGTGGAGGGACCGGCCCTGCGAAACCCCGGCAACCAGTCGATTGCCAACAGCGATGCGAACTACGGGAGAGTTGTAAGAAACAGCTCCCTCAGTACCGCGGCAATGGTGAGACAAACGAGAATTTTGTCCGTTAGCTTTTGACATGGTGCCAATTCCGGCAGAAGTTTTCTGGAAGATGAGAGACGACAGCGGAGAACTGCCGGTTTTGTCATGCCGGCACGAAACTTCTGTAGTGTATCCGTCGCCTCTCTATCCTGGATAGGGGGGCGTTTTTTTATCTAACACAATGTACGTCTTCGTACAGGGGGGAGCAGCGCAGCGATTGCCATACCGGTTGCAGAAAAGTTATCCCCTCGAAATTGAAGAAGATACGTTACTGCTCAGGCACGCAGCGAGAATAGCTTCAGCGGCCGGGCGGTAGCCCCCCCCAGTCCCCCAATCCTGGGGGGAGTACAGCGGCTGCCCCCCAAAGTTGGGGGGCAGGGGGGCCTGGCTGAGTAGTTTGACAATGTCACATTCGAACGCCTGGCGAATGAATTCGCGGCTACGTGGGGCGAAGCTGCCCTGCGGCAGAAACGAGGCCACGCAGGTGGCCTTCGCCACCGGTAGCACGCGGTTTCAACCGCCGTGCAAGGAAATGTGACATTGTCAAAGTAGTAACAAAGATACAACAAGATCACGTGAAAGGGAGAGGACATGTCGAACGTAAAAGGATTACGTTGCCGGGAATGTGGATGTGAATACAACGAAGGGCCCTTCTATGTCTGTGAAGACTGCTTCGGCCCATTGGAAATTGTATATGATTACGAAGAAATCGCCACACAACTGAGCCGGGAGCGTATCGCCGCCTCGTCTCCGACCATGTGGCGCTACGGCCCGTTGCTGCCGGCTGCGCCGGACAAACTGCTTTTGGACATAGGCACCGGCCTGACCCCGTTAATTCGCGCACGCAACCTGGGCAAAGCCTTGGGGTTGCAAAATCTGTACGTCAAGAATGATTGCGTGAACCCCAGTTACTCCTTCAAGGACCGCGTAGTTGGAGTCGCCGTGAGCAAGGCGCGGGAGTTTGGGTTCGATACGATTGCCTGCGCATCTACCGGAAACCTGGCCAATTCGGTGGCCGCACACGCTGCCCATTGCGGCATGAAATCGTATGTGTTTGTGCCGGCAGATCTCGAGCAGGCGAAGATCGTAGCCTCCAGCGTCTATGGTCCCAACGTCTTGGCCGTGGACGGGAACTATGACCAGGTGAACCGCCTCTGCACCATGATCGCCGATGAGTACCATTGGGCCTTCGTAAACGTCAATGTGCGGCCCTACTACGCCGAGGGATCGAAAACGCTGGGCTACGAGGTCGCCGAACAATTGGGGTGGCATGCCCCCGACCATGTCGTCGTGCCCATGGCCTCCGGTTCCTTGCTCACCAAGATCGCAAAATCATTTGGCGAACTGGCCGACCTGGGCCTCATCGAAGAACACCAAACACATATCTCCGGTGCCCAGGCTGCCGGATGCTCCCCGATTGCCACCGCTTTTGAAACTGCCTCAGAGGAGATCATCCCCGTGAAGCCACACACCATCGCCAAATCTCTGGCTATCGGCACCCCGGCGGATGGGCACTACGCGCTGCGTGTGATCCGTGAGAGCGGCGGTCATGCCGCATCGGTCACCGAAGATGAAATCATCGAAGGAATCAAGCTGCTGGCCCGGACGGAGGGCATCTTCGCCGAAACAGCGGGCGGCGTCACCGTGGGCGTCCTCAAGAAGCTGGCCGAATCGGGACGTATCGCCCCCGACGAGCTTACCGTGGCCTACATCACCGGCAACGGGTTGAAGACCTCCGTGGCCGTGGAGGGCCGGCTTACGCCCCTCACACACATCGGCCCGACGATGAGAGCCTTCGAACGAACACTGGAGAACGGATAGCTTTGACATCGTCTCCGGCAAAGGTTTGACAAATCAAGGTGTTTGTGTATAATAGAATCAGTATGGACTGCGGGTGTAGCTCAGTTGGCAGAGCGCTGGCTTCCCAAGCCAGGTGTCGTGGGTTCGAATCCCATCACCCGCTCTTTCTTTGGGAAGAGGCCACACCACGCACATGCTGTAGCCATCCGCATTTGAAACCTGCTGGGGGAGGTTGACATTGACGGCATCGCTTCCCCGCCCGGCTGCCGGTGGCAGATTGCCGCGCGCTATGCGCATCATCCTGGTCGCGTATCTGTTGCTGGCCACCGCATACAGCATCACCGTCCCTCTGGGCGAAGCCCCCGACGAAGTGTCCCACTACGCCTACGTGCGCACGTTGGCTCGCGAACACCGCCTGCCATCGCCGGCAGGCATGGCATTCGGCGAGACATTCCAGCCACCCTTGTACTACGCCACCGCAGCGCTGACAAATTTTTTCGTCGCCGAAGGAGCTTTCCTCCCGCAAGCAAACGCCGACTTTCGCATCGAAGACTCTTCCGGCCCGCCCAACTTGCTTTTGCACCCGCGACAAGAAGACTTCCCATATCACGACGGAGCCCTGGCCTGGCATTTGGCACGGCTCTATTCCGTGCTACTCGGGTTGGTGACCATTTTCGCCACGTACCGGTTGGCTTGCCTCATCTTTCCCACACAACAAACGCTGGCCTGGGCCATTGCCGCCTTCGTCGCTTTCTTGCCCGAGTTCCTATTTCTGAGTGGGGCGATCAACAACGACAACCTCTCCACAGCTCTATCGGCACTGCTCCTTTGGCAGCTCTGCCGGCTGGTGGTCATTCGACCGCGGACCCGCGACTACATCGTCTTGGGCCTCTTGCTTGGCCTTGGCGTGATCACCAAGACCAGCCTGTGGACGTTCTGGCCCATCGCCGGCCTCCTGCTCTTGGTTCACGCGAAGCGGAGTAGAATCCGCCCGCTGCTGCTGACCGGCATCAGCGCTGCGCTTGTCGCCGGCCCCTGGCTCATCCGCAATACCGCGACCTTCGGAGACCCCCTGGGCTGGGCGGCTACCCGCGCCGTCACCGACCCGCGCCTTTCGTCCCTCACCCCCGATGACTACCTGGGCATCGTGACCGGAGCGTATGCCTCCTTCTGGGGTGCCATCGGGGGGGCCGGTCACCTGTTACTGCCCAAGGCGATACTGATCCCGCTTGTCCTCCTGACCCTTCTGGCCATCGGGGGACTGGGCCGTCTCTTCGCAAAAACCTGGCCGGCGAGAAAGTCGCTCACACCGGCAAAGGCTCCGATCCTCATCCTCGTTGCCCACCTGGCGATCGTGCTGGTGGCCTTTGGATTTTGGAGTCGCAGCGTGTTGGGAACAGGCCAGGGTCGCCTCCTCTTCCCGGCCCTGCCCACGATCGCGATCCTCTTCACACGCGGATTGGCCGGCACCGTTCCTTTGGGCTGGCGCAAACGGCTGCTCACGGCCTTTCCCGTCTTGATGTTCCTGTTCGGGTTCGCCGCCCTGTGGCTTTGGGTCCGCCCCACCTACGCACAGGTAAAACGGACCGCCAACCCTCCGCTGCCGGCAGAAATCCGGCCGGCAGATTTTCAGTTCGGAGACGGGCTGCAACTGACCGGCTACCACTGGCCCGCCAGCGTCGGAGACCGCATCGCACCCGGCACGACGATGACCCTTACGCTGGTCTGGCGTGCCGGCGAAGACTTGCGCCAGGACATGCGGTTGCAACTAAAACTGCTGGATCGCCACGGAAACGTGGTGTGGCTGAAAGAGGGAACCCCCTCCGCCGGATGGGACACAACGGACCGCTGGCTCGCCGGCAATGTCGTCGTGGCCTACCACAGAATCACCCTGCCCGACGATGCCCCCGCGGGCTGGACCCGCCTGCTGGCCAGCGTCCGGCCGGCGAACAACAAAGCGGGCTGGCTGGCCATACACAACGCCGGGGGGAAATCGCTGGGCGACTCAATCATGCTGGGTCAGATGACCATCAAAAGAGCGCCATAGGCTGACACGATTATTTGTAGGGACACTACTTGCAGCCCCCACAAGTCTAGTGTATAATGACCCCATGAAAATACATTTCGTGACCCTGGGGTGCAAGTTGAACCAAAGCGAATCGGAGTCGATGGCCCGGCAATTTCGTCTTGCCGGCCACCAGATTGTGGCGGACCCGGCCCAAGCCGACATCTCCGTGATCAACACCTGCACCGTGACCCACGTGGCTGCTCAAAAATCGCGCACCGCCGTACGACGGGCCAAGGGAGCTGCGCCCACGGCACGCCTTGTGGTCACCGGTTGCCACGCAGAAATCGCGCCACACGATTTCCCTGTCGCCGACTGGGTCATAGAAAACAGCCAGAAGCAACAGATTCCGGCCCGCGTATTGGGCGACAATTCGGAAGAACCATTTCAAGCCAGCACGCCGACCCAAACAGATGCGCCCATTTCTCGTCTGTCGGCCCTGGGGAGAACGCGCGGTTTCGTCAAAATTCAGGACGGTTGCGATATGCACTGCACGTTCTGCCTGACACGCATCGCCCGAGGGCCGTCACGGAGCCGGCCATTGCCGGAGATTCTGGACGAGGTGCGGCAACACGTTGACGACGGCGTTCAAGAAGTGGTTCTTACCGGCGTACACGTGGGGGCTTACGGGAAAGACCTGGATACCGACCTGGGTGAACTCATCCGTCGAACGTTGCGAGAGACCGATGTGCCCCGGCTTCGCCTCTCCTCCCTGGAACCCTGGAACTTTCGGATGGAGTGGCTGTCTCTGTGGGAAAACCCGCGCCTCTGCCGCCACCTGCATATATCACTGCAAAGCGGCTCGAACGACATCCTACGGCGGATGAGTCGCGCATACACCGCCGAGAAATTTGCCGAAAAGGTGCAGATGGCTCGCCGGCTCATACCAGACTTGGCGATAACCACCGATTTGATCGTCGGCTTCCCCGGAGAGACGGAAGAGACCTTTGCCGAGAGCGTGCAATTTGTCCGCGAAATGAATTTCGCGCGGGCGCATGTCTTTCCATTTTCCCGTCGTCCCGGCACACTGGCCGCGGACATGCCCGATCAGGTTCCCCACAACGTCAAGAAAGCACGTGCGGCGGCCCTGCGGGTCATCACAGATGAAAGCAACTATCGATTCCGCGCTTCGCTATTGGGCCAAACGTTCCCGGTGCTGTGGGAACAGGGCGACCGGCGAACCGCCACGTGGTCCGGCCTCACAGACAACTATGTGCGAGTCTCCGCCCATAGCACGCGACCGCTGCACAACCAAATTTTGCCGGCGCAACTGACTCTCCTCAGCGATACGGGCGCAGAAGGCAAACTGGTCAGCACGGAAATCATCAGCCAGGCGCGCAACGCCTGCTAGACAGGAGCCACGATGTCACTCAAACAACAACTGCAACAAGACCTAAAGGATGCCATGCGTGCCAAAGACAAGCCCCGTCTGTCGACAATACGACTACTCTTGGCCGCGATCAAGAACGCAGAAATTGACGCCGGCCATCCGCTGGAAGAGACGGAGGCATTTGTCATCGTGGAACGGCAAATCAAACAACGGCGTGACGCGGCATCGGAGTTCTCCAAGGGCGGGCGCAACGAGCGAGCGGAGGAAGAACTGGCCGAGATGGCTATCCTGCAGACCTACTTGCCGCCCCAACTGTCGAAAGAAGAGATAACCCGCCTCGCCAACGACACAATCCGCGAGGTTGGCGCACAGGGTCCGGCCGACCTGGGCAAAGTCATGAAGCGGCTCATGCCACAGGTGCGGGGCAAAGCGGAGGGGAAGTTGGTCAACCAGGTGGTGCGAGAGCTATTGAGCGGAAAAGGCAGCGACTAGCAGATGCTCAAAACCCCGACCCAGGCGGGAAGCGTTCTACTTTCCACGATCCGTCGTGCAACCTGGCCCCAACGCCTCGTCATTCTGCTTTGGGGGCTGACGCTTTGGGGAGCGCTTACGCTCGTTTTGGTGTACCAGTTCTTGCCGAGCCGTGTGCGCCTACAGGCGGGCGAAGTCAGCACCCAAGACATCCGCGCTCCGCAAAGAATCACCTACGTCAGCGAACTGCGCACCACCCATGAGCGGGATGTAGCGGAAGGTTCCGTCACCCCCATCTACACCCCCCCCGACCGGCTATTGACCCAGAGACAGATCAACCGCGCCCGCGCGATAGCGGCATACTTGAATGTAGTACGACAAGACCCCTACGCCAGCGCGGACGAAAAACGTGCCCTCATCTCGGCCATCCAGGACGTACAGTTCTCATCGAAGACCACCGACTTGATTCTCAAAATGACGGAATCCTCGTGGCAAACCATCACCGAGCAGGTGGTCATAGTTTTGGAACAGATCATGCGAGAAGAGATCCGGGAAGATCGCCTGGATTCCGTCCGTCGCCAGGTGCCTATCTACATTGCCGTCAACCTGACCAGCGATCAGGCACAGGTGATCAACGAATGGGTGCAAGGGCTGATTCGCCCCAACAGCTTCCTGGACGAAGAGAAAACACAAGTCGCGCGAGATTCTGCCCGTCAAGCCGTCGAACCGGTTCGCATTACCCTGGAGAAGGGACAAATCATCGTCCGCGAAGGCGAAGTGGTTTCCGAGCTGGATGTCGAGGCGCTCCAAGCCCTCGGGTTGCAACAAGTCGAGACCAGTTGGAGCAGCGTGCTCAGCGCTTTGTTCTTTGTTTTGCTCCTCGTGCTGATCCTGAACCTGTATATCGCCCGCCGGCGCTCCGACGTCTGGAATGATGGCCGTCTCGCGGTCTTGCTGTGGGTACTCATCGTCTCCTATACGTTGGCCGCAAAACTGGCAATCCCGGGGAACGCAGTGCTGCCCTACCTGATTCCGGCGGCCATCGTATCTATGCTCCTGGCCTCTCTCGTTGGGCCGGACCTGGCCCTGGTCGTCACCATGGTTCTCACCCTCTTGGTCGGGTATATCTCAGGCGGGTCCTTGGAGCTCATCGTATACGCTTTTTCCAGTGCAGCGCTGGCGGCACTGATGGTTTGGCGTGTCGACCGGCTGAACACATTTGTCTGGACGGGAGTCACGGTTAGCCTGGCAAACCTCGCCGTGGTCATGACTTTTGGCTTGATCAACCCAAACTCCGACGTCACCACGTTACTCTCTCTGGCCGTGGCCAGCCTGGCAAGCGGCGGAATTGCAGCAAGCCTGACCCTGGCCGGTTTCTTTGTACTCGGCAACCTCCTGCAGATCACTACCTTTCTCCAACTGATGGAACTGTCCCGCCCCACACACCCCTTGTTGCAGCGATTGTTGATGAAGGCACCGGGCACGTATCACCACACCATCCTCGTTGGAAACCTGACCGAGCGCGCCGCTCAGGCCATCGGCGCGGACCCACTCCTCGCGCGGGTAGGCGCCTATTATCACGACATCGGAAAAACGTTGCAGCCATATTACTTCACCGAGAATCAGACCGATGGCGTAAACATCCACGACCGGCTTGATCCAAAGACCAGCGCACAAATCATCACCTCGCACGTAACCGAAGGGGTCAAGCTCGCCGAAAAATATGGTTTACCCAAGGCGATTATCGATTTCATACCGCAGCATCATGGCACCCGCCTGGCAACCTATTTCTATTATGAAGCTTGCAAAAAATTGGGCGAAGAAAACGTGGACAAAGCAAGCTATCGCTACCCCGGCCCGAAACCCCAAACACGTGAAACTGCCATTCTCATGCTCGCCGATAGCGTACAGGCTATTTCACAGGGCAAACCCCCTGCGAGCATCGAACAGACGGACCAGATCGTAAGAGGCGTTATCAATGAACGATTGGCGGAAGGACAACTGGATGAATGCAACCTTACCTTGCGAGACCTCAGCCGCATCCGGCATTCGTTCGTAGACGTGTTGCAGAGCATGTACCACGAGCGTATCAAGTATCCGGTTTCAGAGAGCCCCAGCCTCTTGCCCGAACCTCTATCGCCCAACTTGGAAGAACCAGACGAGACAGAAGATAAGGAGAACAACCATGCCAGCAAAGATAATGGTGCAGATCAGTCCCCCCCTGACCGGCCTGGTAAATGAAGAACAACTCCGGGAAACAGCAGCATACACGCTATCCGCGGAACACGTGGCGGAATCGACCTATCTGACAGTCGTCCTCGTAGATGATGGCGAGATGCGCCGGCTGAACCTGCGTCACCGGAAAATCGATGCGCCTACGGATGTCTTGTCATTTCAACCCGGCACATTGCCCCCAGGCGAGGCCGGAGAGGAAATGAAAGGGTATCTGGGAGACGTCATTATCTCTTACCCCCGGGTAGTTGTACAGGCCGCGCAACACATGGTTTCCCTGGAACAAGAATTGAACCTGCTCGTTGTTCATGGAGTCCTACATTTGCTCAACTACGAAGATGAAACAGATTCCGGACGAGAAACCATGTGGAATCGACAGGATTCATTGTGCCAGGATTTGATTCGCCCCTCTTCCGACGAAACAGAGAGCCTCCCAACATAGTTAGAAGTTAGAAGTTCAACTTCTCAGAGAAGTTGAACTTCTCAGAAGACTTC
Source organism: Chloroflexota bacterium (assembly GCA_013151955.1). Lineage (GTDB taxonomy): Bacteria > Chloroflexota > Anaerolineae > Ardenticatenales > JAADHH01 > JAADHH01. Next base: position 19,680 of record JAADHH010000049.1, read on the forward strand.
TTGGCCCCTTGTTCCGGAGCTACCTGCAACTGCCAAACGCATGGCCTGCCGCCTCCACCGTCCGGGCAATGTCGTCGTCGCTATGGGCCACGGACATGAAGCCGGCCTCGAACTGTGACGGGGCTACGTACACACCTTGCTCCAGCATCTCGCGGAAGAAGCGCCCGAACCGCTCGACATCACACCGTTTTGCCGAAGCCCAGTTGGTGACCGGCTCGCCGGTGAAGAAGGTGGCAAACATCGTGCCCACCCGCGTCTGGTAGACCGGCACGCCGGCATCTTTCGCCGCCGCGCCGATTCCGGCGGCCAGGGCCGCGCTCTTCCGCTCCAGCGCGTCCCACACGCCCGCACGACGCAGCGCCCGCAACGTCGCCAGCCCGGCACACATGGCCAGCGGGTTGCCGGAGAGCGTACCGGCCTGGTACATCGGGCCGGCCGGGGCGACGGTTTCCATGATCTCGCGCCGGCCGCCGTACGCGCCCACCGGCAGCCCGCCGCCGATCACCTTGCCCAGGCAGGTAAGGTCCGGCCGCACGCCATAGAGAGCTTGCGCCCCGCCCAGCGCGACACGGAAGCCGCTCATCACCTCGTCGAAGATGAGCAACGCGCCATGCCGGTCGCAGAGGGTACGCAGACCGTCCAGGAACCCTTCGACCGGCGGAACCACACCCATGTTCCCGGCCACCGGCTCCAGGATGATCGCTGCGATCTGTTCCCCGTACCGTTCGAAGAGAGACTGCACAGCGGCCAGGTCATTGTACGGGGCGACGAGGGTGTCTTGTGTAGCTCCAGCCGGCACACCCGGGCTATCGGGCAGGCCCAGCGTGGCCACGCCGGAGCCGGCCTGCACGAGGAGCATATCGGCGTGCCCGTGGTAGCACCCCTCGAACTTGATGATCTCGTCCCGGCCGGTGTAGGCGCGGGCCAACCGCAACGCGCTCATCGTCGCCTCCGTGCCGGAGTTGACGAAGCGGATCATCTCCAGCGAGGGCATGAGCGCCATCACCTCGCGGGCCAGCGCCGTCTCCAGGGCCGTCGGTGCGCCAAAGGATGTGCCACGAGCCGCCTGATCACGGATGGCAGCTACCACTTCGGGGTTGGCGTGCCCCAGAATGAGTGGCCCCCAACTCAACACATAATCCACATACCGCTGGCCGTCCTCATCGTACAGATAGGCCCCTTCGCCGCGAGCGATGAACAACGGCTGCCCGCCCACGGCCCGGAACGCCCGCACGGGCGAGTTCACCCCGCCGGGGAAGAGGGTTTTCGCTTCGGAAAAGAGTTGTTGGGATTGGGTTGTTTGCATCTGTCTTGTCATCCTCCTCACGTGATACGTATTGCGTGTTGCGTGTTGCGTGTTGCACAGGGATTACGATTACGCATTACGTATCACGTACTACATACTCCAACGCTTTTTCCGCCGCCCGCTGTCCCTGAGCCACGCAGTCGGGAATGCCCACGCCCCGGTACGCGCTGCCGGTCAGGAACAGGCCGGGGAGAGCCTCGGCAGCCATCTGTTCAATGCGATCCACCCGCTGCAAGTGGCCAACGTCGTACTGCGGATTCGCGTGCGGCCAGCGGAAGAGTTCGTGGAATAGGGGCGCGGCCCGTACACCCATCAGTTCCGCCAACTCTTCGCGTATCGCGGCGACCAGGTCGGCTTCGTCGGCCAACGCAGCCGCCTCGCCATCCGGCCCGCCGATGAAAGCGCGCAGGAGTACGCCATCGGCCGGCGCCCGCCCGGCGAACTTCGTCGAGGTCCACGTGCAGGCGAGCATCGTACGCCGCTCTTTGCGGGGGATGACAAAGCCCGATCCATCCAGCGGATGCTCGAAGGCCGCCCGGGAGAAGGCCAACGACAACGTGGCCGTCGAGAGGTAGCGGATTGGGGCAAGCGCGGTGGCGAGATCGGGCCAGGGGGCCAGCAAGCGCGTGCTATCCCGCGCCGGCGTGGCCAGAATCACCGCATCGGCGAGCAGCGCGCGGCCATCGTCGCAACGCAAGTCGAAGGGGGCCGCGCCCCCCGGCCGGCGTTGCAACTGCGTCAACTGGGTGCCGAGCAGCACCTCGCCGTGGAACGCGCGCTCCAGCGCCGCGACCAGACCATCCAGGCCGTCGCGCAGAGTCATAAAAATGGAAGGGCGTTTCCCGTTCTTGAGTGGGGGGGCTTTGCGCTGCGCAGCCAGCATCCCGCGCACCAGGCTGCCGTGCTCTTGCTCGATTTTCCGGAAGCGAGGGAAGGTCGCCAGCAGACTCAGCCGCTCGGCATCGGCGACGTGAATGCCGGCCATCATCGGTTCGCCCAGCTTATCCAGGGCCTCCTGCCCCAGCCGGCGGCGCAGGAAGTCGGCCAGGCTTTCATCGCCATCATCGCGACGCGGTGGGATGAAAAGGTCCAGGCCCATGCGCAGCTTACCCGGCCAGGAAATCAGCGGCGAGACGACAAACGGCCAGAAGCGCGTGGGCACGACCAGGCGGAGGCCCTCCGGCATCTCCAGCAGCCGGCGGTGCTGCACGATCAGCACGCGCCGCGCCGCTTCGTTTGTACCGATGAGCTGGTCACCCAGGCCCAGTTCGCGGCACAGAGCGGCCGCTTCCGGCTTCTGTGTAATGAACGAATCCGGCCCCCCCTCGATGACGAATCCATCCCGCCGGCGGGTAGCAATCTTGCCCCCCAGTCGATTGTCCGCCTCCACCAGCGTCAGGCGCAACGGCAGTCCCGCCGCCTCAGCCTGTTTCTGCAGCGCGTAGGCCGTCGAAAGTCCGGCGATTCCTCCACCAGCAATGACGATGTGTGTAGTCATAGATGTACTCCACTCCGTAAACACGTCTCGGGGCGGGCGTGTCAGGTGTCAAGTATCAAGTATCAGGTATCAGGTGTCACGTTGGCACGCTCGACGCTCGATGTGTCGTCTGCCGTCCATCGCCGTCGTCCGGCGCGCCATTTTCGTTTTGGCAGCGAGCTCTCTCCCCTTCTCCTCCGCACCCCTGCACCCCTGCTCATCCCCCCCGATCCACGTTCCCAGCACCGCTTCCGCCATGGCGGCAATGAAATCGTCCCGGTCGTTCATCATCGGGGTGCGTTCCAGGTGTACGTTGTAGGGCGCGAGCCGTTGCCGGCAGCGGATGTCGATGTCGTACAGCACTTCGATGTGCTCGGCCACAAATCCAACCGGCACGACCAGCAACGCCCGTTCCCCCACCTCCGCCAACGCGACCACGCGCTCCTCGACCTGCGGCCCAAGCCACGGTCCGCCGCGCTGCGCCGCACTCTGGAAGCAGGATTCCCAGCGCCCCGCCGGCAGTTCCAGCGCCGCTGCGACCAATGCCGCCGTCTCCCGTACCTGGCCGGCATACGGGTCACCCCCGGCCACGATTCGCTCCGGCAAGCTGTGGGCGGTGAAGAGTACGTACGGGTTCTCCGCCGGCGAAAAGCGAGCCAGCGATTCTTGAGCCGCCTCCGCTAATGCGGCGATGAAGCCCGGGTGATCGTGCCAGCTCTCGATGAGGTCGTACGCCAGCGGCCGGTCGAGGCCGGCGACCGCCTCCGCGAGCTTTTGGCGGTACGCACCCACAGTCATGGCGGAGTAGTGTGGCGTCATGCACAAGGCCACGATATGCGTAACGCCCTGTTCAGCAAGTTGCTGCACCGCCTCGGCAATCGTCGGCTGCCAATGGCGCATCCCCACGGCCACCGGACCGGCGAAACCGGTGCGCGATTCCAGCACGCGGCGCAGCGCCGTCGCCTGTCGCTGCGTGATCTCCAGCAACGGCGAGCGGCCACCGATGAGCGCATAGCGCCGTTTGTACTCCGCCACCAGTGCGGGT
>JAADHH010000113.1:0-2581 GCA_013151955.1 Chloroflexota bacterium
CCGGCGAGGAAAAAGAACGCCATAATGGGACGCCGGATGACTTTCAGGAGCATGTCATCCAAGGTATTGTGGGTTTTGCGGGTCAGGCCCACCACAAAACGGTCGAGTATAAAGAGCGTCAAGCGGCCACCCAACACTGCAACGACGAGAATTGCTGCGGCAGAAAAAATCTCAGGGAGGTGTTCTGCGGTGAGCACGCTTACAATGTTCATAAATCCTCATGGTCGAGAAATAGGTATATGACTACGTCAATGGGCCATGGGCTGGCGCGGAATCCGGTAACGGGGCTTTTCCATCAACCGGCGCTGTGGTTTGTAAAGGGATTCATTCGCTGCGTAACAGGAATGGCAGAGGAAGCGGCCGCGTTCAATGCGCACGATGTGGTCGTCGCAGACAAAATTCCCACAGTCGCAGCATTGGGCATCAGCCGGACGGGACTCGTCTGGGTTTGCGCGCAAACAGACGTGGCACTTCACGCCCTTTCCTCCTCTGCCGGGGGGCGAATGAGCCACTGTAGCTCAACAATCTGGCGATGTTTTTGAAGCGGGGAGGCGGTTGCCTCTACTTCGATTTCTTCGCCTTCTTTGGTGATTAGCGTTAGCGGAAACGGTGGGGTTACAGGTTTCGTGGGGTGCTCCTTTTCCAGGAAAACTTTCACCCGCGAAAGGGTCTGTGCTGAGAAAAGATGCTCTGCAGCCAAAATTCTGAGTTCCCGCTCTTCGTAGCCGAGCAGTTGAAGGGCGCGCGCGTTGGCGATCAGGGGGTTCATTTCCAGGTCACAAGCTATCACCAGTTCGCTGATGTGTGTGCCGAGATCGCGGTACCGGCGCGCCACTTGCTGCACCTGCGAACGCAGAGAGGCGTTCTCCAGGGCAATGGCTGCATAGTCTGCCAGCACGGAGAGGAGATATTCGTCGCTTTCGTCGAAGCTGCGTGAAGCAATCTGGTTGTCCACAGACAATACACCCAGGCTTCGACCTTGCAGGCGAAGGGGCACGTGCAGCAAGGCTTTCACAAGATAGCCTGTTTTCATTTTGAAGTGGCGCTCGGCCTGCCCTCCCAGACGAATGGGTTTGCCATCGCGGAAGACTTTCCCGGCCAGGCTGTCCTCCACGCGAAGGTGGAGCGACTGTGCCTGTTTGTCCTCGACGTTCTTGGCCGCTCGCAGCATCAAGTCCCCCGATCGCGGCTTGGCGAGCATCAGGAAGCCCTCTTCGGCTCGTGTAATGTATACCCCCGCCTCGACAATGCGTTTCAGCACCTGGTCGGTGTCGGTCAAGTTGGCAACAGATTTGCCCACGGCAGCAAGGACGCTCAGCTCTTGCACACGTTTCCCTAGCCGCTCCAGCAGCGCTTCTTTCTCGCGACGCAAGCGAATTTCGGTCAAGGAACGATCGATGGTCCGCAGAACCTCTTCTGCGGAAAAGGGCTTGATCAGATAATCTCTGGCCCCTATGCGGAAAGCCTCTACGGCAGCGGCTTCGGAGCCATAGGCAGTGATCATGATCACCGGGATTTCTCGCTCGTCTTGGGTGAGCATCTTCAGAATGTCCAGGCCGTTTGCGTCGGGGAGTTCCATATCCAGCAACACGAGATCGGGGCGTTCCTTTTCCAGAGATTTCAGCCCACTCTGTCCGGTCATGGAGACCTTCACTTTGTAGCCGGCTCCGGGGAGCACTTTCTTGCTCAGGAATGAGACGATTTCACGACTGTCATCAATGATCAAGATGTTCTCTTCAGCCATGATTGTGTCCTTACTGCCGTGCGGCTTAGCTCAATGTGGTCAGTTGCCCCATTCTAGAAGTTCGACTTCTAGGATAGTTAGATAAGAGTAACACAGACGGCCAAGTTTGTCAAGAAGATTGGAACGTTCGCCCGCTCGACGCTTAGAAGTTCAACTTCTCGGAGAGGTTGAACTTCTAAGCCCTGGAGTGGGGATTCCAGGGCTACGGCCGTAGCGCCGTGTTTGACCGTAGCGCCGGAAACCCTATTCCGGCGCGGCCCCTCTTGACCGGCCAAAACGCAAAAAAATGACGGCCACACGGAACGAAGAGCCAGGTTGTTTTGCTCTTTCACAGAACTTACGGTATAATATCCTGTCAATTGCGACAGGGATCCTCTCCCTTGTAGACCATTACCATGGTATCATCTCAATAACTTGGGGAACGCCCCCCGGCCCCCAATTCTGGGGGAGCACATTCCCCCCAAAGTTGGGGGGTAGGGGGCATGACGTTCTGCTCACCCCGAATTATTGAGAAGATACTTACCATGCAGATCAATGGGGATTGTTTGTTCATGAAACGACCAGAGCATACCTTCTGGGAACTGAGAAAACTTCGTTGGATTCTGCCGGCCGGCCTCTTTCTTGATCGTTACGGTAGGCTATGAGCTTCTGGAAATCTTCATTATCGAGGGACAGTCTTTCACCTCCATTGAAGCCAAGAATTTTATAGAATCGCTACTTTTTGTCTTTCTGTGTATCCTCCTCTGGGTTGTCCTGAACAAATTGTATCACAACGCGCGGAACATGGAGAACGTGGAAGCAGAATTACGTCTCCGCAACCGTGAACTTTCCGTTCTC
>JAADHH010000113.1:2602-16688 GCA_013151955.1 Chloroflexota bacterium
CGGCGATGACACAAGAGCAGGACGAAAAATCTGTCATCGCGGGTGCTTTGCACACGGTTGTGGAAGTATTGTCTGCGCAGGGCGGAAGATTCTTTCGCTGGAACGAACGAAGCCACCAACTGACTCTCTTTTCTCAGGTGGGTTGCTGCCTCGAGGATGGGTGTGTGCCCAAGACTACCACCGACCTTTCTCTGGAAGAAGCAGCCCTCCGTTCGAAAGAGCCCGTCTTCCTGAATGCCCCTCCCGGTGACCCGGACGACGGGCCCCGGCACTGTTCCTGGGTAGCGGTGCCCCTGGTCTCCAACGGCCAACCTATCGGTGTGTTGACCCTTTGCCTGCAGAAGGGAATCGCCGCCAAAGACAAGTCGCTGTTCAACGCCCTGGGCCATCAAATCGGCACGCGCTTAGAAGCGGCACTCTTGATGCGGTCCGCGAGTCGCCGGACGGAGCGCGTTGCCGCCCTGGGGGATGTCCTGCGCGGGCTGGTGGCGATCACCGATCCGGACGAGCTTATCCAACACCTCTGGACAGATTTGCAACAGGTGGTGCCCTTCGATCAAGGCATATTCTACCGCTATCACACCGAGCCGGAACGTCTCGATCCCGTAGCCTGGAAAGGTTTTACCAGTGAAGAGGCCCACCAGATTTCCGAACGTTCTCTGGACCGTCACCCGGGACAGGCGGCTCGCCGCAAACAGGCAATTCTGTCCGGCGATACAGAAGCCGACGAACGAATACGCTATTTCCGGGTGATGAAGCGTTCCGCCTCGTGCCTCCAGGTGCCGATACTCGATGGCCAACGCTGCCTGGGTGTGATCGGCCTGGGAAGCAACCGGAAGTATGCTTTCTCCGAGGAAGACCTGGCCGTGGTTACGGCATTTGCCGATAGTGCGGCCGTGGCCATACGCAACGCCGAGATGTTCCAACAGAATCGGACGATCAAGGAGCAGTGGGAGGCGGTCTTTCATGCCATTAGCGACGGCATCTCCATCCACGACCGGAAGTTTCACATCGTGCAGGCGAACCAGGCCCTGGTCGATCTGCTCGGGATGCCCCGGGAAGAGATTATTGGACAGACCTGCTATGAACTGTTTCACCACTGTGACGGGCCGATTCCCGGTTGTCCCCTGGTTTCCACACTGGATTCGGCGGCCCCTTCTTCGATGGAGCTTGAAGAACCCGCCCTTGGAGGCATTTTCAATATTCGGACCTATCCGGTAATGGATAATGATCGCAAGCCGGTGGGCGGGGTGCATATTGTCCACGACATAACAGAGGAAAAACGCATCCAGTCACAGATGATGCAGATGGAGAAACTTTCGGCAATCGGCGAGTTGGTCTCCGGCGTGGCACACGAACTGAACAATCCCCTCACCGCGATCTTGGGATACTCCCAACTGTTGCAATCGCGCGACCTCGACGAGAATACAAGAAATGATCTGAAACGCATTGAGCAACAAGCCCAACGGTCCGCGCGAATCATTCAAAACCTGCTCACCTTTGCTCGCCAGCACGAACCGAGGCAAGAACCGGTGGAGATAAACGACCTGCTCTTGCGTACGATTGCCTTGAAGTCGTATGAACTGCGCACGGAAAACATCGAGGTGGTCACGGAATTTGCTTCCGACCTTCCGCCGCTGCTGGCCGACCCCTATCAACTACAGCAAGTCTTCTTGAACTTGATCAACAATGCCCACCAGGCCATGGTCGAAGCCCATCGAGGCAAGAAGATCGTGGTGCGGACGGAAGCCCTGGAAACACCAAAAGGAAGACGAATGCGCATTTCTTTTTATGACGACGGGCCGTCCATTCCTTCTTCTGTAGCAAGCCGCATCTTCGATCCCTTCTTCACCACCAAAGAAGTGGGCAAGGGGACGGGCCTCGGCCTATCTATTTCCTACGGAATCATTCAAGAGCATAAAGGCAACATCTGGGTAGAAACGCCACCCGGCGACGGCCCTACTTTTACCGTCGATCTGCCTGTTTTGGAAACACGGAGTAGGGTCGAGGATGCCCTGGTGATCGCTCAAAGCGAAGCAGATCTGATACCGGAGACGACTTCCAACCAGCACATCTTGATCGTCGAGGATGAAGACAGCTTGCGCGCGCTCTTGGTCGAGTCTTTCTCCTATAATGGACAGCAGGTGGACTCAGCGAGCAATGGGGTGGAAGCCATGCACCGCATGATTTCGGTAGATTACGACTGTATCATCAGCGATATCAAAATGCCGGGCATGAGCGGCGTGGACCTTTTTCGTTGGGCCGTGAACGAGAGGCCGGAAATGGCCGACCGGATGATCTTCATCACGGGCGATATCGTGAATCAACAGACCAAAGACTTCCTGGACCATGCCGGCCAGCCGTATCTCCCCAAGCCTTTTTCGGTTGAAGATTTGTATAGGGCGATGGAAAAAATTTGGAAGCCTTAGGAGGGCGGACACAAGCTGCCCACCGGTACCCGTTGCGCCCGTCACGCCGGCAGGGCAAAGCTGAAAACGGCCCCCTTTCCCTTCTCGCTCGTTGCCCAAACCCTTCCCCCGTGCGCTTCCACAATGCTGCAGACGATGGCCAGCCCCAGGCCGGTACCCCCCACGCTGCGCGATCGGGCCTTGTCCGCACGGTAGAAGCGTTCGAAGATATGGGGAATATCTCTGGGACTGATTCCCGGCCCCGTGTCCGTTACGGAAAGGACCGTCCAATGGCCGTCTCCGAGAGGCGGGGTGGGCTGCGAAATCGGTGGGGTGGGCTGCGGCCCGACCAACCGGTGGTCTTGCACAAGTACTTGCTGGGCCGATAAGGTGACACGACCTCCGGGGGGCGTAAATTTAAGCGCGTTGCCCGCCAGGTTCACCAGCACACTGTGGATCTTGTCCGCATCCGCGGGCACCGGAGGCAGGTCGGGCGGAATCGTCGAGGCCAGGCGAATCTGTTTTTGCTCAGCTTGTGGTTCCAAACTGCCGATGATGTCGTCGACGAGAGTCTGTACGGAGGTCGGGGTCAAGTTGAGCGTTATCAAGCCTGAATCGTAACGCGAAAGGTCGAGCAGCTCGTCCACCATGCGTGACAGCCGGTCGGTCTCGGCCTCGATCTCCTGCAGGAAGGGGATGGCGACTTCGTCGTCATCTTTTGCCCCTTCGAGCAAAGCCTCTGTGCGCAATCGAATGGAGGTCAGGGGAGTGCGCAATTCGTGGGACGCATTGGCCACGAACTCTTTTTGCTGGGCAATCATCTGGGCGATGCGCGCGGCCATGTAGTTGAAAGTTCGTCCCAGTTGACCCAACTCATCGTCTGAATAGACGGAGATCTGCCGGTCCAACTCTCCCTCGGAAATACTGGTTGCCGCCTGGGTCAATTCCCTCAGGGGACGGATAATGCCTCCGGCCATCCACAAACTCACGGCGACCGTGACCGCGGCCGTGAGTATGGCGGCAACGGCCAGAGACAACCAATCTTGACGCACCTCGTTCACCACTTCCGACCAGGGAATGGATACCTGCACGGCGCCAATCACGTCCAGATCGTGACGGATCGGCGATGCTGCGATCAAACGCGTACCGGCCACGTTGGGTTCTTCGTGTAATCCTTCCACAAAGTCCCCCTCCAGGCTCTTCTGCACTTCCGGCCAATCCTTGGCCGTGGTTTCCTGGGGTGTGAGACCGGCCGTATCGACGAGCAGGCTCCCGTTCTCGTCGAAGATCACGAGCCGCTGGTCTTCGCGGAGTTGGAACGAGGCTACCAGCGTCTGGAGCTGGTTCACAGGTTCTTTCCCTTCGCGGTACTTCTCCAGGTGTTCCTCCATTCCGCTGGCTACCAGGGTGCTTTGTGCTTGCAATTCTTTGCGGGCCTCTTCGTGGCGGCTATTTTGCAGCAGAAAGCCGGCACGCCCAACCAGAAGCCCCATGCTGACGACGATCAGCAGCAGATATGTGGCAACGAGCCGGGTGCGCAAGCCACGCCAGCGAGAAGCAGACGGGGAGGGCGAATCCTTGGGGTTCTTGCCGATCATCGGTTTGTTCTGCCCCTTTCTGTTTTGAAAATAACGTGTCAGGTAAAACGTAAAACGTGATGCGTGATGCGCAATACGTTTCACGCCCCGCCATTTTCATCCTTGGTGGCGCGCAATCGCTCATGGGCACTGTTATGAAAATAGTCGCCAGCCGTCAGATACTGGCCACACGATGCTTAGAAGTTCAACTTCTTGGAGAAGTTGAACTTCTCGGCCCAATGCGTGTTCCGTCGCCCACCGCTCCACCCTATTTTCATCCTTGGTGGCGCGCGCGCCGCTCATGGGCACTGTTTTGAAAATAAACGGCGTGTTGCAGACCTGACAGGTTTCCGTCGCTGCCTTCGGAAACAGAGTTCGACCTCATCAGCGGCGTACCGGCCCTGCAAAACCGTCTGTGAAACCTGTCAGATCTGGCGATCGCTCCACTTCCCCCGACTCCCGACTCCCCGCTTCATCAGGCCATGTCGCCTAATTCACCTGCAGCCGGCTGCCGGCCGGTGTTTTCAGAACGTCAATGCGCACCGGAAACAGGTCTTTCAGTTCGTCAATATGTGTGATCACCAGGACCCGTTCGAAGTCGGAGCGGATGGCGTTGATCGCTTCCACGAGACGTTCCCGGCCCTGTGTATCCTGTGTGCCAAAGCCTTCGTCGATGACCAGGGTCTGCAAACGGGCCCCGGCGCGACGGGCCAGCAGCTTGGAAAGCGCCACCCGGATGGCGAAGTTGATACGGAAGGCTTCGCCACCCGAATACAACTGGTAATTGCGTGTGCCCAACTCATCGGAAATGTGGATATCCAGGGTCTCGACAATCGTTTTCTTTTGCGTCTCCCGCTGTGTCTCAAAGCGCACACTCATGCGCCCGCCGGTCATGCGGGTGAGGATGTGATTGGCCTCTTCTTCGATCTCCGGAAGCGCGCTCTCGATGATCATTGCACGCAAGCCGCGCGCGCCAAAGGCCAGTTGCAGCTCCTCGTAGATTGTCTTTTCGTGTGAGCGCTGATCCAGAATCACCTTCTGTTTTTTGTACGCGCTTGCTTGGCTGTGGCAGTAGTCGAGTCGTTGGCGGGCGGCTCCGAGCCGCATCCGTGCCTGTGCCAATTGCTGTTGCAGTTCACTGACCAGGCTTTGCTGGGCGGGCAAGTTTTCCACGAGAGTTTCCAGCTCCGCGATATTCGCCTCCAGCGCGGAAACTTGTGCCCCTTCCTGTTCGAGGCGCTCCTCGCGCTGGGCAAGGGATTCTTGGAGTTGGGCCAGTTGCTTGCGCGTGGCCTCCAGTTGGTCCTGTGCGACCTGTAATTCCCGAAAGGCATCCTCGTAGGGAGCCAATTCGGCGGCGCGTGTGCGTGCTTGCGTGTGTGCGTCCGAGGAGTAGCCGAGTGCCGCAATCTCGCGGTCCAGCTTGGCCAGCTTGATTCTGGCTTCTTCCGCGAAGGTGCCGGCAGCCAGCCGCTCTTGGGTCTCTTGCTGGGCTGCCCGGACCGTCGCCAGTTCTTGTGCGGCCTCGTGGGCTTCGCTCGTCGCTTGCTCTGCCTGGGCGCGCTTGCGCTGCCAGGTGGTTTGCGCCCGAAGTTCGCGTTCGATCTGGCGGATGGCATTTTGCTCCGCTTTGACCAGGGCTTGGATTTCTTGAACCTGGCTCTGGTTGGCTCGCCAGGTATCTCCCTTGGCCTTGCCGGCTGCTTCGTACTGGCTGCGTATGTCCCCGGCGTGTTCGCTGGTTAGCGGTTGTCCACAGAGGGGACACTCTGCTTCGGCCGTATCGAGCGTGTCCAATTTTTGCCGCAGTTCTTCCATTTCCTCTTTGAGTTGGCGATTTGTGGCGGACAGGTGGGCAATCTCTTCCGTTTTCTGGGAAATCGTCGCTCGTTTCGCGGCCAACGATTCTTGTTTCTCGGCCAAGACAGCGAGTTTGGTTTCGGCCTCACGCAGGGCTGCTTCGGCCTGGGGCCGGCGGGCGATTTGCTTTTCGAGTTGATCGATCCGCGATTGCAGGACCTGCCGCTCGGTTTCCAGCTTGTGTTGGGCCGCAGCCAATTGTTGCTCCTGTTTCTTCTTTTCCTCGCTCAAGGTGACGAGGCGGTCCAGCAGGTCCGCGTAGCCGGCAATCTTGGCGCGGGCATCGGCCAGCGCCTGATACCCCTCGAGAATCTCTTGGCGGCGGCCCAAAACGGCTTGGCTCGTTGCCAGGCGTGTTTCCGCCTGATGTTGTTGCTTTGCCAGGGTATCCCGCTCCCGGGTGATTTGTGCCAGCCGGCCGCGCGAGTCGGCCAGGAGGCGCTTCTTGCTCTGGAGTTCCCGGCGGTTTTCGCGGAGCGCTTGCAGGGTCTCTTCCGCCGGCTCCAACTTTTGGCGCAGGGTTTGCTCTGCTTCTTCTGCTTCAGCGGCTTCGGCAACGTACAGTGGCTCCTTTTCCATTTCTTGCTTCATCTGTTGCAAAGCGCCCGACAGTTCTTGTACTTCGGCTGCGCATTCTCGGGCCAGCTTCTTGGCCTGTTCCTCACATTTTTCATAGAAGCCAAGCCCCAAGATTTCGCCAAGAATGTGTTTGCGCTCGCCGGCCGGTTTTGTGGTGAACTCATCCGCGCGACCTTGCAAAAGGAACGCCGAGTTGATGAACGTCTCGTAGTCCATGCGTAGGAGAGCAATGATTTCCCTTTGTGTGGCGCGCAACGTGTCGCTGGTGAGGGGTATAAACACGTCGTCTTTTTGCAATTGCAGGTCGAGCGCCGAGCGTCCCTGGCCCTGGCGGGAACGTTTACGGACCACGCGATAGGTGTTGTCGCCCAGTTGGAAGTCGAGCTGAACCTCCATTTCGGTTTCGCCTTGGGTAATCAGTTCGTCGTCCCTGCGGGCCCGAGATTTTCCCCAAAGGGCCCAAGTCATGGCATCCAGGAGGGCCGATTTTCCGTGACCGTTCTCGCCGGCCAAACAGGCCAGATGTATGCCGGAGAAATCGAGCTCGTTTTCGTCTCCTCGATAGCACATGAAGTTTCTCATGTGTAAATAGCGGGGGATCATGGGTTCTCCTCCATCCCGTTTGCTGCGCCCCCTTCGAATGCCGCCACTGCTTTGCGGAGCGTGGCGGGCACCGGAATCGGGTGCATCTCTTGGGCATCTACCATCACGGCGACGATCTCGCCCTGGGCCACCTGGCGACGGCTCTTCGCTTCGCGGATGTCGAAGGCGAAATGCAAGCTCGTATTCCCAATTCGTGCTATGCGGGCAAAGACGTGCAGAGTCTCGTCGAAAAAAGCGCGGTCTTTGTAGTCGCAGCGCGTGGAGGCGTAAACCATGTCTACCCCCTCTTCGATCATGGTGTAGTAGCCATAGCCAATGGCGCGCATGTATTCCATCGCGGCCACGTCAAAATAGGTAAAGTAATTGCCGAAAAAAACGTGGCCTTGCATGTCCGTTTCGGCAAAGCGCACACGAACTGGATGGTAAAACCGGCCCGGGTTCCCCAACACCTCACCTCCTCACGCAATGACACCCCTGAACAGGTACGATGATACCACAGATTGGTGAGAAGTTCAACCCTGGCTGTGGCATTGGGTGCATTTCAATTTGGGGGGCGGGTTCGAGTATTCTACCGCAGAAACGCCGAGAGCGTAGAGTTTACCTTGTTATGAAAATAACGTGTCAGGTGTCAGGTAAAACGTAAAACGTGATGCGTAAGACGCAATACGTTTCACGTCTTCACGTTTCACGTCCCACGATTTTCATTCGTGCGCCTTTGTGCCTTTGCGTTAAAACAATTCTCACACCCAATTGAAATGCACCCATTCATTCATGCCCTGCTCTTGCCGATTGACGATAGACGGTCCTCGTGGTACAATGCTGCATGGCGGCAATCGTAGTGGCGAACAAAGGGCAAGTTCTTTGAACCGGCAAATCCGCGGGTGGATCGTTCTCATCACGCTGGGGACAGTGTTCCTGTTTGCCATGCCGGCCCACGCCTTCCCGATTGAGGGGGGCGATGCTGCCTTCCCGATCCGGCGTGCGCCCGATGGCGTCTTGCGTGTGCTCGTGGTGGATGCCCTCACGGCTTCGCCGGTGGGGGATGCGGCAGTGCGGGTGCAGGGACGCATCGCCAGCACCGATGCGCAGGGCCGGGTCTCACTCGCTGTACGTTCCCCCGCACCGACGATTCATGTATCGGCGACCGGCTACCTGCCCGCTTCGTTCGTCTATCTCGGGGAGCGGGCGAAGCGTGTCTCTTTGCGACCACGGGAATTCTCCGGCAAAGTGGCCGACGCTTCGACCGGTACGCCGCTGGCCAATGCCCTGGTCTATGACAGAAGGGGGCGGTTTGTGCAGACCGATTCGCAAGGGTTCTTTCGTTTCCCCGATTTGGATGCCAGTGCGCACTTGCGCGTCAAAGTCCCCGGATACCGGCTTGGCTATTTTGTACGGGGGGTAGCCCTCTCCGCCGATTTCCGGTTGCGGCCCTTTCATGCCAAGGGCGTGTATATCCCCTTCGGCTTGTTGGCCAGCGCCCGCCGCGTCCGCGAGATCATGGACGCCGTGCAGCACACAGAGTTGAACATGATTGTCGTCGACATCAAAGGGGATCGGGGACGATTGGCCTACGCCAGCAAGGTCCCACTGGCCCAACAGATCGGCGCACCGCAGGCGGGACTGGTGGATATTGACGAGTTTGTGCGGGATGCACACCGGCGTGACATCTACGTGGTGGCCCGCCTGGTCATTTTCAAGGATGAGCCGCTGGCCGTGGCCCACCCGGAATGGGCCACGCTGCGCGCCGATGGCACACTTTGGCGCGATCAAGAGAACCTGGCCTGGGGCAATCCGTTCCGCGCTGAGGTACAGAACTACAACATCGCCATCGCCAAAGAGGTGGCCGGCCTCGGTTTCGACGAGATTCAATTCGACTACGTGCGTTTCCCTTCCGATGGAGATATTCACAACATCGTGTTCGGTCAGGAGAACACGGCGGAGACTCGCAGTGCCACCATTGGCGACTTTGTGTCGCGTCTATCCACCGCCTTGCGCCGGTATCCGGTGTTCACTTCAGTCGATGTTTTTGGGTTGGTTCCGTGGGTGAATGGCGAAATGGGCATCGGTCAGGATATCGAGAACATCGCTCCGTACGTGGACTATTTGTGCCCGATGGTATATCCTTCCACCTTCGCTCCCGGCAGCATGGGCTTCGAGAACCCCAGTCTTCACCCGTATGATGTTGTATTTCGCAGTGTGGTCAAAGCCCGCAGCCGCACGAAAACGGTCGTTCGTCCGTGGTTGCAGCACTACTCCTTGAATGGCGTCACCTACGGCCGGGACGAACTCCTGATCCAACGAAAGGCCGCGGAGCGTGCCGGCAGCGCGGGTTGGACGTATTGGAACGCCGGCGGAAAGTACGACTTCTCGCTTTTCGCGCCGCAACCATGATGGGGCACGAACCTATTCCCATTCGATTGTCGCCGGGGGCTTGCTGCTGATATCGTAGACCACACGGTTGACGCCGGCTACCTCGTTGACGATGCGACTGGAGATGCGGGCCAACAAGTCGTGCGGGAGACGTGCCCAGTCGGCGGTCATGCCATCTTCGCTGGTGATCGCGCGCACGGCGACCAGGTTGGCATACGTCCGGCCATCCCCCATCACCCCGACACTTTTCACCGGCGTAAGGACGGCGAAGTATTGCCACACCTCCCGGCCCAGGCCGGCCGCCTCGATCTCCTCCCGAACGATGGCATCGGCCGCGCGCAGGGGGGCCAGCCGCTCCGGCGTGATCTCACCGATGCAGCGCACGGCCAACCCCGGGCCGGGGTAGGGTTGGCGGTAGACCATTTCGTCGGGCAGACCGAGCGTCTTGCCCACGGCGCGCACCTCATCCTTGAAGAGGTATCGCAGCGGTTCGATGAGCTTGAACTTCATATCGGCGGGCAACCCCCCCACGTTGTGGTGGGTCTTGATCCTGGCGGCCGTGGCCGCGGTCTGGGGGCCGGCGCTCTCGATGACATCGGGATAGAGTGTCCCCTGCAACAGGAAGTGGAAATCGCCCAAGCTCTTGGCCGTCTCTTCGAACACGCGGATGAACTCCGTGCCGATGATACGCCGTTTCTCTTCGGGGGCGACGATGCCGCGCAAACGCCGGAGGAACCGCTCGCTGGCATCCACGGCGAGCACCTTGGCATCTATGTGCTGGTCGAACAGGCGCAGGCTGCGTTCGGCTTCTCCCTGACGGAGCATCCCGTGGTCTACGAAGACGCAGGTGAGTTGGTGGCCTACGGCTTTCGCGGCCAGGGTGGCCGCCACGGCCGAGTCGACTCCGCCCGACAAGGCGCAAAGTATGCGCCGGTCGCCTACCTCTTCGCGGATTTCGGCGACGCGCTCTTCCACAAAAGACCCGGGCGTCCAGGATCCCTCGCATTCACAAATGCGGAAAAGAAAGTTGCGAATGATCTGCGGCCCGTCGGGGGTGTGAACGACTTCGGGATGAAATTGTAGGCCGTACAGGTTGCGTTGCCGGTCACCCATGGCGGCGATGGGGGCGTTGTCCGTGGTGGCGATAGGTTCGAAGCCCGGAGGGAGCCGGGTAATCCGGTCACCGTGGCTCATCCAGACTTGCGGGTCGGGGGGCAGGCCGGCGAACAGCTCCGAACCTTTCGCAGGGTGCAGGCGGGCAAAGCCGTATTCCCTTTTGGCAGACTCCGCCACCGCGCCGCCCAATTGGTGGGCCAACAACTGCATGCCATAGCAGATTCCCAAGATGGGACGGCCACTCTCCAGGACAAAGCGCGGGATGGGAGGCGCGTGCGGGGCATACACGCTGGCCGGCCCGCCGCTCAGGATGTATCCGCGCGGGTTCAGCTTTTCGAGTGTGGCCGGAGCCACGTCGTGAGGGAGCATCTCGCAGTAAACTTGCGCTTCACGAACGCGACGGGTGATGAGTTGGCTATACTGCGAGCCAAAGTCCAGAATGACGATTGTATCGTGTTTTTCCAAAGGGCTCTCCTAACCCGGACAAGCCGGAACCAAAGAGGCATCTCGCCACGAATTAACAGTAACTTCTCAATCACCTGGGGAACACCCCCCAGCCCCAATTCTGGGGGAGCACATTCCCCCAAAAGTTAGGGGGGTAGGGGGCCTGCCTGAGCAGTAACGTTTCAGGTTGCTAATGTTGCATGGGAGCGCCCATGATGTCCAGCTCACGAATTACTTTGAACCCGATTTCTTCCAATTCTTTGATAAGGTGCGGGTAGTTGGTAGACACATTTGCGACGACATACCGGTGAGGAGCATGTGCGGTAAGTTGCACCAGTATGGCCGCCAGCAGGTGTTCGACGCTTCCCCGGTGATCTGGGTGGATGAGGAAGGAGGCTATGTGCGAATCGCTCCCCAAACTGAGCGTAAGGTTGGCAGCAGCAACCAATTCGCGCCCTTGTTGCACCCATCGCCTTCGGGACCATCCTCCTTGCAGAATCTCTCCAGCCCGCGACAGCCATCCCGGGGCCCAACGGGTTATGCTCTCATCGGGGTCTAGCGGCCGCATCTGCTGCAAGGAAGGGGTAACGACCAGTTTCTCCAGCGTGTAAACGTCCTCCCACCTGTTCCTGTCTGGGTCTGTGATGGTGTAGTCAGGTTCTGGGGTGGAGGCAGAAGGTGGAGACAAATATCGGACGTGCATTTCGGAAAATGTATCGAGGATTTGGAACCCGAATTTGCGGTAGAGCGCTTTTGCCGGCGCGTTGTCGGAACGGACGAGGAGGCTGATCCAATCCGCCTCCCGCTTCAGGGCGTGCTCGATGGCCGCTCCCATCAGGTGACGGGCAATGCCTTTCTGCCGGTACTGGGGATAGACAGCCAGGTTGCTAATGATCCACTCGTTGGCATAGTTGCGGGATTGGCTGATGGTGACATTGCCCACCACCTTTCCGTTTTCGACCCAGACGTAGCCGGCGAAGAGGTCGCGGAAGAGGCTGCTGGTGATGCCCAGCAGGCCGACGAGAGGGCCCATCCACCGCAGGGAGCGAATCTCGTCCACGGTGGAGCTCCCGCCGAACGACAAATCTTCGGCAAAGGCCACCTCGATCAGGTCGGCCAGCGTTCCGAGGTCGCGTGCCGGATTGAAGGGACGCAACCCGCGCAATCCCTGGCGGCGACCCATTGTGAGCCATTCTACCATTTGGCGCTACTCCTCCCAGCGCAAGATCCACACGCACAGTCCGGCCAATCCGATGGTGGCGATGATCATCCACAGACGTTGGCTGGGCAGAAGACTCACATCCTTCGCCGCCCAAAGCAAGATGATGACCATGCCCAGGGCCAGGCCAATCCAACTGGTTACAAGGGGATGGTGGTCCATGAATTCGCGTATCATGATTCTGTTTCCTTAATCTTGTGCGAGCAACCGGCTCCACGCAGCGTCTACCGCTGCCTCCAGTTGTTTGCGTGTACCGTCGTTGCGAATAATGACGTCTGCGTATCGCATCTTGTCGCTCCAGCCGGCCTGCGCCCGCAGGCGGGTCTCTGCGTCTTCGCGAGAGAGGTTGCGCACGGTCATCAACCGTTCGATCTGCCGGTTTGGATCGCAGGTGACGATCCAAACCGCGTGGCAACGCCTGTGATACCCCCCTTCGATGAGCTTGATGGCCTCGAGCACGACGACTGCGTTCTGGCTGTGAGGAACTTTCTCGTTCCGGAAGGAGCGCAGGCGATCTTCAATTTCTGCTATCGTAGCTGGATGGACAATGCGTTCCAACCGGCGCATGGCTTCTTTGTCGGAAAAGACACGCGCACCCAGCCGTTTGCGATCAATCGTTTTGTCCGGGTGTAAAATCTGCTGCCCGAATTCGGTTACAATGCTGTGCCAAACCGCTTGTCCGGGTGCCATCAGTTCGTGTACCAGGGCATCGGCATCAATGACTTTCGCGCCGCGCGCTTCCAAAAGTCGCAGCACAGTTGTTTTGCCACAGGCAATCGGGCCTGTCAGTCCAAGGAGTATCATCGTGTTGGCTATCCTTCCCCCATTATACCACAGGCCGACCGGTCAATCAACTTTTGGGTGGGCGACGGGTGTCCGTCAAGGTTTTGCGTTCGCGTTCAAATCATGGTATCATTGCCACAGTTAGACGCGCGTTTCTCACCGACCCGTAGTGGTCGCGACAGTTCGATCGTGCTTTTGCTCATCGTACGGAGGAGAAGATGAACCCCTTTCGTTTGCTCATCAACCTGATAGACCGCCCCACCGGAGTCTTCGCACAGGTACGTGATGGCCCTCGCCGGCTGATTCTCGTCCCGTTCGCCGTGATGTTCGCAAGCATCGTGTTCTACGGGCTGATCTCAGCGCCGTTGTCGGCCAAGCTGGCCGGCGAACTCATCCAGCAGCGCATCGCCCAGTTGCCGGCCCAACAGGCCCAGGCCGCCGCCCAGGTCATGACAACCCCCGGCACAACGCAAATAGCCCTCTCCAGCGTGATTGGCGGAACCCTGTTGACCCTCATCGGCTGGGTCCTGTGGGGCGCAATCCTGCACTTTGTGGTGATGATGCTGGGCGCGAATAGCAAACCCGGCCAGATGATTGCCGCCGTCAGTTGGGCCGCCATCCCCCACGCTTTGCGCAACTTGGTCATGGCCGGCTTCGTATTGATATCAGGGAGCCTGGTGCGCAACCAGGGTCTCTCCTGGCTGGTTGCCTCCGGCAACTTGCTGAAAGACAGCCAGAATCCGTTGTACGTGTTCCTGGCCGGGATAGACATCTTCTGGCTGTGGGGAATGTTCTTGCTCACTGTGGCCGTGGCCGTCGTGGCCGGCTTCTCACGCCGCCAATCGCTGGCCGTTGTACTGGCCACCTGGGTCGGTGGCGCGCTCTTGACGGTGATCCCCACTTTCCTGAGCAGCATGTTCATGGGCCGCGCGTTCGGAGGATAAATGGCAAGAGGCAAATCCTAATTGTCAACGGCCAACGGTCAATGATCAATTGTCAACGGGTTGCGCAACGTGTAACATATTTTTCTCACGAGGTTACTACTCAGCCCCATGAGGCAAATCAGGTGCCAGGCACTTTCGGTGGATGTCTCAAAGCCAACATTCGTCTACATGCCTTGTCACGTT
>JAADHH010000066.1 GCA_013151955.1 Chloroflexota bacterium
TTTGTTCCACGGCCTGCTGGCCGGCTCCGAAGGCCTCGCCCCCGACGATTAGCGCACTCGGTTGCCGCCAATCAAGGGCTTCGTAGGATGTCGCGGCGTGGGGATCGGCCAGGATGGTCTGCACGGAGCCGAGCGCTGCGCGGATTTCGTCCCACTGCAAATTCTGAGCGATGGGCAGCCGGTAGTGCGCGCCCATGCCGGCACGCAGTGCTTTGGGGTTGTACGCATCCCCCGACCCGGTCGCGAGCATGACGGCGTCCACACCGGCGGCCAACGCCGCGCGCAGGATAGTGCCCACGTTGCCTGGCTCGCGCACCTGGTCCAGGACAAGGAGCAATGTCGGATGCGTGGGGATTGAGAGTTGGGGCATGGGGAACACAGCCAAAAGGCCGGGTGGAGAAACTGTATCGGACATCGCCTTCATGACGGCAGGCGTCGTGAGCAAGGGTTTCCAGCCGTAGCTTTGCGACAGGCCGGCCATTCGCGGGTCTTGTTGTCCCGCTTCCGTACAAAAAGAGAGGACAGGCTGAACACCTGTCCTTAGAATCTCTTCGATCAAACGTACGCCTTCTGCAATCACCAGCCCTTCACGTTGCCGAACAGCACGCCGGCGCAGAGCGCGTGCGAGCTTGACCTTCGTGTTTGTGAGGCTATGGATCATGCTGAGGGGGTAGCGATTTGCTCCTTTGCCAACTGCACAAGTTGTGCGAAGCCTTCCGCATCGTAGACGGCCATCGTAGCCAGCATCTTCCGGTTCAGTTCAACGCCGGCCTTCTGCAAACCGTGCATAAATCGGCTGTATGACATGCCGTGCTGACGTACCCCGGCGTTGATTCGCGTGATCCACAGACGACGAAAATCGCGCTTGCGGTTTCGGCGGTCGCGATAGGCGTAGGACAGCGATTTCAGCATAGCCTCGTTGGCACGACGGGTCAGGGAATGGCGCGAGCCATATTGCCCTTTCGTAAGTTTCAAGATTTTCTTATGGCGGCGCCGCGTGACTGTCCCGCCTTTGACTCTGGTCACTGTGTTTTACCTCGCTCCTACAGGTATGGGGCCAGTTTGCGAATACGCTTCTGGGACCCTTTATCCGTTACTTCTATAGCCCGGTCAAACTTGCGTTTCACGCGCTTGGCTTTGCGGCGACGCAGGTGACTTTTCCCTCCGTGCACGCGCATCAGCTTGCCTGATTTTGTTTTTCGGAACCGCTTTGCGGTCGCTTTGTGCGTTTTGATTTTCGGCACCAGTCTCTACTCCTCTATCGAACTCTGTGTAACCTTAATAAATCGTATGGGCACTCAAACCCCGCCGTCACAAATGATGCGGAGCAGGCTCAAGGAACGAACCGTGTGCTCCGACAGTCGGTCAAGCAGGTCTGAGAATGGATACCGCTACTTCTTTTTGTCGGGGCTTAACAGCAAGAACATGCTACGACCTTCCAGACGGGCGCCTTGTTCCACGATGGCGACATCTGCCAACTCTTCAGCAGAGACCCTCAATAGTTCCCGTCCAAGTTCTGGATGTGTGATCTCACGTCCACGGAACATGACTTGCAGTTTTACCTTGGCCCCTTTTTCCAGAAACTTGCGTGCCCGTTTGAGTTTGAAGCCGATGTGGTATTTATCCGTTTTGGGCCGCAGGCGGATGACCTTGACCTCTGTTACCTTCTGGGACTTTTTTGCTTCCCTGTCCCGCTTTGTCCGCTCATACCTGAACTTGCCAAAGTCCATGATCTTGCAGACAGGAGGGTTGGCGTTGGGAGAAACTTCGACCAAGTCCAGCCCCGAACGTTGTGCGAGATCAATGGCTTCAGCAACAGAGATAACGCCAACCTGCTTTCCTTCGCTGTCAATCAGGCGCACTTCTGATGTACGAATCTGGTCGTTGATGCGGTATCGCTGTCGATTGCTTATAGGGTATGTTCCTCCTAATCTTGCACCAGAACGGTTCTCTTGCACCGTCGTCTTCTTGCCGCGTGTGTTATGTCTCCAAGAGAGAAAGGTACTTCCTCAATCCGTACAGCTCCCGTCACGCAGAGAAGCGAACGCGAGGAAAACGAGGGGAAGATTCTCCTTCGGCTTTAGCAAGTGGATTATTCCAGACGGTCTCCAGCACTGTTTCGATGCTATACGTATTTCTCCTACAAGAAATGTAAGAGCCACTACTAATATACCATACTTGCCGCAAAACGTCAAGTGGGACAATTCGCTCGGGTGTATTTCAGTTTGGGGGTGAGAATTGTTTTAACGCAAAGGCGCAGAGGGATGAAAATCGTATAGGGGCCCCCGCCCCCAGCCCTTCCCCCTGCGAGGGGGAGGGGAACGAAGAGGATGGTGTGTGGTTTGCCGCGCGGCTTTGCGGTAGAATCCTTACCCTGCCCCCAAAATTGAAATGCACCCGTTCACCCTCGCCAATTGACAAATCGCCCTCTCTGCGCTACACTCCCAGGCGGTTTACAGGGAAATGGAGATCGCCTGGAAGCCCTCCAGGCAGAGCAGAACAGATACAAGCCCGTTTTCAAGAAGGCCAAAGGAGAAAGAAAAGGCATGAGCCGTATCGTAAACACAGATGGTCCTGGGCAAAAACGAAACCGACATCGCCGAACGATTGCCGAAGCACTGCGCCACCTGATGGAAAAGCCGGAGGTAGACGAGGAAAGCAAAGACCTGGCAGCATTGATTGTCCTCTCCTTGCGGGAAATCGACCGTAGTGTCGACCAGACGGCTGTGGCCTGGGAAAAGCGCAACTACTTCGTGAAGGCGGACCGTTTTCGGCGCGAGTGGGCCTGGGTGCCCCGCGCGGCCGACGAGTTGGAAGTGATCATCAGGACCGGGCGTTGGAAACGATTGCCCGTCGGGCTGGCCACGCTGTTGCCGCACTTTGCGGACATCACGGTGACGAAATATGTGCGCGCCCCTTCGCTTTGGGCGAACGCCTACCGCCGGCTACTCGAGTCGGAATCGACGTGGTCAGGGATGTGATGAAGTTCCATCGCCCTGGAATGGGGATTCCAGGGCTACGTCTGACCGTAGCACCGGAATCCCCATTCCGGCGCGTCCAGGCCGGCCCTTGACCAACCCAAAACGCAAAACTTTGACGGACACCCCCAATAGGGCATGCGCAGCGAATGCCTGGGGGGAGTACGAGGGGTATCCCCTCGCCTTTCCCTTCCCCCTACATTTCGTGGCTTGCGGCGACCTGCTGCGCAAGCCCCCAATAACGAAGCCGTTGACAAAGCACGACGAGTGTGCTACAATTTGATTGGACAAAGGTGAAGACGGCGGCAGCGAGGCCGCACCATCTGGCCAAAACATGCCGCTTCCGCCGCATCGAACGCAATCGCGAAAGGCAGATCATGCCAGAGGTGACGTTGTACAACAAAGCCGCTCCACAGCCACCGCCAACCATTCGCAAAACCAGACAGCACCCCTCCTGGCTTCGAGTCCGCGCTCCGGGCGGGCCAAACTACATTCGCCTGACGAAAATGTTGGACGAACTGAAGCTGCACACCGTCTGCCAGGAAGCCCGATGCCCAAACATTGGCGAATGTTTCCAGAATCACACCGCCACCTTTCTGTTGCTAGGTGACATTTGCACGCGAGGGTGCCGCTTCTGCGCCATTGCCAAAGGCAAACCGGCTCCGTTGGACGAAGCAGAACCGGAACGGGTGGCCCAGGCCGTAGCTCGAATGGGATTACGCCACGCCGTCCTGACCTCGGTCAATCGCGACGATCTGCCGGATGGCGGCGCGCACATTTTTGCCCGCACGGTTGAACAAATCCGGGCGCACCTTCCGCAGTGTGGCACAGAAGTGCTCATTCCAGATTTTCAGGGGGATGCGAAGGCCTTGCGCCTTGTGCTGGATGCGCGACCCGACATCCTCAACCACAACACCGAGACGATTCCTCGCCTCTACCCGCGCGTTCGTCCGAAAGCACGCTACCGCCAATCGCTGACGCTGCTGGAGCGAGCCCAATCATGGGGGGCCACCGGAATGCTTACGAAATCGGGGCTGATGGTGGGCGTAGGCGAGACGCGCGAGGAACTCGTGCAAACCATGCGAGACTTGCGGGCTGTGGGTTGCGATGTGCTGACTCTGGGACAATATTTGCGACCGTCCGCGCACCATCTGCCGGTGGAACGATACTATTCCCCCGACGAATTCTTCAGCCTGGCCCAAGAGGCGCGGGAGTTGGGCTTCCAACATGTTGAGGCCGGCCCGCTGGTGCGCAGCTCGTATCATGCGCACGAACAGAGCGAGGCGGCTCGCTTGGCTGCCTGACAAAGAGCCGGCAGACTCCAGTATATTAAACCTTGGTGGACGACGACGTTCACCCAAGTTCACAGGGAGGTGAGTTTGTAATGGATGTTCCCGTAGAAACGCTGCATGAGATGTTCTACCAGATAGTGCTGGCCCGCACGCTGGACGAACGGATGTGGGTACTGCAACGTCAGGGCCAAGTAGCTTTTCACATTTCCGGTATGGGGCAGGAAGGCATTCAGGTGGGGGCAGCTTTCGCCATGGACCGGGAGCGCGATTTCCTCTTCCCGTACTACCGTGACCACGCCTTCGTCCTGGCGTGGGGCATGACACCGCGTGAGTTGATGCTGGGCCTCTTTGCGCGCAAAGGGGACCCCGCCAGCGGGGGGCGACAGATGCCGGCACACTACGGCCATCGCCGGTTGCGCATTGTCTCCCAGTCCAGTCCCGTGGCCACGCAAATCCCCCAGGCAGTCGGCATTGCCCTGGCCAACGAATTGCGCGGGGAAGACGTGGTGACCATCGTCTGCTTTGGCGAAGGAGCCACGAGCAAGGGAGATTTCCACGAGGGCCTCAATTTTGCAGCCGTACACAAAGCGCCCGTTATTTTCCTTTGCCAAAACAACCAGTACGCAATCTCCATGCCCCAAAGCAAACAGATGGCCATTGAAAATGTGTCGGACAAAGCGGTGGGATACGGAATGCCCGGTGTAACCGTAGATGGGAACGACGTCGTTGCTGTCTACAAGGCTGTGCGGGAAGCGGCCGAGCGCGCGCGCAGCGGTGGCGGCCCCACCCTGGTGGAAGCCAAGACCTATCGCATTGTGCCGCACTCCAGCGACGACGACGACCGCTTGTATCGCAGCCGGGAAGAAGTAGAGCGCTGGAAGAAGAAAGGCCCCATCATCCGTTTCCGCAAATTCCTGTACGAGAATAATTTGCTGGACGAAGAGTCGGAAGCGAGACTCCAGGCACAGGCCATTGCCGAAGTGGATGAAGCGACGGAATTTGCACGACAGGCACCATTTCCAGACCTGAAGAACGCCATTCGTCCCGTTTACTACGGCGATTAAGAAACTTACCAGTCAGTTTTTACCCTCGATGAGGAGGTGGGATAACATTATGGCAGAAAAAATGTTACTGCAAGCGATCCACGACGGATTGCAGGAAGAAATGGCACGCGATGACCGGGTCTTAGTTCTTGGAGAAGACGTAGGCCGGCGGGGCGGCGTGTTCAAGGTCACAGAGGGCTTGATCGACGAATTCGGTGAGGACCGTTGTATGGATACGCCACTGGCCGAACTGGGAATCATCGGGGTGGCGATTGGCCTGGCCCTGAACGGGATGCGGCCGGTGGCCGAAATCCAGTTCGCCGACTTCATCCATCCCGCGTTCGACCAAATTGTCAACGAGGCCGCGCGCTTCCGTTTCCGTTCCGCAGGGACCTGGACTTGCCCGATGGTCATTCGCGCGCCGTATGGCGGTGGGATTGGCGGGGGACTCTATCATTCACAGAGCGTGGAAGCGTTCTTCGCCCATGTGCCCGGCCTGAAGATAGTCGTGCCGGGTACGCCATACGATGCCAAGGGACTGCTCAAAGCAGCCATCCGGGACGAAGACCCCGTCCTTTACTTTGAGCACAAGAAAACCTACCGGCTGGTCAAGGGCGAAGTGCCGGACGAAGATTATGTGGTGCCCATTGGCGTGGCCGCTGTTTGCCGGGAGGGTACCGACCTTGTCGCTTTCAGCTATGGCCTGATGCTCCAGGAAACGTTGCGGGCAGCCGAAGAAGTCGCGGCCGAGCAGATCAGTGTGGAAGTGGTGGATTTGCGCACCTTGCGTCCGCTGGACAAAGAAATGATTTTGGAGGCCGTGCGTAAAACAGGAAAAGCGATGATCGTCCACGAAGACAACAAGATCATGGGCATCGGCGCAGAAATTGCCGCTGTCATTAGCGAGGAAGCCTTCGACTATCTGGACGGCCCGATCGTGCGCGTAGCGCCACCGGAAGCGCCGGCGGTGCCCTACAGTCCCCCTCTCCAGGAATACTTCATGCCGAATGCGGCGAAAATCGCCAAAGCCATGCGGCGACTGGCCGCGTATTAGTCCCCATGGGCGGTTGCACGCCACCAAGGATGAAAATGGCGGGCCGTGAAACGTGAAGACGTGAAACGTATTGCGCATCACGCATCACGTTTTACGTTTTACGGATTACGTGACACATGACACTTATTTCCAAAACAGAGTCGCCGTGATCAAACGAACGTCACAATGGGCGACGGCACTGCTGGCAATCGCCCTGCTGGTCGGCTGCACCACGGCTGGGCAACCGGACGCTGCGCCGCCGCCATCCGCCACGCCCGCCCTGCGGACGCTCCCTGCGCGCGTACCTACGTTCACGCCAAGACCCACGCTGACCGTTGTGCCGACGGCTGCCCCCTCGCCGACCGTAACGCCGCCGCCATCCCAACGCCTGCGCGCGGCGGAGGAGCGGCAACGCGCCGGCGATTACGATGGCGCGGTAGCCCAGTACGCTGAAATCCTCGTGCAGCCGGATGATCCGGCAGCGATGGATGCCCTCTTCCATTTGGGTGAGACCCAGATTCTCTCCGGCCAGCCCGTTCTGGCCACCGAAACGCTGCAAAGCTTCCTGCGCAAGTACCCAAAAAGCGACCGGGTTCCGCAGGTACACTTCTTCCTCGGCGAAATAGCCCGCCAATCGGGTGACTGGCCGGAGGCCTTGACACAATTCCGCGCTTTCGACGAACTGCAGGATGACATTGCCCCCTATGTCGCCGGAAGATTGGCCGAAGCCTATGAGGCCTTGGGGCAGACAGACAGTGCCATTCGCCAGTACAAACGGATTGTGGCCGACCCCGACGTGGATCGCGTCTGGCGCACACTCACCGCGGAGAAGATCGCCGACTACTATTTCGAGCAAAAAGAATACGAGCCGGCCCTGACCTGGTATGATCGCGTGTTGGCCGGAGCCAAGATTGGCTATTACCGTGCGGAAATGATGTACAAGGCCGGCCTGTCCCTGGAAGGACTGGGACGTGATGAAGAGGCCTGGCAGCGCTTTGCGGCCATTGTCGTGCAATACCCGGCCACCGAACACGCCGCAAAGGCGCTGGCAGAATTGCAGGCTGTGCAGTACCAGGTCAATCCCTTTCAACAGGGCCTGATCCAATTCTACAACGGCCAGGAGAAGCTGGCCATTACCCTCTTTCAACGCTACCTCAAAGATGCGGAAGCGCCCTACGCACCCAACGCGCAGTTTCACATTGCCCTGGCCTACGACCGGCAAGATGACGCGGGCAGCGCTCTCCGTGCGCTGGATGCGTTGTTGCGCGCCTACCCGCGGAGTACCCTGGCCGGCAAGGCCCAGTTAGAGAAGGGCCACATCTACGCTGAAATGGGGAACCTGGACAAGGCCTTGGCTGCCTATCGCCTGTTGGCTGCAAAGAACCCGGAGGATCGTCTGGCTCCGGAGGGCCTGTGGAAGGCTGCGGAACTGTTGAAACGGCAGGGCCGAACCGCCGACGCGGCCACGGCTTACGAAGCCCTTGTGACGCAGTACCCAGGCAGTAAAGGAGCCGATGAGGCGCTGGATCGTGCGGCCATGATCCGGTACCGGGCCGGCGATACGTCCGGTGCGCGGGACGATTGGCAACGGCTGGCTGCGGAATATGCCCCGTCTGATTTGCGAGCAAAGGCGCTCTTTTGGGCTGGCAAGATCGCGGATGCCGGTGGATCGATCCAAGAGGCGCACACCATCTGGCGCGAAGCGGTGCAGGCAGCTCCGGAGAGTTACTACGGCCGGCAGGCCGCTGACCGTCTGAGTGGCCGCAAACTTACAGTCCTCCCGCAACCGATGCATAGTGCAGGCATTTCTCCTGCGGAGCGAGAGGCTCTGGAATCGTGGATTCAAAACTGGAGCACGAAACCGCTCACGGCGACCGTTCCCGACCAAATGGCGGGTGTCCTGCCTGATGCGGTGCGCAGCGCGTTGACTTTCCGGCGCGGGGAAACATTGCTTTCCCTGGGCTTGCGCAGCGAAGCAGGTGATGAATTCCACCGCCTCCTCGACACCTACCGGGCTGACCCGTGGACATTGTATGCCCTGGCTCGCTTTTTCCAAAAAGCCGGCATGTACAGCCTGCAAATTTCGGCGGCCGAAAGCGTGGCGTGGCTATCGCCGGCCGCTTCGTTGTTCGATGCGCCCGTTGCTCTGCAGAGAATGGTCTATCCGATGCCATTCACGCAGGACTTGCTCGCTCAGGCAAATAAACAGCAGGTGGATCCTCTCTTGCTGGCCAGTCTGGTCTGGCAAGAAAGTCGCTGGGAGCCTTCGGCCACCTCCGGAGCCCAAGCGATGGGCCTGGCCCAGGTCATTCCCGATACCGGTCGTTGGATTGCCCTGCAACTTGGCAGGCCCGGCTTCGCACCGGACGACCTCTATCGTCCCGTCGTGGGGCTGGAGTTTGGCGCCTACTATCTGGCACGCCAGTTGGACACCTTCGACCAGGATTTGCTGCGGGCATTGGCTGCGTACAACGCCGGCCCGGGCAATGTGCGACGTTGGGACGACCCGGACACGGACCTTTTCGTAGAGAACATAGATGTGGAAGAGACACGCCTATACCTGGAGCGCATTTACGCACATTACCGGGCGTACGAAGCAGCATACCGCAAGGGATAGACCGGCCGACAAACTTATGGCCGGTCCTTGACCGTGATGCGTTCGATGTGCGCACCGAGGTCACGCAGTCGCTCTTCCACACGCTCATAGCCGCGATCAATTTGCCCGATATTGCCGATGATGCTTTGCCCTTTGGCACCGAGGGCGGCGATGAGCAAGGCCATCCCCGCACGGATGTCCGGACTTTCCAGAATGGAGCCTCGCAGGCGGGAGGGGCCCACCACGACTGCTCGGTGGGGGTCGCACAAGATGATTTGGGCTCCCATATCGACCAGTTTGTCTATAAAAAACATGCGGCTTTCGAACATCTTCTCAAAGAAAAGGGTGGTGCCGGCAGCCTGAGTGGCCACGACCAGTGCAATGCTCATCAGGTCGGCGGGAAAGGCCGGCCAAGGGCCATCATCTATCTTGGGCACGGCCATGCCGATGTCGGGCGTGATGGCCATCGGTTCTTTGCGCGACACAATGAGGTCATTGCCCACAGTTTCGGTCTTCACCCCCAGCCGGTCCATGACCAGGCAAGTCATCCGCAGGTCATCGTGAACGACGTTGGCAATGCGAAATTTGCTGTTTGTGACGGCGGCCAGGCCCATAAAACTGCCCACCTCGATGTGGTCAGGAACGATGGTATGCTCTGCACCCTGCAACGTGCGAACACCGTCGATGGTCAGGGTGTTGCTGCCTATCCCCGCAATTTGCGCACCCATCTTCACCAGGAACCGCGCAAGGTCCTGGACGTGCGGTTCGGAGGCGGCGTTGAAGATCACCGTCCGGCCTTCGGCCACAGCGGCAACCATCAGCGCATTTTCTGTGGCGGTGACGCTGGCTTCATCCAGGAAGACCTCCTTGCCCTGAAACCCATTGGCCCGCATCTGGTAATCTGTGTCCACTTCGATGTTTGCCCCCAGCGCCTCCATGGCGAGCAGGTGGGTGTCGATACGTCGTCGTCCGATGACGCAGCCACCGGGTGGTGGCATTTCCACGCGACCACAACGGGCCAGCAACGGGCCTGCAACCAGCATGGAGGCCCGTATTTGCTCGCACAATCGCCGGTCCGGAGCCGTTTTGCGGATCGTTTTGGCGCGCAGGGCCAGGTCGTGTTTGCCCAGGTGTTCGATTTCCACGCCGAGGTCCACCAGGATTTCGAGCATGGTAGACACATCGCGAATGTGGGGGACGTTGCGGATGATGACCCGCTGGTCGGTGAGCAAGGAAGCGGCCAGAATGGGCAAGGCCGCGTTTTTGTTGGCGCTGGGGTATACGGTTCCTTCGAGTGGGTATCCACCTTCGATGAGAAATTTCTCCATCCGTCGGTTCCTTCCTAATTTCCTGGAAGTTCAACTTCTCGGAGAAGTTGAACTTCTATGAGCTTCTTGGGGGGAGATAATCGCGTAGCTCACGGTCACCCTGTCCCCAACTGCACCGGACAGCAACGTCGCGGCATTTCCGTTCCGTACGGCAATCTCCAGCGTGTCGTTGCTGCCGATGTATGCCAAAGGCTCACCGGGACGAACGGAAGAAAAGGTCTGTTGCACAGCATGAATGACATGCCCACCTATCTCGACTTGGATGGCCTCTCTAGGCCACAGGTCGTCGCCGGCAATGTTCGTAATCAGGTTGCCATAGCGGTCCACGTGAATGACCGTGCCCACGATTGTGCCATCCGCTTGGTGACGTGGGCCGGGGAGAGGAAGCACAACGGGGTTGGTAACCGGCGGCCCGAAAGCGGAGAGCGGCTTCCCCAGGGACAGATGTGCCGCAACGGGAGCAAAGATGTCGCGGCCATGGAACGTGGTGCTGGGAGGCGTGCGCCAATATGCGGGATTTCTCAACTCGACGGCCTCCAGCATTTCCTCTCGTACCAGCATACGACTGAGCACCCCGTTGTCCGGAGCGACAAAACAACCGTGGGTTGTGCGCACAGCAATACCGCGTCGCTCTGAGCCAACGCCAGGATCGACGACAACCAGATGGACGGTGTAGGCAGGAAAAAAGCGACAGGCTGTAACGACAACGTACGCCCCGTGATTGATGTCTTGGGGGCGTATCCCGTGTGACAGGTCCACGAACCGCACCGCAGGGTTTATGGTCAGCATAACCCCCTTCATGATACCGACGTAGGGATCCTCCAGACCAAAGTCTGTTGTAAGCGTTATCAAGCCATTCACAGGCTTATTGTACCTCTTTGTATCGTTGTCGTCAAGATGGCGCATCCGTCGGGTGTATTTCAGTTTGGGGGTGAGAATTGTTTTAACGCAAAGGGGCAGAGGGATGAAAATCGTATAGGGCCCCCCGCCCCT